>NZ_JBIXJT010000013.1:0-189917 GCF_052871455.1 Pseudomonas sp. LARHCG127
ACGTCACGGTGGTGGTGTCGTTGACATCGCTGACCACAGTGCTAACTGGCGTAGTGTTTGGAGCGATGGCTTCCAGGTTACCGCCCGATGCCGAGTCAATCGATTCGGTGACGGTGGTCGGACCTTGGTAAACGTCGTTACCCACAGCGACATCGAGCGTGCCCGAGCTTGCGCCAGCGGCGATGGTGATGGTCTTGCCGCTTTCCAGCGTCACGGTCACGGGACCGTTCTGCGCGGTAACTGGCTTGCCATCGGCACCGGTCAGGGTCGCGGTGTAAGTGATGGTGCCGTTTTCATTCACGGTCGGCGTAGCGGTCAACGTCACGGTGGTGGTGTCATCGACATCACTGACCACGGTGCTGACCGGAGCGGTGTTAGGCGCGATAGCTTCGAGGTTGCCGCCAGTGGCGGTACTGATGCTTTCGGTGACGGTGGTCGGACCTTGGTAAACGTCGTTACCCACAGCGACATCGAGCGTGCCCGAGCTTGCGCCAGCGGCGATGGTGATGGTCTTGCCGCTTTCCAGCGTCACGGTCACCGGACCGTTCTGCGCGGTGACGGGCTTGCCATCGGCACCGGTCAGGGTCGCGGTGTAGGTGATGGTGCCGTTTTCGTTCACGGTCGGCGTAGCGGTCAACGTCACGGTGGTGGTGTCGTCGACATCGCTAACGATGGTGCTAACCGGAGCGGTGTTTGGCGCGATAGCTTCGAGGTTGCCGCCAGTGGCGGTACTGATGCTTTCGGTGACGGTGGTCGGACCTTGGTAAACGTCGTTACCCACAGCGACATCGAGCGTACCCGAGCTTGCGCCAGCGGCGATGGTGATGGTCTTGCCACTTTCCAGCGTCACGGTGACCGGACCGTTTTGCGCAGTAACCGGTTTGCCGTCGGCGCCGGTGAGGGTCGCAGTATAAGTGATCGTGCCGTTTTCGTTCACGGTAGGCGTGGCGGTCAACGTCACGGTGGTGGTGTCGTTGACATCGCTGACCACAGTGCTAACTGGCGTAGTGTTTGGAGCGATGGCTTCCAGGTTACCGCCCGATGCCGAGGCAATCGATTCGGTGACGGTGGTCGGACCTTGATAAACGTCGTTACCCACAGCGACATCGAGCGTGCCCGAGCTTGCGCCAGCGGCGATGGTGATGGTCTTGCCGCTTTCCAGCGTCACGGTCACGGGACCGTTCTGCGCGGTAACTGGCTTGCCATCGGCACCGGTCAGGGTCGCGGTGTAAGTGATGGTGCCGTTTTCATTCACGGTCGGAGTGGCGGTCAACGTCACGGTGGTGGTGTCGTTGACATCGCTGACTACGGTGCTAACCGGAGCGGTGTTAGGCGCGATGGCTTCGAGGTTACCGCCCGATGCCGAGGCAATCGATTCGGTGACGGTGGTCGGACCTTGATAAACGTCGTTACCCACAGCGACATCGAGCGTGCCCGAGCTTGCGCCAGCGGCGATGGTGATGGTCTTGCCGCTTTCCAGCGTCACGGTCACGGGACCGTTCTGCGCGGTAACTGGCTTGCCATCGGCACCGGTCAGGGTCGCGGTGTAAGTGATGGTGCCGTTTTCATTCACGGTCGGAGTGGCGGTCAACGTCACGGTGGTGGTGTCGTTGACATCGCTGACTACGGTGCTAACCGGAGCGGTGTTAGGCGCGATGGCTTCGAGGTTACCGCCCGATGCCGAGGCAATCGATTCGGTGACGGTGGTTGGGCCTTGGTAAACATCGTTTCCGACCGCGACATCCAACGCACCCGAACTTGCGCCGGCTGCAATAGTGATGGTCTTGCCGCTGTCGAGCGTGACCGTCACCGGACCGTTCTGCGCGGTGACCGGATTGCCATTGGCATCGGTCAGGGTCGCGGTGTAAGTGATGGTGCCGTTTTCATTCACGGTTGGCGTAGCAGTCAACGTCACGGTAGTAGGGTCTACCGAATCGGTAATCGTAGTGACCGCAGGCACAGTGCTCGGCACCAGACTCTCAAAGTTGCCACCCGTCGCACCGGTAATAGTGGTGCTGACGGTACTGCCGTTGTTGTAGACGTCGTTGGCGGGTGTATCCACGGCGACGGTGCCGGTGGTCGCACCGGCAGCGATGTTGATCACCGCGCCGTTGCTCAAGGTCACGGTCACCGGGGTCTGGGCCGGGTTGCTCAGCGTCGCCGTGTAGGTGATCTGGCCGCCTTCGGTGATGGTTTCGCTGGCGCTCAGCGTCAGGCCGGTTGTATCGGCCGAATCGGTGATCGTAGTAACGGCAGGCGTCGTGCTCGGCACCAGATTCTCGAAGTTACCGCCGGTTGTGCCGGTAATCGTGGTGCTGACCGTGCTGCCGTTGTTATAGACGTCATTAGCCGGTGTCTCGACGTTGACGGTCCCGGTCGTCTGGCCGGCAGCGATGTTGATCACCGCGCCGTTGCTCAAGGTCACGGTCACCGGCGTCTGGGCCGGGTTGGTCAGCGTCGCGGTGTAGGTGATCTGGCCGCCTTCGGTGATGGTGTTGCTGGCGGTCAACGTCAGGCCAGTGGCATCCGCCGAATCAGTAATCGTGGTGACCGCAGGCGCCGTGCTCGGCACCAGGTTCTCGAAGTTGCCACCGGTCGCACCGGTGATGGTGGTGCTGACGGTGCTGCCGTTGTTGTAGACGTCATTGGTCGGTGTATCGACGTTGACGGTGCCCGTGGTTTGGCCAGCAGCAATGGTGATGACCGAGCCATTGCTCAAGGTCACAGTTACCGGAGTCTGGGCCGGGTTGCTCAGCGTCGCGGTGTAGGTGATCTGGCCGCCTTCGGTGATGGTGTTGCTGGCGCTCAGCGTCAGGCCGGTGGTGTCGGCCGAATCGGTAATCGTGGTGACCGCAGGCGCCGTGCTCGGCACCAGGTTCTCAAAGTTGCCACCGGTCGCACCGGTAATGGTGGTGCTGACGGTGCTGCCGTTGTTGTAGACGTCATTGGCTGGCGTCTCGACGTTAACGCTGCCGGTCGTCTGGCCAGCAGCAATGGTGATGACCGAGCCATTGCTCAAGGTCACGGTCACCGGGGTCTGGGCCGGGTTGGTCAGGGTGGCGGTGTAGGTGATCTGGCCGCCTTCGGTGATGGTATTGCTGGCCGTCAGCGTCAGGCCAGTGGTGTCGGCGGAGTCAGTGATGGTGGTGACCGCAGGCGCAGTGCTCGGCACCAGGTTTTCGAAGTTTCCGCCGGTTGCGCCGGTAATCGTGGTGCTGACCGTGCTGCCGTTGTTGTAGACGTCATTGGCTGGCGTCTCGACGTTAACGCTGCCGGTCGTCTGGCCAGCAGCAATGGTGATGACCGAGCCATTGCTCAAGGTCACGGTCACTGGGGTCTGGGCCGGGTTGGTCAGGGTGGCGGTGTAAACAATCGAACCGCCTTCGGTGATGGTGTTGCTGGCGGTCAAGGTCAAGCCGGTGGTGTCAACCGAATCGGTAATCGTCGTAACCGCTGGCGTGGTGCTCGGTACCAGGTTTTCGAAGTTGCCACCCGTCGCACCGGTTATGGTGGTGCTGACAGTGCTGCCGTTGCTATAGACGTCGTTGGCCGGGGTATCCACGGCAATCGTGCCGGTCGTTTGGCCAGCAGCAATGGTAATGACCGAGCCATTGCTCAAGGTCACGGTCACCGGGGTCTGGGCCGGGTTGGTCAGGGTGGCGGTGTAGGTGATCTGGCCGCCTTCAGTGACGGTATTGCTGGCCGTCAGGGTCAGGCCAGTGGCATCCGCCGAATCAGTAATCGTGGTGACCGCAGGCGCCGTGCTCGGCACCAGGTTTTCGAAGTTGCCACCGGTCGCACCGGTGATGGTGGTGCTGACGGTACTGCCGTTGTTGTAGACGTCATTGGCTGGCGTATCAACGTTGACAGTGCCGGTGGTTTGGCCAGCAGCAATGGTGATGACCGAGCCGTTGCTCAAGGTCACGGTCACCGGAGTCTGGGCCGGGTTGGTCAGCGTCGCGGTGTAGGTAATCTGGCCGCCTTCGGTGACCGTATTGCCCGCGCTCAGGGTGACGGTGGTGGTGTCGACGGTGTCGGTGATCTGAGTCACGGCCGGTGTAGTGGGCACGGTCACGGCAATGCCGGTGCCGCCGGTGGTGCCGGTGACGGTCACGCTGATCTGGCTTGGGTCGTTGTAGACCGTGTCGTTCGGCGCCAGTGGAACGTTGACGCTGCCAGTCAGTTGGCCAGCCGGGATCACGATGACCGCGCCGTTGGACAAGGTTACGGTCAGGTTGGTCTGCGGGGCCTGGGTCACGGTCGCGGTGTACACCAGCACGCCGCCGGCCTCGGTCAGGGTCGGCGTGGCGCTCAGGGTCATGGTCGCATTGAGCACGGCGTTGGCGGTCGTATCGGCCGTGGTATCGCCACCCAGGATGTTGTCATCGGTGGCCGCCGCCGCAGCGAGGCCTTCGGTTGGGAAACCGACGGTAGGGTCGACGCTGCCGGCGGTGGCATCCAGCACCACAAAGCTGTGGCCACCACCGGCGGCGCCCCCTGTACCCGCGGCAGTGGCGCCGGCGGCGGTAGCTTCCAGGGCAGTCGTCGGGTCGACGCCCGCGGCGATGGCTTGTTGCAGCTCTTCTACCGACGGCGCGGCCTGGGCGGTGGCTTGTGCCAGGTCGGTGGACGAGTCCGGAGCATTGGCGCTCCACTGGGTGTCGCGGCCCAGGTCCAGGGTGCGGCCATCGGCCAGCTCCAATGTGACGGCGCCGGCAGGGCCGGTGTCCAACTGGTCGCCTACGTTCAGGCGATCGCCTTCAATGAGTACGCGCCGGATGCCCTCTGGGGATACGACGAAAACCTGACCAACAATGCTTTTGACAACGGCAATAACACTGCTCATTGAAGACTCTCCGGGTGCCACGCTCAGTAGACTTCCATGGACCCGGCGGCTTTTGGGCAGCAGCGGTCTGGACGTTCATGTGTACAAGGTAAGGTTATTTGACGCTTTTCTTTGTCAATATTTTGGCTGTTTTTCCGATCATTTTTGTTTGTGCCAAACTATTGACCTTCTGCTGGCCATCCTAAACAATTGCCAACGTAATGTCACATTGATATTTAAGCGGCGACCTGTTCTTTCAGTGCGTGTTCCTGCTCCTGTTTTGAACTTTCCGACATACGGTCATTCCGGTTGCCATCATCCGATGCAGCGCCACGTTTCGCTGTGATTCAAGACAAGAGTTCTGGGAATAATCCAACCATGCGTTCGCACCTGCTCAAGGCTTTACCCTTCATCCTCGCCGCCAGTTTCGTACAAGCACAAACCTTGCCGCAGGCCATGCAACAGGCTTTGGATGTCCATCCTGAAATCCAGGCCGGCGTGAACAGCCGTCTTGCGGCGGATTACCAACTCAAGGCGGCCAAGGGCGGCTACCTGCCTAGAGTGGACCTTGCAGCCGGATATGGCCGCGAAGGCACCGACAGCGTCACCACCCGTTCGGGCGGTAATAACCATTGGGAAACCCTGAACCGCAGCGAATCGAGCCTGCGCTTGTCGCAAATGGTTTTTGACGGTTTTGCGACGTCCAGCGAAGTCGGGCGTCAACAAGCCACCGTCAATGCCCGTGCCTACTCGTTGCTGGACGCCTCCGAGCGCACCGGTTTGACCGTGGCCCAGGTTTACCTGGACGTGCTGACCCGTCGTGAGTTCGTGCGCCTGGCCGAGGAAAACCTCAAGAGCCACGAACGCATTTTCGACCAGATCAAGCTGCGCACTTCCCGTGGCGTGGGCAGCGGCGCTGACCTGGACCAGGCCGAAGCGCGCATGGCCCAGGCCCGCAACAACTTGATCACCGAACAAACCAACCTGGCCGATGCCGAGACCAACTACCTCAGCGCCGTTGGCCAACTGCCCGATCAACTGGAGCGTCCTGCCGATTTTCTGGCATTGCTGCCGGCCAACCTGACCGAAGCCCGCGCCCAGATGCTGGAAAACAGTCCGGTGCTGCGTTCGGCCGAAGCCGACATCGCTGCCGCCGAGCAACAGTACGAAGCCGCCAAATCGAGCTTCTACCCACGCTTCGACGCCGAGTTGGGGCGCACCGCCGACAACGACCTGGACGGCCAGAACGGTCACAACAATGAATGGCAAGCCATGCTGCGCATGCGTTTCAACCTGTATGCCGGTGGCAGCAACAAGGCCGATCTGGAATCCAAGTCGTACCTGTCCAACCAGGCCCTGGACATCCGCAACAACGCGCTGCGCCAGTTGAACGAAGAACTGGGCCTGGCCTGGAACGCCTTGAACAACGCCAACGCCCAGGTGCCGGTCGCCCAGCAATACGTAGACCGCAGTGCCAACGTGCGCACCGCCTACCAGAAACAGTTCAGCCTCGGCGAACGCACGCTGCTCGACTTGCTCGACAGTGAAAACGAGCTGTTCAGCGCTTCCCGTCGCCTGGCGGAAATCAAGAATGTGCAGCTGTTCACCCAGTACCGGATCAAGGCAACCATGGGCCAGTTGTTGAAAAGCCAGGGTGTGGTCGCGCCGTTGGCATCGGTTGTGCAGAACGACGTGAAACCCAAGGTCCAGTTGCCTGGGATGAATTGAGTCCTACCACCCGTTTTAATCAGTCAGAGTGCCGAGCGTGGAATCAGAAGTCAGTCCAGTCGAACTAGTTCATGACCCGCGCACGCTGCACGACGACCCGCTGCTGGACGGTCTGCTGGCGCTCTGCATGCTGCATCAGAAGCCGGCCAGCGCGGCGATGCTCACCACCGGCCTGCCGCTGCCCAAGCAACGGCTGAGCGTCGAATTATTGTCGCGCGCGGCAGCCCGTGCCGGTCTGCAAGGTCGGGTGTTGCAGCGCAAACTCGAGCAAATTCCGACCATCGCCATGCCGGCGCTGCTGCTGCTTAAAGACGGCCGCAGCGCCGTATTGCTGGGCTGGGTCGGTGACGACCAGGCGCGATTGCTGCTCAGCGAAAGCGACGGCGGTGAGGTGACGGTCAGCCGCGAGCTGCTGGCCGATGACTACAGCGGCAAGGTGTTCTTCGCCCAACCGCAGCATAAATTTGACGTTAACCACGGCACGCTCATTCCCCGGGCGCGTTCGTGGTTTCGCGACACCCTCAAGCGCTCCCGTTGGCTGTACGCCGATGCCATCGCCGCCAGCCTGTTGATCAACATCATCGCCATGGCCGCGCCGCTGTTCGTGATGAACGTCTACGACCGCGTCGTGCCGAACCAGGCCGAATCGACCCTGTGGGTATTGGCCGTCGGCATCACCGGCGCCTATGTGTTCGACCTGATCCTCAAGATGCTGCGCAGCCTCTGCCTGGACCTGGCGGGCAAGAAAACCGACTTGATCATTTCGGCGACGCTGTTCGAGCGCATCGTCGGCATGGCCATGAAACACCGCCCGGCGCGGGTCGGCAGCTTTGCCCAGAACATCCATGAATTCCAGAGCCTGCGGGACTTCCTCGCCTCGCTCACCCTCACCAGCCTGATCGATTTGCCGTTCACCCTGCTGATCTTCATGGTCATCGCGATTATCGGTGGGCACCTGGTGTGGATTCCGGTGTTGGCGTTCCCGATTGCCCTGCTGATCGGCTATGCCTTGCAGAAGCCGTTGGTCGCGACCATGGAACGCACCATGGCCCTGGGCGCCGAGCGCCAGTCGAGCCTGATCGAAACCCTGGCCGGCCTGGACGCGGTGAAGGTCAACAACGCCGAGAGTGAACGCCAGTACCAATGGGAACAGACCATCGGCACCCTCAGCCGCCTCGAACTGCGGGTGAAGATGCTGTCCGGCCTGGCGATGAACATCACCTTGCTGATCCAGCAATTGGCCGGGGTGATCATGATCGTCTTCGGGGTTTACCTGATCATCGCCGGCAACCTGAGCATGGGTGGGCTGGTGGCCTGCTACATGCTCAGCGGCCGCGCCCTCAGCCCGTTGGCCTCGCTGTCGGGCCTGCTGACCCGTTACCAGCAGGCGCGGGTGACCATGACCTCGGTCGACCAGATGATGGAGCTGCCCCAGGAGCGCAATTTCGACGAGCGCCCGCTGAGTCGCAAGGTGTTGCAGGGCGCCGTTGAATGCCGGCAGTTGAACTTCACCTACCCGAACCAACAGAACCCCGCGCTGAAGAACATCAACCTGGTGATCAAGCCGGGCGAGAAAATCGGCATCATCGGCCGCAGCGGCTCGGGCAAGAGTTCCCTGGCCAAGTTGCTGGTGGGCCTTTATCAGCCCGATGACGGCGCCTTGCTGGTGGACGGCGTGGACATCCGCCAGATCGACGTCAGCGAGCTGCGCTACAACATTGGCTACGTGCCCCAGGACATCCAATTGCTGGCCGGGACCCTGCGGGACAACCTGACCTCCGGTGCCCGTTACGTCGAAGACGAACTGGTGCTCCAGGCCGCTGAGCTGGCCGGCGTGCATGAGTTCGCCCGCCTGCATCCGCAAGGCTATGAACTGCAAGTTGGCGAGCGCGGGCAGAACCTGTCTGGTGGCCAACGCCAGAATGTCGCCCTGGCCCGTGCGTTGTTGCTCAACCCGCCGATCCTGCTGCTGGACGAACCCACCAGCGCCATGGACAACACCGGTGAAGAACGCTTGAAACAGCGCCTGGCCGCCGTGGTGGAAAACAAGACCGTGCTGCTGGTGACGCACCGGGCCTCCTTGCTGTCCCTGGTGGACCGCCTGCTGGTGATCGACCGTGGACAGATCCTCGCCGATGGCCCGAAAGCCGCTGTCATGGAAGCGTTGAAGAAGGGGCAGATCAGTGTTGCTTAAATCAGGTTTCAAGGGCGCTGTGGGTCGTTACTTCAGAGGCTCCGACTCACTGCATGGCCAACCGCTGCCCGAGGTCAACAAAGCCCTGATCGAGGACGCTCCCCGGGTGGTGCGCCTGACAATCTGGGGCATCATCGGCTTCTTTGTGTTCCTGGTGCTGTGGGCCAACTTCGCCGAGATCGACGAAGTGACCAAGGGCGACGGCAAGGCGATCCCCTCGTCCAAGATCCAGAAGATCCAGAACCTGGAAGGCGGCATCGTCGCTGAGCTGTTCGTGAAGGAAGGGCAGATCGTCGAGGCCGGCGCGTCGTTGATTCGCCTGGACGACACGCGGTTCGTCTCCAACGTCGGTGAGACCGAAGCGGATCGCCTGTCCATGCTGTTGCGAGTCGAGCGCCTGAGTGCCGAGGTCGATGACCGGCCGCTGAACTTCCCGGCCGATGTGCTCAAGGCGGTGCCGGGCCAGGCCGCCAGCGAAGAGTCCCTGTACATCAGCCGTCGCCAGCAATTGCACGATGAAATCGGTGGCTTGCAGGAGCAGTTGATCCAGCGCCAGCAGGAGCTGCGCGAGTTCGTGTCCAAGCAGGCGCAGTACCGCTCCGGCCTGGCGCTGCAACGCCAGGAAATCAACATGTCCGAGCCGTTGGTGGCCCAAGGCGCGGTGTCGCCGGTGGAAGTGCTGCGGCTCAAGCGCGCCGAAGTCGAGACCCGCGGGCAACTGGACGCCACGACGCTGGCGATTCCTCGCGCCGAATCGGCGATCAAGGAAGTGCAGCGCAAGATCGACGAGACCCGCGGCAAGTTCCGCAGCGAAGCCCTGACCCAACTCAACGAAGCACGTACCGACCTGAACAAGGCCCAAGCCACCGGCAAGGCCTTGGAAGACCGCGTGAGCCGTACCCTGGTGACCTCGCCGGTGCGCGGCATTGTCAATAAACTGCTGGTGAACACCATCGGCGGCGTGATCCAGCCCGGCAGCGACCTGGTGGAAATCGTGCCGCTGGACGACACCCTCCTGGTGGAAGCGAAAATCCGTCCCCAGGACATCGCCTTCCTGCACCCCGGCCAGGACGCCACGGTGAAATTCACCGCGTACGACTACACCATCTACGGTGGGATGAAAGCCAAGCTGGAACAGATCGGCGCCGACACCATCACCGATGAAGACAAGAAGACCACCTACTACATCATCAGGCTGCGAACCGAACGCAGCCATCTGGGCACGCCTGAAAAGCCCTTGTTGATCATCCCAGGGATGGTGGCGTCGGTAGACATCATCACCGGCAAGAAAACCGTGCTCAGCTACCTGCTCAAGCCGATCATCAAGGCCCGGTCCGAGGCGCTGCACGAGCGGTAGCACCGAGTCGCCAGGTCCAGCGATATCTCTGTGGCGTTCCCGAAATCGTTGTGGGAGCGAGCTTGCTCGCGATAGCAGTGTGTCAGCGACAGATGCGTGTCTGACCTGACGCCATCGCGAGCAAGCTCGCTCCCACAGGATTTACTGTTGATCAATTTATGATTGATGATTTGGACGCTTTTGTGGCGAGGGAGCTTGCTCCCGCTGGGTCGCGCAGCGGCCCCAAAAAAAGCGATGAGCGCTGCGCACTCAAGCGGGAGCAAGCTCCCTCGCCACAGGACCGTGGTGCTCCCGAAACCCTTGTGGGAGCGAGCTTGCTCGCGATAGCAATGTGTCAGCGACAGATGCGTGTCTGACCTGACGCCATCGCGAGTAAGCTCGCTCCCACAGGATCAGAGTCGCTCCCACCGGTTCTGCCATATGGTTATGCATTTTTAGTATTTAAATTGCTGTTCTTATACCTTTAAAGTCATCCCCCTGCGTACCTGCCGACCAATCGGCGCGCCGCACGACACAAACCAACACGGTAACGCCGTGAGTTTTGATCGATTGCGCGCCCATTCAAGCGCGCCGTGCGTGGGAGTGATGTATGCCAGCCGTCTCTTTTTCTCCAGATTCAAATGCCGCGAACATCGCGCCGCAGTCGTTCGACATCCGTCCATTCCCCGATGCCGTAGGCGCCGAGATCGTTGGCCTGGACTTGTCCAGCCCCATCAACGACCAGGATTTCGCCCGCATCCACCGCGCCCACCTGGACTATCACGTCGTGGTGTTTCGCGACCAACGCATCACACCCGAACAGCACATTGCTTTCAGCCGTCGTTTTGGCGTGCTGCAGATCCATGTGCTCAAGCAATTCCTGCTGGCCGGGCATCCGGAAATCCTCATCGTTTCCAACATCATCGAAAACGGCCAATCCATCGGCCTGGGGGACGCCGGCAAGTTCTGGCATTCGGATCTTTCCTATAAAGAACTGCCCAGCCTCGGCTCGATGCTTCATGCCCAGGAGCTGCCGAGCGAAGGCGGCGATACGCTGTTCGCTGACATGCACAAGGCCTGGGACGGGTTGCCGGAAACGCTGCGCAAAGCGGTGGAGGGCCGTTCGGCGGCGCACTCCTACACGGCGCGCTACAGCGAGACCAAATTCGAAGGCAACTGGCGCCCGACGCTCACGCCTGAGCAACTGGCCCAGGTCGCCGAAGTCGTGCATCCCATCGTCCGCACCCATCCGGAAACCGGGCGCAAGGCGCTGTTCGTCAGCGAAGGCTTCACCACCCGCATCGTCGGCCTGCCGGAAGATGAAAGCAAAGCCATCCTGACGGATCTGTATGCCCACAGCGTGCTGCCGCAGAACATCTATCGCCATCAATGGCAGCCCCACGACTTGGTGTTCTGGGACAACCGCTCGTTGATTCACCTGGCCGCCGGTTGCCCGAGTCATCTGCGCCGCAAGCTGTACCGCACCACCATCCAGGGCGACGCCCCTTTCTGATCGGCTGCGCCTCGCGCAAAAAGCCCGGAGAATCACCATGTCCACACGCATTGCTTTTGCCCCGCTGGCCGCCGCCATCGGCCTGGGGTTCAGTTTGCTGGCCGGCAGCCTCGTCGCGCCCGCCAGCGCCCACGCCGAGGGCGAGATTCGCATCGCCGAACAGTTCGGCATCGTTTACCTGTTGCTGAACGTGGTCCGCGACCAGCAATTGATCGAGAAGCATGGCAAGGAGGAGGGCATCGACATCAAGGTCGACTGGACCCAGCTATCAGGCGGCGCGGCGGTCAACGATGCGTTGCTGTCGGGTTCCATCGACATTGCCGGGGCTGGCGTCGGACCGCTGCTGACGGTCTGGGACCGCACCCGTGGCAAGCAGAACGTCAAGGCCGTGGCCTCCCTGGGCAACTTTCCCTATTACCTGTTGAGCAACAACCCGAACGTCAAGACCATCGCCGACTTCACCGAGAAGGACCGCATCGCGGTCCCCGCGGTGGGGGTGTCGGTGCAGTCGCGGTTCCTGCAATTCGCCGCCGCCAAGCAGTGGGGCGACAAGGACTTCAATCGCCTCGACAAGTACACCCTGGCCGTCCCGCACCCGGACGCCACGGCCGCGTTGATTGCCGGCGGCACCGAGTTGACCGGGCATTTTTCCAACCCGCCGTTCCAGGACCAGGCCCTGCAAAATCCCAACGTCCACGTCGTACTCAATTCCTATGACGTGCTCGGGCCGAATTCACCCACGGTGCTGTTCGCCACCGAGAAATTCCGCGATCAAAACCCGAAGACCTACAAGGCCTTCGTCGAGGCGCTGACTGAAGCGGCCAAGTTCGCCCAGAAGGACAAAGGCGCGGCGGCGGACATCTACCTGCGGGTGACCAAGGCCAAGATCGACCGGGCGACCTTGCTGAAGATCATCGACAACCCGCAGATCGAATTCACCGTCACCCCGAAAAACACCTACCCGCTGGCGGAGTTCCTCTACCGCGTCGGCGCCATCAAGAACAAACCAGCGTCGTGGGAAGATTATTTCTTCCAGGACGCCAAGCCATTGCAGGGGAGCTGATCGTCATGAACGCGCCATTGCAAGGCCACGCGGCCAGCAACGCCACCTCCGCTGACACTGCGCTGCTGTCAGTGGACAACGTCAGCCTGGAATACCGCACCCCGCAGCGTGTGGTGCGGGCCACCCATCAAGTGAGTTTCGAGGTCGATCCGGCGGACCGCTTTGTATTGCTCGGCCCGTCCGGGTGCGGCAAGTCCACGCTGCTCAAGGCCATTGGTGGGTTTATCGCACCGTGCGAAGGCGAAATTCGCCTGCAAGGCCAAACCGTCAACGCGCCAGGCCCGGATCGCATCGTGGTGTTCCAGGAGTTCGACCAATTGCCGCCGTGGAAAACCGTCAAGCAGAACGTGATGTTCGCGCTGCTGGCGTCGGGCACGCTCAAGCGTCGCGAGGCCGAGGAGCGGGCGCTGCATTACCTCGATAAGGTCGGCCTGGCGGCGTTTGCCGATGCCTACCCCCACACCTTGTCCGGTGGCATGAAGGCCCGCGTCGCCATTGCCCGGGCGCTGGCGATGCAACCAAAAATCCTCTTGATGGACGAACCTTTCGCCGCACTCGATGCCCTGACCCGGCGCAAGATGCAGGAAGAATTGCTGCTGCTCTGGGAAGAGGTGCGTTTCACGTTGTTGTTCGTCACCCACTCCATTGAAGAGGCATTGGTGGTGGGCAATCGTATTTTGCTGTTGTCGCCGCACCCGGGACGGGTGAGGGCGGAAATCCACAGCCATCAATACGACCTGCACAGCCTCGGCGGCGTGGGTTTCCAGCACACGGCGCGGCGGATTCATTCGTTGCTGTTCGAGCAAGGCCAGTTGCCGGACGCCGAGCGTGAGCTGGATTTCACCGACATCCGTATCGCGTATTAAGGATAGCGTTTCATGAGCCAGTTATCGCCTGTGCGCGAAGAATACGAAGTCGACCTGCAACCGCTGACCCACGTGCCGCTGGAGCGGGAGTTGCCCCTGGGCCAGCGCCTCTGGCAACAGGGTTGGCTGCGTAAAGCGCTGATCCTGATTGTGCTGGCGGTTCTGTGGGAAGGAGTAGCCCGCTATCAAAATAACGACCTGCTGCTGCCGAGCTTTTTGCAGACCACCAGCGCGTTGTACGACGGAATGCTGAGTGGCGAGCTGCTGGGCAAAGTGTGGATTTCCCTGGTGGTGCTGCTCAAGGGTTATTTGCTGGGCATCCTCCTGGCGTTTGGCCTGACTACCCTGGCGGTGTCGACCCAGTTGGGCCGCGACCTGCTCAGCACCTTGACCTCGATGTTCAACCCGCTGCCGGCCATCGCCCTGTTGCCTTTGGCGCTGCTGTGGTTCGGCCTGGGGCAGAACAGCCTGATTTTCGTGCTGGTGCATTCGGTGCTGTGGGCGCTGGCGTTGAACATGTATGCGGGGTTTCTCGGCGTGTCGGAAACGCTGCGCATGGCTGGGCGCAACTACGGGCTCAAAGGCCTGCGCTTTGTCTTGTTCATCCTGATCCCGGCGGCGCTGCCGTCGATCCTCGCCGGGTTGAAGATCGGCTGGGCGTTCGCCTGGCGCACCCTGATCGCCGCGGAGCTGGTGTTCGGTGCCACCAGCGGCAAGGGCGGCTTGGGTTGGTACATCTTCCAGAACCGTAACGAGCTGTACACCGACAAGGTGTTTGCCGGGTTGGCGGTGGTGATCCTCATCGGGTTGCTGGTGGAGAACCTGGTGTTCGACAGTTTGGAGCGGGTGACGGTGAAGCGTTGGGGGATGCAGCGGTGAGCCGTTCTGAAGTAATACTCCCTCGCCACAGGGGTTGTCTGGGCCGATGCCTTCGCGAGCAGGCTCGCTCCCACAGTTGATCGGTGTTGATCTCGATGTTTCGGTTCGACACAGATCCAGTGTGGGAGCGAGCCTGCTCGCGAAGGCGGTTTTCAATTCACCACAGGTATGTCAGCCCGCCGCTTGAACCTCCAGCCGATCCATCGCCCTTTCCACCAACAAATGCACCCCATCGGCCATCCGGCTGATCGCCAATATCACGCTGCGGCGCGAACCGTCGACATCATCAGCCAGGTCGGCGGCGATGGCGCTGATGGACAGCAGGTCTTCGGAGGCATTGGCCAGCAGGGTTTCGGTGTCGATGTCTGGGGCGACCATGAAGAGTTGGGCGGTTTGGGTTTTGCCCGAGGCTTCATCGGTCGGTTTGGGGTTGAGGTAGTAGTCGAGGGCGCGTTGGGCTGCTTCGTCGAGTGTGCTGGAGCTGGGTGAAGTGGGCTTCGTTTCTGCTGTTGTCATTGGGGAACTCCTAAACGACCAGTAAGGAGCCTTTGCTACGCAGCGAATCCAACTGAGATCGCTGAATGGCATGGGCTGTTTCGCCCTAAACAGATATTTCGGACTTGCACGTCCCTGTCACCGTTTTTTCAGTGACAAACCCAGACTAGCGGTGAGCCTCAAGCCGGACAAGTTCACCAACATCGCCGCAACTTGAAGGAAATCTCCTAGGACTCAGTTGTAGGTAAGCGGTACACAGAACCTGTGGCGAGGGAGCTTGCTCCCGCTCGGCTGCGCAGCAGTCGCAAACCCGGGCGATGCGGTGTGCCGGAAGGAACGCTGGGGGCCTGCGAAGCAGGTCTCGTTGACGAGATTTAATTATCGCTGCCAACCCATCAGGCCAGTAAAGCCCCTCCCATTTCCTTTAGACTGGCCGCCCTCAAGCAAGCCTTCAGGACATGGAATGCCAACCTCTTACAGCCCTCTTCGCAAAGCCCTGGTCGTTTGGTTGTACGCGGCGGCCCTGATGCACCTGCTCGCCGGCGTCACGCTGACGTGGGCTGGTCACTCTGGCTTGCTCGATCACTATCTGAACACCATCGAACAAGCGTTCTGGGGCACCAATGCCGTGCCCGCTACGGCCCACGCACAACAAGTCTGGTGGCTGGCCTTGTTCGGCGCCACGTTGCAAAGCTACGCGCTGTACATGCTCGCCCTCGTCCACATCGGCAATCGATTGAAACGCGCCATGCCCTGGGGCTGGCTGATCGCCGGCATCCTGCTGTGGGCACCCCAGGACATGTGGATTTCCGCCCAGGCACAGGTCTGGTCGCACCTGTGGTTCGACAGCTTCGCACTGCTCGTTTTATTGCCGCCGCTGTTCTGGCTCTATCGCCACGACCGCCGTGCCTCCCTGACTGACAACGCGTCGAGTGATTCCAACCATGGCTGATTTTCCACTGCTGGACTGGGCGATCGCCCTACTGATTGCCCAAGCCATCCTCGGTGCGCTGGACACCCTGTATCACCACGAACTCACCGTCGCCTTGCCCTATCGCCACAGTGCGCGGCTGGAGCTGTCCATTCACGCCTTGCGCTCGTGCTTTTACGGGATCCTGTTCCTGGGCATGGCGCATCTGGCCTTCGAGGGAACGTGGGCGATTGTCATCGCGCTGCTGTTCGCCCTGGAGATTTGCCTGACGCTCTGGGACTTCGTGGTCGAGGACCGCAGCCGCAAGCTGCCGGCCATCGAGCGCATCATGCATACGGTGCTGGCGGTCAACGGCGGGGCCTTTTTCGCGCTGTACGGCGTGCAACTGGCGCAGTGGGCGAGTTTGCCCACCGGCCTGAGCGCGATCGACCTCGGTTGGCGCGGCTGGCTGCTGACCTTGTTCGCCATCGGGGTCACGGCCTCGGGTATTCGCGACGGCTTGGCGGCCTTGCGCATGCAACGCGCAGGCAAGCCGGCCAACCCGTTTGCCGGCGGCGCCTACAAGCGCGTGCTGGTCACGGGGGGCACCGGGTTTATCGGCGAGACCCTGGTCAATCAATTGCTCGACGCCGGGCACACGGTCAGCGTGCTGGCTCGCGATCCGTTGAAAGCGGCCTATCTGTTTGACGGCCGCGCCCGCTGCCTGCGTTCGCTGGGCAAGCTGGGCCATGACGAAATGTTCGATGTGGTGATCAACCTGGCGGGTGCCCCGGTGGCCGGGCCGCGTTGGAGTCCCAAGCGCCAGGCGCAACTCATTGCCAGCCGGGTCAACACCACCGAAGCCTTGATGGCCTGGTTGAAAAACGCCCGGCACAAACCGGCATTGTGGATACAGGCCTCAGCCGTGGGTTTTTACGGCGTGCGTGACGCCAGCGAAAGCCTCGATGAAAGCGCCGCCCAGGGCGATGGCTTCATGGCTGAACTCTGTGTGCGTTGGGAAGCTTCAGCCCGGCCTGCCACTGAGTTGGGCGTGCGGCAGGTGGTGATGCGCCTGGGCGTGGTGTTCGGTCCGGGCGGTGCGTTGCTGCCGTTGCTGATTCCGTTTCGCCTGGGGTTCGGCGGGCGCATGGGCGACGGCAAACAGATCATGAGCTGGGTGCACCGCGACGATGTCATCCAAGTGATCGCCCGAGCCTTCGATGATGAAAGCCTGTGCGGCACCTACAACCTGGTGGCACCCGAGTCGGTCAGCCAGGCGTTGTTTGCCGAAAGTGTCGGCAAGGTGCTCAAGCGCCCGGTGTGGTTCCACATTCCTGCCGCGCCAGTGCGCGCCCTGGCCGGCGAGATGGCCCAGTTGTTTTTCGACGGCCAGCGGGTAGTGCCCAATCGTCTCGTCGAGGCCGGCTATACGTTCCGTTACCCGACGCTCGACGCCGCCCTGCGCGACTTGGCCTGAGGAGCGCCCATGAGCAAGCCCCGGATGTACCTGCTGGCCGGCAACGGCAGCGCCGCCGATTGGTGGGACGACGCGTTGCCGCATTTTCAACACCACGACGTGGTGCCGCTGGAACTGCCCGGTTTTGGCAACAACTCCCAAGCTCCTTGCGAAGACCTGGCGGCCTACGCGCAGGCGTTGCTGGCGGCAACGGACAAGGGCAGCGCGATCATGGCGGTCGGGGTCAACGCCTTGCTGGTGCTGCACGCCTTGCAACGTCAGCCGGGGCATTTTTGCCGCAGCGTGTTGCTGGCGCCGGTGGGCGCGTTTTTGTGGCAGCGGCGACTGCCGGCATTGATGTCGCCACTGCCGATTCGCAAGACCATTCATTGGCTGCTGGCGAACAAGCCGACGCTGTTTGCCCACAAGTTCTCCAGCCAGGCCTGGACGCCTGCGCAGTACCAACGCATGGGCGCCGGCTACGCTCGTTGCCGAGCCTTTGTGCCGCACTGGGACCTGGTGCGTGCCGACACCGCGTTGCCGTTGCTGGAATGGATCACCGACCCGGTCGAACTGGTGTGGGGCGATCAGGACAAGGTATTGGGCATCGCGCAGGCGGCGGCCTGGTCGGCCATTCTGGCCCGTGCCGACCTGACCATCAGCCTGAAGCCCGGTTGGGGCCACTACCCATGGATCGACTCGCCCGCTGAATTCACGGCATGGCTGGAGTCTGGCGAGCGTGGTTTTGTCGCGCATACCAAAGGCGGCCGCTTGCGTCTCGCGGCGCTGGCGGGGCAGCCGGTGCCGGCGGCACTGTCGCTCAACCATTGCGATGATCCGCGCCTGCGGGTTTTTTTGGACGGCCAGCCGGACGCTACCTGGGCGGTGCGTTCCTCCAGTTACGGTGAGGACCAGGCCGATGCGGCCAATGCGGGCTTGAGCACCACGTACCTGCGCGAACCGACGCACAACGTGCCAGCGCGGATTGCCGAGTTGAGCGCGGCGGGTGTCGAGGAAGTGGTGGTGCAGCGCTTCATCGCGCCACGGCTGTCCGGGATCGCGTTCGTGCGTCACCTGTCCGTTGAACTGGAATGGGTCGAGGGGCACCTGGAGTCGTTGGCCGATGGCCAAGTGAGCCCCGAGCGGGCGGTTATTTCCCGTCTCGGCGAGTCATGGAACAGCGGCACGTTCAAGCCATCCCTCGGCCTGACCGCCGAGGCGCTATGGCGCTTTCTCCAAGGCGTATTGCGGGTCTTTCACTACGTGCCCGGCGACGTCGAATGGGCCTGGGACGGTACCCAACTGTGGTTGCTGCAATACCGGCCGATCAGCGACTACGGCTGGCGCCGCCATCTGACCGCCGCCAACATCGCCGAGATCCTGCCGCCCCGACCCAGTGTGTTGGTGGAGTACGCCCAGCGCCGCGCGGCGGCGAGCATTCCGGCGATCATGGCGCGTTGGGATTCGCGGGTGCTGCAGGACAACGAGCCCTTCACGGCAGTGTTTGGCGGCGCTTCGTACATCAACAATGACCTGTTTCTCGCCCGGCTGGCCGACTGGGGCATCAGCGCCAGCAGCTACGCCGGCGAAGTCGGTGGGGCCACCCCTCACCTGCCTTGGCGGCCACTGCGCCTGCTGCGTTCGCTGCCGTTGTTCCTGCGCATGCAACGCATCGCCCGGGGGCATTTGCTGACGCTGGAAAACGGCTTGCGACGTTTTGACCGAGAGCTGCGCGAACTGACCGAACAAGGCGCCGACGGCCAGCAACTGGCCGACTGGTTTACCCGTTTCTACGTGTTCGTGGTGCAAGGCAACCTGTGCATCGCCAGCGCCTTGGCCAGCAGTGGCGGTGACTGGCTGGGACGGCCACCGACCGCCTATGACAACCTTGAACACAGCCCCCATCGGCTGCCGTGGGAGACCGACCCAGCGACGCCACGCCCGGCACCGACCGAGCTGCCGTTGCAGGCCTTCCCACAATGGCCGTTGGCGATTCGCCTGGCCCATGGCGCCGGCCTGCCGGGGCTGCGCGGTTATTACTTGCAAGTGCGCGAATGGTATCGCGACAACCTGATGCGGATTTTCTTTCGCTTGCATCACGCCATGCCGGCGGTGGACCGGGCGTATTGGTTCACCCCGCACCCGGACATTCGTAGCCGTGACGGCAGCTTCTGGCAGGACGGCCGTGAAGGCACCGAGCAGGCGAGTGGTTTCTTGATTTACCCGGGGCAGGCTCAAGGTATTTTGGGCGAGGATATCCTGTTGGAGGACACCCTGGACCCTGGTCGCCACGCCCACTATCAAAGCGCCCGTGCGGTGATCGCGCGCATGGGTGGCCGCCTGTCCCACGGCTCGACGCTGCTGCGTGAATTGCGCAAGCCTTCGGCGGTATTGCCTCAGGTGGATGTGGCTTGGTTGGGGCGCGAGGTGGTGTATTGCGATGGGGTGTTGAGGTTGGTGGAGTAGGCAGCGCGATGATCCGTCGATCACAGAACCTGTGGCGAGGGAGCTTGCTCCCGCTGGGTTGCGCAGCAACCCCAAGCAATTTGAATGCGATCTGCCTGATACACCGAGGCGTTAGGGTTTGGGACTGCTGCGCAGTCCAGCGGGAGCAAGCTCCCTCGCCACAAGGAGTGCGTTCAACTCTGGAGCTGTTCTCAATCCCCAGAAACGAAAAAACCGGCCGAAGCCGGTGTTTTCACCCCAACGGCCAGAGAACTTAATCTCTGCGTACGGGGTTGAGCAGTGAGCGAATCCTAAGTTGAAGAAATCGCGAGGTCAACACCACCGTTGCCACAGAGAATTCCCCCTTCTTCACCGCTACTCCCTTGACGCCCCCCACCGCTGTCGTAGACTCCGCCCATCCGTCAGGGAGTAACGGTCATGCGACGTTTGAGCAGTTGGGTTGTGGGATTGGCCTTCATCACGTGCGAGGTTCAGGCGCAGACGCCGGCTTCCGACGATCCGTTGCTGGAGAGCAACGTCTCGACCAGTGCGTCGGCCAGCGAGGCGCGTGGCGTGCTTCGAGCACGGGACCAGGCAGTGTTGGCCAGCGAGTTGGCCGGGCGGATTGTCGAGTTGCCGTTCAGCGAGGGCGAGTCGTTCAAGAAGGGTGACACCCTGGCGCGTTTCGATTGTTCGGCCTATCAGGCCCAGCTCAATGCGGCCCAGGCGGCCAGCCGTGGTGCCGGTGAAGAACTGGCCCATAACCGGCAGTTGGCGGCGTTGAAATCCGTTGGGCGTTTCGAGGTGTCGCGGGCCGAGGCGCGGCTCAGCGAGGCCCAGGCGCAATCCCAGGTGTACCAGGTGCAGGTCAAGCGTTGCAGCGTGATCGCGCCGTTCGATGGACAGGTGGTGGCGCGCAAGGTCCAGCGTTATGAAAGCGTCGCGGCCGGCGCGCCATTGCTGGATGTGGTCGATAACCGCACCCTGGAGATTCACCTGCTGGTGCCTTCACGCTGGATGGACCGGCTCAAGCCCGGCCAACCCTTTACCTTCGTCCCCGATGAAACCGGCAAGCCGTTGCAAGCGACGGTCAAGCGCCTGGGCGCGCGCATCGACGAGGGCAGCCAGACGCTGCTGCTGGTGGCGAACGTGCCGGATGCCAGCGGCCTGCTGTCCGGCATGAGCGGCACGGCGCGTTTCTCGGAGTCGAAGTGAACGCGCCAGTGACGGGCAGTACCGAGCAGGTGTTCGCCCGCTTCCTCGATCTGGAGCGCCAGACGAGGGCTGCGCGTACACCGGAGCAGCTGAGTTACAGCCTGGTCAACGACGGCCAGGCGCTGTTCGGCTTTCGCCACGCCGCGTTGTTGATCGCCGGCAAGGTCCAGGCCGTGACCGGCGTCAGTACCGTGGAGCCGAATGCGCCGTTCGTGGCGTTTGTCGAGCAGGCGGTGGCGCAGTTGTTCAAACAGGGCCTGTTGAACCAGGCCCGGGTGATCGCCGCCGATGGGGTGAGCGAATCCATCCGGGCAGACTGGCGCAGCCTGTCGGCCGGGCAAGTGTTCTGGCTGCCGTTGATCGATCATCAGGGCCAGGTGTTCGGCGGTTTGTGGTTGGCCCGCGACCTGCCATGGACGCCGCCGGAGCAAGTGCTGCTGTCGCAACTGGGCGACACCTACAGCCATGCGTGGTTGGCGTTGCAACCGCGCAAGCCATGGCGCCTGCGCTGGACACGCAAGCGCCAGGTGGCGCTGGTGGCGCTGTTGCTGCTGGGCTTGCTGATCCCGGTGCGCCAGTCCGTTTTGGCCCCGGCCGAAGTGGTACCGCTGGGCGGGCAAGTGGTGGCGGCGCCGTTGGATGGGGTGATCGCCGAGTTCCTGGTCAAGCCCAACCAGAGCGTCAAGAACGGCGACCTGTTGTTGCGTTTCGAAAGTACCAGTCTCAAGGCCCAGGCCGATGTGGCCGAGCGGGCGTTGGGCGTGGCCGAGGCCGAACTCAAGGCCAATTCCCAGCGCTCGTTTGCCGACGCTGAATCCAGTTCCAAGATTGACCTGCTGGCTGCCCGCGTCGAGCAGAAGCGCGCCGAGCGCAACTACGCACTTGAACTGCTCAAGCGCAGCGAAGTGCGCGCCGAGCGGGATGGCATCGCGGTGTTTGCCGACGCTGAGCGCTGGCTCGGCAAGCCCGTGCAGACCGGTGAGCGGCTGATGGAAATCGCCGATCCAAACCAGGCCGAGTTACGCATTGAATTGGCGGTGGGTGACGCGATTGCCCTTGAGCCCGGTGCGCAAGTGGCGTTGTTTCTCGACAGCGACCCGTTGCAGCGGCACCTGGCCCGGCTCGAGCGTTCGGCCTATGAAGCGCAGCCTACCGCCGCCGGCCAACTGGCGTATCGATTGGATGCGCGTTTCGATGCCACGGCGCCGCGCATTGGCCTGCGAGGCACGGCGAAGGTCTTCGGCGACCGTGCCCCGCTGGCGTTGTACCTGCTGCGGCGGCCGCTGGCCGGCCTGCGCCAGAGCGTAGGCCTGTAGCATGGACTTGCCGAGCCTGCGGCCGGACCTGCAACTGTCCCCGGCGGCCTCAGACCCGGACGGTTCGCCGCAGTGGACCTTGGCCGATCCGGTGCGCGGGCGCTATTTCAAACTGGGCGCGGCGGCGATGCGCATGTTGCGGCACTGGTCCCTGGGCGATCCGGAACAGGTACTGCAGGCCGCGAACCGCGAGCCGGGCCTGCCGCTCAATGGCGAATCGCTGGAGCAACTGCTGGGCTTCTTGCGTGGTCATGACCTGATCAGCGCGATGGACCCGCAACAGCGCGACAGCTATCTGTTCAAGACCGCTGCACAACGCCAGAGCGTGTGGCAGATCCTGCTGCATCAGTACCTGTTTTTTCGCATTCCGCTGTGGCGCCCGGACGCCTTCCTCAATCGGGCCTGGCCCTGGTTGGCGCGGTTCGGCCCCGGGATCCTGCGCTATGGCCTGCCGCTGACCCTGGGTCTCGGCATCTTCCTGGTGTCGCGGGACTGGCAGCGATTCGTCGCGACGTTTCCACACCTGTTCAGCCTGGGCGGTGCGCTGGCGTTCGGGGCGGCGTTGCTCTTCGCCAAGCTGTGCCACGAGTTCGGCCACGCCTTCATGGCCAAGCGCGCCGGTTGCCGGGTGCAGAGCATGGGCGTGGCGTTCATGGTGCTGTTGCCGATGTTCTATACCGACGTCAGCGACGCCTGGCGGATCAGGGATCGCCGCGCACGGTTGCTGATCGGTGCCGGTGGGGTGCTGGCCGAATTGCTGCTGGCGTGCATCGCGCTGCTGGCCTGGTCGCTGTTGCCCGACGGGCCGGCACGTACCGCGGCGTTCATGTTGGCCAGCGCCACCTGGATCACCACGTTGATCATCAACCTGAACCCCTTCATGCGCTTCGACGGGTATTTCCTGCTCAGTGATTTCTGGGCGGTGGATAACCTTCAGGGGCGGGCGTTTGCCCTGTGTCGCTGGCGCCTGCGCGAAGCCTTGTTCGGGTATGGCGCGGCGGCGCCGGAACCCTGGTCGCCGAAGATGCGTCGGCGTTTGCTGGTGTGGGGTTATGGCTCGTGGCTGTGGCGGGCATTGTTGTTTTTCGGGATTGCCTTGGCGGTCTATCACCTGTTCTTCAAGGTGCTGGGCATTTTTCTAATGATGGTGGAATTGGTGTGGTTCATTTTCATGCCCATCGTGAATGAGTGGCGGCAATGGTGGAGTCGTCGTGAGCAAGCCCACGGCGGGCGGATGCTCCTGAGTGGCCTGGTGTTGCTGGCGCTGCTGCTGGTGTTGCTGCTCCCTTGGCGCAGCGCGGTGGAAGTGCCGGCCATGCTCGAGGCCGGGCGCGCCAGTGCCTTGCATGCGCCGGTGGCGGCGCGGGTCAAGCAGGTGAATGTGCACGACGGCCAGACCGTGGCCCAAGGCGATGTGCTGATTGAGTTGGAGTCGCCGGACATGGCGTCGCGCCTGGCCATTGTGCGCCGGGAAATCGAGATCCAGCAGTTGCAGATGCGCCGTCAGGCCGGGCGCAGCGAAACCGCCGCCGATGCCGGCATCGTCGAACAGCAACTGGCCGAAGCGGTGGCCGAGTACCGCGGCCTGGTGGCCCAGCGCGAACGGCTGTTGTTGCGTGCGCCCCATGCCGGCCAGGTGCGCGATGTGTTGCCGCAACTGTCGATAGGGCGCTGGTTGTCACCCACACAGGCACTGGCGCGGGTGGTGCAGACCGATTCGCGGTTGCGCGGCTACCTCACCGAAGCCGAGCTTTGGCGGGTCGGGCCGGGTGCCACGGGCCGGTTCATCGCTGACGATCCGATGCACACATCGATGGCCGTGCGGTTGAATGAAATCGACACCAACGGCGTGGCCTGGGTCGAACAGCAAGCGTTGACGTCCGACCATCACGGGCCGATTGCGGTGCGCCGCGACTCGCAACAACGGGCCGAGCCGGTCCAGGCCCAGTACGGCGTGCGCCTGAGTACGGTGGACGCCACGTCCGCTCCGGTGCAGCCGCTGCGTGGCGTGGCGGTGTTGCAGGGCGAGGGCGAGTCGGTGTTGGGAGCGGCCTGGCGTCGGTTGGCGGCGTTGGGTGTCAGGGAAAGCGGGTTCTAGGCCTAGGGGGCAAGCATGGATTCGGTGGCGGCAGAGGGGTTGGTGGTGCGTCCATCGCGGATCAGCGATGGTCCGTTCCTGCAGGGCCTGTACCAGGCGGCGCGGCCGGACCTGCAATGGATCGACGGCGAACATGAACAGGTACAGCAGGTGATTGCCCAGCAGTTCCAAGTGCAGGAGCAAGGGTTGGGCGAGAACTTCCCCAACGCCATGCATTACGTCGTGGAAAAACTCGGCACTGCGATTGGCGCCTTGAGTACGGATTTCGGCCCCAATGAGATTCGCGTGCTGTACCTGGCCTTCATCCCCCAGGCCCGTGGCCAGGGCTATGGCCGGGCGGTGTTGCAAGGGGTGCAGAAAGCCGCGCAACAGATCCGCTGCCCGGTGGCGACCGTGGTCTGGGCCAGCAACCCCCACGCCCGTCGGCACTACCTGGCGCTGGGCTTCGAAGTGCAAGAGCGCAACCCGGCGGCGGAGCGGTTGGTCTGGTATCCGAAAGGCAACTGATCTACCCCATGCATGGCCCATGTGGGAGCGAGCTCGCGATGCGTGCGGCACATCCCGCATGGATGCAAGCTGACCCGCCGCCATCGCGAGCAAGCTCGCTCCCACAAGGACTTGTGGCGACCGCTATTCTTGCTTGTACCCCGGCCTCCCACAGGGCTCTCATCAGTCGTTAATTAAACGCGATGTAGAAATACCCCAGCGTCGGATCCCGCCCCATGGGCGGTATCCGTGATACGAACACCCCCTCGATCTTGCCCAGTTCCGGCACTTCCAGAGCGCAGAGTCCGTCGACGAATTCAGTACCTTCCAGGCTGTTGAATTCCACGCTGAACGGCATCCGCGCGGTGTTCGGCATCTTCGCCCGTGGGCTTTCTTCAAGGGTTTCGAAGCGCACCGGCAGGCAGCTGCCGTCGGGGAGGGTCAGGCTGCCGGTCTGGCCCAGCAGCGGTTGGAAATGGCGGCTATGAACCTGTTGCAGCATGTCGACACTCCAAAGGGCCGGAGGACCGCAGCCCTCCGGCGGCTCATCAGTTACGGGACGGGAAGTAGCCTTGAAGGGCGATGCTGAAGTTGATGGCCAGGAACGGGTTCATGACCGTCATCGGCGTGTTGCCGCCGGTGGGGGCGACCGTGCCGTTGACCGTGGTGGTCACGCCTTGCAGCGGCACTGGCGAAGCGCCTATCTGGTCGGAATAGATCGCCGCCGAGCCCGGCCCGGTGCCCGAGGTGCCGATGAACGAGTTGGTTGCCGTGGGCGTATTCACCGGGTTGCTGGCCGGGTTGGCCAACTGCAGGGTAGTGGAAGCGGTAATGCCGGTGAGGGCATGGGTGTGGTTGGGCAGGTTGTTGAGCGTTGCCGTGACGTTTTCGGTGCCGGATATCTCTCCGATGACCCGCGGGGTCAGGCCCAGGCCACTGCCTTGGCCCATGGGCAGGCGACCTTGCAGGTTGGGTAGCATGAAGGTGGTCTGGCCGTTGCCTCCGTAGGTCACGCCGATCAGGGCGAACAAGGTCTGGTACTGGGAAAGGGCAAGCGTCTGCCCGTTGCACAGCGCCCAATCCCTGGGTGCAAAGTTAAAGGCGAACGACTGGATAGTGCCGATGAATACTTCCATAGATTCCTCATCCTTCAGGTGATTGGTTCTTGCAGTGCCCGGACGTGAAGGACAAGAGTGCGATCAGCCCGACTCCTTGTTTCCCTGGCCTGGTCACGCACGGCTGAGCGTAGACCGGGATGTTTGATTTTGCCGAGCGAAGCGGGCGGAAAAATGTCGCGACACGGCTTAATCGATTCAGGTTCCCGAGCGTCGCTACCGTCCATCTTCTTTTATGGCTTGGGATGAATCTGATATCAAAGTACTACTAGGCGAAGATTGTTTCCTCGGCTACGCTTCGGCTACAAAAGGACTACAAACAAAGGTGAATGGATTGCCGCAGTTTCACTTCATTTCCGGTTTGCCGCGCTCAGGCTCGACCCTGCTCTCTGCCATTTTGTTGCAGAACCCGCGCTTTCATGCCGGCATGACCAGTCCCGTCGGCACGCTGTTCAACAGCGTCCTGCAGCAATGCAGCGCCGGCAGCGAGTTCGGCTCGGTGATCGACACCGACCTGCGCCGCCGCCTCTTGCGCGGCCTCTTCGATTCCTACTACGCCGACAAAGCCGACAAGCCGGTCATCTTCGACACCAACCGCCAATGGTGTGCCCGCCTGCCAGCCCTGCAGGACCTGTTCCCCCAAGCCAAGACCATCGCCTGTGTGCGCAACGTGGCCTGGGTGCTCGACAGCCTGGAGCGGCTCTACCGTGCCAACCCGTTCGAGAACACCAAGCTGTTCAATGACGATGACGAGCGCAACACCGTCTACAGCCGCTGTGAAACCCTGGCCCAGCGCAACCGCCTGGTGGGGTTCGCCTGGACGGCGCTCAAAGAGGCCTATTACGGCGAGAACGCCGAGTCGCTGCTGATCGTCGACTACGACTTGTTGAGCCAGGCCCCGGAGCGGGTGATGCGCCTGGTGTACGAGTTCATCGGCGAGCCCTGGTTCGAACACGATTTCAATCACTTGACCTACGACGCACCGGCCTTCGACCAGGCCTTGGGCGTGGCCGGCCTGCATAAGGTCAAGCCCAAGGTCGCGCCGCAAGCCCGGCGGACCTTGTTGCCGCCGGACCTGTTTGAAAAGTATGCCGAGTTGTCGTTCTGGCGCGATGGGTCAGCAAGCGCCGCCAATGTCATTCGTATGAAAACCGACGCCGCCGTCAGCTGACTGCGGTTTTTTTCATTTGCGTTTCAGAAAGTTCGAGTCCAGGTGATCGTCATGTGGTGGAGCAAAGGCAAATCGCGGGTAACCGAGGGCACACAGGCCCTGGCATCGCCAATGATCATGTCCCTGGAACCGCGAATGCTGTTCGACGGCGCGGTGGCGGCCACCGTGGCCGATGCCGCGCAGCCGGACGCGCAGCCCACTGCCGAGGCGGCCAAGACGCCAACGGCGGACCAGGCGACCGATACCCATGCGCCCCAGGGCCAGGTCGATGCCACCCAGGCTGCCGTGCCGGGCAAATCCGTGGTGTTTGTCGATTCCCGGGTCAAGGATTCCGCCAGCCTGCTCGAAGGCGTGGCGCCCGGTACCCAGGTCGTACAGCTGGATGCCACGAAGGACGGCTTGCAGCAGATTGCCGATTACCTGGACACCCACCAGGGCGTCAGCTCGGTGCAGATCATCGCCCACGGCAACGCCGGTGATTTGTGGCTGGGCAACAGCTACCTGTCGGCGGATAACGTCCAGGCCCGTAGCGAAGTGCTGGCGCAGATCGGCCAGGACATGAACGCCGGTGGCGATATCCTGATCTATGGCTGCTACACCGCCGAAGGCGAGCGTGGTTTGAGCCTGGTGGATTCATTGGCGCAGTTGACCGGCCGCGATGTGGCGGCGTCCAACGACCGCACCGGCCTGGGTGGCGACTGGGACCTGGAAATCGCCACCGGCACCATCGAAAGCGCCAACGTGCTCTCGGCCAATGCCATGAGCGAGTACCAGTGGGGCCTGGCTACCTGGACCGCCACCAACAACCTCAATAGCGGCGTGGGCTCCCTGCGCGCCGCCCTGACGTCCGCGCAGAACGGCGACATTGTCACGTTCAATACCAGCATGACCGTCGCCCTGACCCAGGTGCTGGTGGTCAACAGGAACGTCACCATCGATGGTGACCTGAACAATGACAACGTCGCCGACGTGACCCTCGACGGCCAGAACCGCACCCAGATCATGCAAGTGACGTCCGGCACCACGGCCACCCTCGATGGCCTGGTGATCACCCGGGGCATGGTGGCAGGCAACGGTGGTAATGGCGGCGACGATGCGCTGGTGTCCCAGGGCGGCGGCATCTACAACGCCGGCACCTTGACCCTGCGCAACGTTACGGTCACCGCGAACGCCGCTTCAGGCGGCGGTGGCGGCGGCGGTGTGACGCCGCAGTACGCCGGTGGCGGCGGCGGTGGCGGTGGTGCGGTCGGTAGCGGTATCGGCGGCAAGGGCGGCGACACGCTCAACTCCACGGGCTCCAATGGCTCGGCCGGGCAGGGCGGCGCGGGCGGCGGTTTCTTCAACATTGGCGGGCGTGGCGGTTCCACCACGGGTGGCGCGGGTGGTGCGGCGTATCCGGGCTACAGCACCGGTTCGGCCGGCGGCACGGCCTCCAGCGGTGGCTTGTCCATCGGCGGTGGCGGCGGTGGTGACGGGTATGACAACTTCGGCGGCGACGGCGGCGGTGCGGTCGGTGGTATCTATAACGACACCGGCGCGACCCTGCGGATCATCGGCAACTCGACCATTTCCAACAACGTCGGCGCCGGTGGTGGCGGTGGTGGCGGCGGGGCGGGCGGTAGCTATCTCCAGGCAGGTGGTGCGGGCGGTGTCGGTGTCGGTGCCATCTGGAACAAGGGCTCGATCCTGATCACTGCCGCCAACTTCGCCGCCCTGGCCGGCAACGTCGGCGGCAGCGGCGTGGGTGGGACGAGTGCGGGCACCGCAGGTGTTTCGCCAGCGTCGGTGGCCAACGTCTACGGCGATGGCGGCACCATCAACACCAACTATGTGCCGGACGAGACGCCGCCCACCGCGACCGTCGTGGTGGCCAATACCAACCTGAACTCCGGTGGCACGTCGACGGTGACCATCACCTTCTCCGAAGCCGTGACCGGCCTCACCGCGGCGGACCTGACGGTGCAGAACGGCACCGTCGGCACCTTGACCAGTGGCGACGGCGGCATCACCTGGACCGGTACGTTGACCGCGGCCAGCAACATCGCCGACACCACCAACATCATCACCCTGAACAATACCGGCGTGGCCGACCTGGCCGGCAATGCCGGGGTGGGCACCACCGATTCGAACAATTACATCGTCAACGACACCGTGGCGCCTACGGCGTCCATCGTGGTGAGTGACACGGCCCTCAGGATTGGCGAGACCTCGACGGTCACCATCACGTTCTCCGAGGCCGTCTCCGGCTTCACCACGGCCGACCTGACCGTCGCCAACGGCTCGATCAGCGGCCTGAGCACCAGTGACGGCGGCATCACCTGGACGGCCACGCTGACACCGGATGCGACTGTCACCGATACCTCCAATCTCATTGTCCTGAACAACACGGGCGTGGCCGACCTCAATGGCAACGCCGGCGTGGGGACGACCAACTCCAACAACTACGCCATTGACACGCAACGCCCGACGGCCACCATCGTAGTGACCGATACCGCGCTGAGGATCGGTGAAACCTCCGTAGTGACGATCACCTTCACCGAGGCGGTGAGTGGTTTCACCCTGGCGGACCTGGCCGCTGCCAATGGCAGCTTGAGCGGGCTGAGCAGCGGTGACGGCGGTATCACCTGGACCTCGACGCTCACCCCGAGCGCCAGCATCGATGACACCAGCAACCTGATCACGCTGACCAACAGTGGCATTGCCGACCTGGCCGGCAACGTCGGCAGCGGCACCACCGACTCGAACAACTACGCCGTCGATACCCAGCGTCCGACCGCTTCCATCGTGGTGGCCGATAACGCGCTGAACATCGGCGAAACGTCCCTGGTCACGATCACCTTCAGCGAGGCCGTCACGGGTTTCACCCTGGCGGACATGACCGTGGCCAACGGCTCCTTGAGCGGTCTGAGCAGCGGTGACGGCGGCATCACCTGGACCGCGACGCTCACCCCGAGCGCCAGCATCAGCGATGCCACCAACCTGGTCATCCTGGCCAATACCGGTGTGGCGGACGCGGCCGGGAACGCCGGCAGCGGCACCACCAGTTCCAACAACTACGCCGTCGACACACAGCGCCCAACCGCCAGTATCGTCGTGAGCGACACCTCCCTGAGCGTCGGCGAAACCTCGCTGGTGACCATTACTTTCAACGAAGCGGTGACCGGCTTTACCACCGCCGACCTGACGGTCGCCAACGGCACGGTCACCGGCCTGAGCAGCGGCGACGGCGGCATTACCTGGACCGGGACGCTCACGCCAAGCGCCAGCACCAGCGACACCAGCAACCTCATCACCCTGGATAACACCGGCGTGAGCGACGCGGCGGGCAATGCTGGCAGCGGCACCACCGACTCCAACAACTACGCCGTCGACACCGCGCGTCCGACCGCCACCGTCGTGGTCGCCGACACGGCCATCGCCGTGGGCGAAACCTCGGTGGTGACCATCACCTTCAGCGAGGCGGTGACCGGTTTCACCCTGGCGGACCTGAGTGTCACCAACGGCAGCCTGAGCGGCCTGAGCACCAGCGACAACATTACCTACACCGCGACTTTTACGCCGAGCGCGGGCGTCAGCGATGCCTCCAACCTGATCACCCTCAATAACACGGGGGTGGTGGACGGCGCGGGCAATACCGGCAGCGGCACCACCGACTCCAACAACTACGCCGTCGATACCCAGCGTCCGACCGCTACCATCGTGGTGGCCGACACGGCGCTGAGCGTCGGCGAAACGTCGCTGGTGACCATTACCTTCAGCGAGGCGGTCACAGGTTTCGACAATTCGGACCTGAGCGTAGCCAACGGCACGCTGAGTGCGGTCAGCAGCAGCGATGGCGGCATCACCTGGACCGCGACGTTCACGCCCAGCCTCGGGGTCACCGACGTCTCCAACCTCATTGTCCTGAACAACACCGGGATCAACGATGGGGCGGGCAACACCGGCACCGGCACGACCAGTTCCAACAACTACGCCATCGACACCAACGTGCCGACGGCGACCGTGGTGGTGGCCGACTCGTCTCTGAGCATCGGTGAAACCACCGTGGTCACCGTGACCTTCAACTCGGCGGTCAGCGGGTTCGACAATGCGGACCTGACCGTCAGCAACGGCACCCTGAGCACCATGAGCAGCACCGACGGCGGCGTCACCTGGACGGCCACGTTCACGCCGAGCGCGAGCATTTCCGATACCAGCAACGTCATTACCCTGGACAACACTGGCTTGATCAACGGCGCGGGCAATGCCGGTGTGGGCACTACCGACTCGAACAACTACGCGGTCGACACGGTGCGTCCGACCGCGACCATCGTCGTGGCCGACACGGCCATTGCCGCCGGCGAGACTTCGCTGGTGACCATCACCTTCAGCGAGGCCGTGACGGCGTTCACCAGTGCCGACCTGACGGTCGCCAACGGCGTGATCTCAGGGTTGAGCAGCAGCGACGGCGGCATCACCTGGACCGCGACCTTTACGCCGACCGCTGGCGTCACGGACACCAGTAACGTCATCTCGCTCAACAGTGGCGGCATCGTCGACCTGGCCGGCAACGTCAACGTCGGCGGCACCGACTCCAACAATTATGCGCTGGACACTGAACGTCCCACCGCAACGATCGTGCTGGCCGACTCCAACCTCAGTGTCGGTGAGACCTCGTTGGTGACCATCACCTTCTCCGAGGCGGTCAGCGGTTTCGACAATTCGGACCTGAGCGTTGCCAACGGCACACTCAGCGCTGTCAGCAGCAGCGATGGCGGCTTGACCTGGACCGCGACTTTCACGCCGACCCTCGGCGTGCGGGACGCGACCAACCTGATCGTCCTGAATAACAGCGGCGTAAGCGACGCGGCGGGCAACACCGGCACGGGCACGACCAACTCGGCCAACTACGCCATCGACACCCAGGTGCCGACGGCGACCATCGTGGTGGCCGATACGTCCCTGAGCATCGGTGAAACCAGCCAGGTAACCATGACCTTCAACGAAGCAGTGAGCGGTTTCGACAACAGCGACCTGACCATCAGCAACGGCACGCTGAGCAATGTGTCGTCCTCCGACGGCGGCGTTACCTGGACGGCCACGTTCACGCCGAGCGCGAGCATTGCCGACACCAGCAACCTGATCACCCTGGACAATACAGGTGTCGTCAACGTCTCGGGCAACGCCGGCGTCGGCACTACCGATTCGAACAACTACGCCATCGACACCGTGCGTCCAACGGCAACCATCGTCGTTGCCGACACGGCCATCGCCGCAGGTGAAACTTCGCTGGTGACCATCACCTTCAATGAGGCCGTGACGGGCTTCACCGACGCCGACCTGAGCGTCGCCAACGGTACGCTCGGCGGGCTGAGCAGCAGCGACGGCGGCATCACCTGGACCGCGACCTTCACGCCTGCTGTTGGCATCACCGACACCAGCAATCTCATCACCCTCGCCAACAGCGGTGTCGCCGACCTGGCGGGCAACGCCGGCAGCGGCACCACCGATTCGAACAACTACAGCGTCGACAGCCAGCGTCCGACTGCCACCATTGTGCTGAGCGATTCGGTGTTGAAACCGGGCGAAACTGCCCAGGTGACCATCACCTTCAGCGAGGCGGTGACGGGTTTCAGCAACGCTGACCTGAGCGTGGCCAACGGCACCCTGAGCGCCGTCAGCAGCAGCGACGGCGGCCTGACCTGGACCGCGACGTTTACGCCGACCCTGGGCGTGACCGACGCCAGCAACTTGATCACCCTGGACAATACCGGTGTGAGCGATGCGGCCGGCAACATCGGGACAGGCACGACCGATTCGGCCAACTATGCGGTCGAGACACGCGTCCCGACGGCCACCATCGTGGTGGCCGACAGTGCGCTGCGGATAGGGGAAACCTCGCAGGTCACCATCACCTTCTCGGAAGCGGTCAGCGGTTTCGACAACAGCGACCTGACCATCAGCAACGGCACGCTGAGCAACGTTTCCTCTTCCGACGGCGGCGTCACCTGGACGGCCACCTTCACCCCGACCACCAGCATCACCGACACCAGCAACCTGATCAGCCTGGACACCAGCGGCGTGGTCAACGCCTCGGGCAACAGTGGTGTCGACGTGGTGAACTCCAACAACTACGCGATCGACACGGTTCGTCCAGGCGCGACCATCACCGTCGGCGATACCACCTTGGGCATTGGCCAGAGCACCACCGTGACCATCAGTTTCAGCGAGGCGGTGTCCGGATTCGACCTGTCGGACCTCAGCGTCGCCAATGGCGTGTTGTCCAACCTCGCCAGCAGTAACGGCGGCCTGACCTGGACGGCGACACTGACGCCGACTGCGGGCGTCAACGATGCCACCAACCTGATTCTGCTCGACGCCAGCACTGTGCAGGACCTGGCCGGCAACGCCGGGGTGGGCATCGCGATTTCCAGCAACTATGCACTCGACGCCACCCGGCCGACGGCGACCATCGTCGTCGCCGATCCGGACCTGACGGTGGGCGAGACGACCCAAGTGACCTTCACCTTCAGCGAAGCGGTGACGGATTTCGACCTGTCGGACCTCAGCGTCACCAACGGTGAACTGACCAACCTGACCACCAGCGACGGCGGCAAGACCTGGACGGCGACATTCACGCCAACGGTGAACCTCACCGACCCGAGCAACTTCATCGCCCTGGACACCAGCAACGTCAGCGACCTGACGAGCAACGCCGGGGCCAGCGTGGCGGTGTCCAACAACTATGCGATCGACACCGTGGTGCCCAACGACGTGAAGCCGCCACCGGAGTTCCTGACGTCCGACCCGGTCACGGTGATCCCGCCGTCCGAGGTGCCGCTGCAACCGATCGTCTTTACCCCGCCGACCGGCAACCTGGGTTCGCCGCTGGGCTTCCCGCCGCTGTTCGAGCAACGGGACGTGGGTGGGGGCCTGCGGCCGATCGGGGATATTTTCATCAACCATGGCGCCCTGGCGCCGAGCTATATCGCCCAGGTGTTCAGCACTGACGCCGCCGGCGACGGTAGCGGCCAGGGGTTCCTGGGCTTTGGGGGGGGTGATGGCGGGGTGTTCGGCAGCAGCACGCTTTCGACCCTGTTCAACCAGGACTCTGGTTCCGAGGGCGAGTCGATGGAGGCCTTCGGCAGCCAGTCGATGCAGGGCGGCGATGTGTCCCAAGGGGTGCGTGGGGTGTTCGGGGCGCCCACCCTGGGTCAGCAACTGCAACAGCTCAAGGACACTGAACAACATCAGGTCGACAGCCTGGCAACCGCGTTACGACAGGTCGGCATCAGCCAAGTGCAGGCCTGAATTCTAAAAAATATTGGGGCAGCCAGGGGCAATCCAGGGAATGAATAGAAGTCAGAAGTTATTCGGTATGAGTGTGCTGGCGTTGGTGGTGAGTGGATGTGCGGTCACCAGCGATCCGATCGAGCGTAGCGTCAGCGAACAGCGCGCTCGAACCGACCTGCAGAACATGTACAAGGACCAGGAGCCGCTGAGCGGCCCCCTGACCCTGCACCAGGCCATGGCCCGGGCGGTGAAGTACAACCTCGAAGGTCGCTTGAAGATCATGGAGGAAGCCCTGGCCAAGCGTCAGCTGGATCTGGCCAGTTTCGACATGCTGCCGCGCATGGCCCTGGACGCCGGGTACGTGGGCCGTAACAACGTCAGTGCCTCCAGCAGCCAGAGCGTGGAAACCGGTACCCAGTCCCTGGAGCCGTCGACCTCCCAAGACCGTGACCGTGAAGTGGCGGACCTGACCATGGTCTGGAACGTGCTCGATTTCGGTGTCAGCTACATCAGTGCCAAGCAAGCCGGGGACCAGCGGCTGATCGTGCAGGAACGTCGGCGCAAGGTGATCAACACCATCGTCCAGGACGTGCGTTCGGCCTACTGGCGCGCCATGGCCGCCGAGCGCCTGCTCAAGCAGATCGACAGCCTGATGGTCCGGGTCGAGGCGGCACGTGACAACAGCCAGAGCATGAGTGAACAGCGCATCGGCGACCCGGTGCAAGCCCTGGGTTACCAGCGTTCGCTGATCCAGGCCACCCGCCAACTGGAAGAGCAACGCCGGGCGCTGTCCCTGGCCAAGACCGAACTGGCGACGCTGATCAACTTGCCCCTGGGCACCGAGCTGACCCTGGCGACCCAGGATGAATACACCATCCCGGAACTCAAGGTCGACCTGGCTCGTCTCGAACAGGAAGCCCTGGCCAGTCGTCCGGAATTGCGCGAGCAGGATTACCAGACCCGCATCACCGCCGCCGAAACCCGCAAGGCCATGTTGCGCCTGCTGCCGGGGCTGGAGTTTTCCGCCGGCGGGCACTACGACAGCAACTCGTTTTTGGTGGAACAAGGCTGGGCCGACTATGGCGTGAAAGTCACCTGGAACCTGTTCAACGTGATCTCCGCCCCGGCGGCCATCGACGTGGCCAAGGCCGGTGAAGAAGTGGCGTCGGCACGGCGTCAGGCGATGTCAATCGCCGTGCTGGCGCAGCTGTACGTGGCCAATGCCAACTATCGTGAAGCCCTGCGCCAGTTCAAGACCAGCCAGCAACTGTCGGACATCGATGGGCAGATTGTCGGTCAATTGCGTAGCCGTCACCAGGCTGCCGGCATTGGCGAGTTGGACCTGATCCAGGGTGAACTGAACACCTTGCAGGCCGACCTGCGTCGGGACTTGGCTTATGCCGACCTGCGCAACGCCTACGGGCAGATCTTTGCCAGCGCCGGCCTCGATCCACTGCCGAACGAAGTGCAATCGACCGAAGTCCAGTCGATTGCCATGGCGCTGGCCAACCGCGAAGCGGCCTGGGCCCAGGGTGATATAACGCTGCCGAAGCCTGCCACGGTGACTCAATAACCGGGCGCAACCATGATGACGCGCCCGGCGTTTTCCCGGCTGCCGGTGGCGGTGAACCTGCCGTTGCTGTTGCACGCACTGGCGGCCATTGACGACGCACGTTGGCAGGGGCACTTCAACAGTGCCTATCACAGCGGCGACTGGAGCGGCGTGGCGCTGATATCGGCGGCCGATGCCGTTACCGAACTGTCGCCCGGGCACGGTCAGCCCGTGCATCGCGCGCCTTGGACAGCGGACAGTCGCTGGCAAGAGGCATTGCATGACTGGCCCCTGGAGATCGTCTCGGCCCGGCTGCTGCGGTTGGGCCCCGGTGGGCGCATCCACGAGCATCGCGACTATGATCTGGGCGGGCCGGATGCTGATCTGCGCCTGCACGTGCCGCTGCTCAGCCCACCTGACGTGGATTTTTTCCTGGATGGACACATTATTCCGATGACGGCCGGCGAGTGCTGGTTTCTCGACCTGGCGCGGCCCCATCGCGTTATGAATCGAAGTGCTCATTCGCGGGTTCACCTGGTGCTCGATTGTCGCCCCGGGCCGTGGCTGGCGCAGCAGATTGCCGATGGGCTACCCACCACACCCGCCGCGGGCGTCGGGCCAGGCGACTTTGTCCGTTTTCAGCAGCGCGTGGAAACGGATCCTCATCTCGCGCGAACCTTGCAGAACTTGCATGAGCTGGACGCTTTCATTGACTCTGCCCTGGCACTGGGGGCCGAACAAGGGCTTCACTTCACCCGGGAGGAATTGCGGGCTGCGATGCGCACCGGTCGCCAGCAGTGGAGAAACCAGTGGAAGACCTGAATCTGCACGGCTGGTTGCCGATCCGCGTATGGCAAGAGGCCGGGCAGTGGCGGGTCGATTGGTGCTGGTTCGGCGACATGCGACTGTCACAGCCGTTCTTTGGAGATGCGGTGGAAGACGCCCTGCGCCTGCCCTTCAACCAGGCGTTCCGCCGCCAGACACCCTTGGAGGTGCTCGGTCAGTGGCAACGACAAAGCCCGGGCCTGGCGCCCAATGCGTTCATTTTCCATGCTTCCCGTTGCGGCTCGACATTGATCAGCCAGATGCTTGCCCAATTGGACCATCACATCGTCATTTCGGAACCACCGCCCCTGGATACGCTGCTGCGCAGTGATTTGCCGTTGCCCGAGCGGTGCGTGGCGCTCAAGGGCTTGATGTCGGCCTATGGGCAGCGCCGCCGAGGCGTGGAGCAACGGCTGGTGGTCAAGCTCGACGCCTGGAACATCGGTGAACTGCCGTTGTTGCGTGAGTGCTTTCCCGACACGCCCTGGTTGTTCGTGTACCGCGACCCCTTGGAAATCTCGGTCTCTCACCTGCGCCGTCCCGGCATGCACATGGTGCCGGGGATGATCGGTGCGACGGTCCTGGACGATGGATTGCCGTTCGCCGGCCAGGAAGATTTCATCCCGCGCCGGGTGGGACGGTTATTGGCGACGGGCTTGGACCACTGCCAGGCATTGGCTGGGATGGCGGTCAACTACACTGACCTGCCTGAGGCGATGACGGGCAGACTGGCGGCGTTTTTCGGCCTCGATGAAGGGCAGTGCAAACAAATGTTCGCAGCGGTCGGGCAACATGCCAAGCAGCCGGCGCAGGTGTTTGTTGGCGACAGCGAGGACAAGCGCCGGGAGGCTTCGGCGCTGTTGCGTGAGCGGGTCCTGCGCTGGGCGCAGGGGCCTTACGAGGCGTTGAACTCACTCCCTCCGTAGCGGGATTCAACCCGCTTTTGTGGCGAGGGAGCTTGCTCCCGCTCGGTTGCGCAGCAACCGCAAAGTCGTGGGGCCGCTTCGCCCGAAGCGTCGGACCGGCCCAGCGGGAGCAAGCCTCCTCGCCACGGTGTGCTCAGCTCCAAGGGACTAGACTGCAGGAATAGCGCCCAGCCATCCATTCATGCCCAGGAGTCCCGCATGGAAACCCCGATCCATACACTTCCCGCCCTGTTCAAACAACTCGGCCTGCCTGACGACGCCATCAGCATCGATCAATTCATTGCCAGCCATTCTCCCCTTAAACCCGATCTGCACCTGTCCGATGCCTTCTTCTGGAGCGAGGGTCAGCGGCAACTCCTGCGCGACGAAATCCTCGAGGATGCGGACTGGGCGGTGGTGGTGGATCAACTCGACGTGCTGTTGCGCAAGGGCCGCAGTGAGTGATGCCGATGCAGGGCTTGGGCAATAACTTGTGGGAGCGAGCTTGCTCGCGATGGCGGACCGTCAGCCAACACTGATGCAACAGACATATCGCTATCGCGAGCAAGCTCGCTCCCACAGGGTTAACTTGTTATTCGTTTTAAGCATTAACAAATAGCTTCTTATTCCTTAAGTAATATACCTCTCCTCCCTATACTCGTCCGGGAACAGACACGCAGGAGAGCACCCATGCGCAACGAATCGATTCGCTACCTGATTGTGCCGGGCTGGCAAGGATCGCCGGAAAATCATTGGCAAACCCACTGGCAGAACAGCCTGCCCAACAGCGCCCGGGTCGAGCAGGCCGACTGGATGACGCCCCGGCGTGAGGACTGGGTCGCGGCGCTGGCCGAGGCCGTGGCCGCCGACAGCACGCCGGTGATCCTGATTGCCCATAGCCTGGGTTGCATCACCGTGGCCCATTGGGCCGCCACCGCACCGGTGCAGTTCCTGCGGCAGGTGCGCGGGGCGTTGCTGGTGGCGCCGGCGGATGTCGAGCGGCCGGCCTGCGTCCCGGCGCTGCGCAACTTCGCGCCGATTCCCAATGATCTGCTGCCGTTCCCAAGCCAAGTGGTCAGCTCCGACAACGACGCCGCCGTGAGCGCCCCGCGCGCCCTGGAGCTGGCCCGCAACTGGGGCGCCGAGGCCGGGATCCTGTCAGGGGCGGGGCATATCAATGTGAAGTCTGGCCACCAGCGTTGGGAGCAGGGTTTCGCTTACCTCTACCGTCTGCAAAACCGCATGGAGCATCACGCCCTGCGTCGCGCCTGAATTTTTAGCGCCCCCCGTCTCCCGGCGGTCTGGGGCGGGAGCCTGCCATGAGTTTGCATGAAACCTTCGGTCAGCCCTTGCTGACCTTTCCCGATGCGGAAAAAAGCCCCCTGAGCATTCGCGCCAAGGCGCTGGTGTTCGTCGATCCCCGTTCACGGCAGTTGCGCCAGGAATTGGAGCAATTGGCGCCCCGGGCGATTTCAGTGCTGATACGCGGCGAAACCGGTAGCGGCAAGGAACTGCTGGCCCGGCATATCCATCGCGAAAGCGATCGCGGCGGATTGTTTGTGTCGGTCAACTGCGGCGCCATCAGCCCGACCTACGCCGACGCCGAACTGTTCGGCTATGCCGCCGGCAGCTACAGCGGTTCGGCCAGCAGCCGGGCCGGCTGGTTCGGTTCGGCCAACGGCGGCACCCTTTACCTGGATGAAATCGGCGATTTGCCGCTGCCGATCCAGATCAAGCTGCTGGCGGCCCTGGAAAACCATGAAGTCACCCGTGTCGGCGCTCATCAGCCCAGTCCGGTGGATGTTCGCCTGGTCGCGGCCACCAGCATCGACCTGGCGCAAGCGGTGGCGGCCGGGAAATTCCACGAACGGCTCTACCACTATCTGGGCGAAGGTCGGCTCGAACTGCCGGCGCTGCGCGAACGGGTGGGCGATATCCTGTCCCTGGCCGAATATTTCCTGGGCATCTACAGTCAGCGACTCGGCCTGGCCGTGCCGCTGATCAGTGAAGCCGCGCAGCAAGCTCTTGAGCGGCACAGTTGGCCGGGCAACACTCGCGAGCTGGAGAACGTCATTCACTTTGCATTGCTGGTGAGCACAGGGGATGAAATTTTGCCGGAGCATTTGAATCTGCCGTCCCAACCATCGGCCCTGGAGCTGATCGATCAGCAAGTGGCGCAGGTCATTGCCCTGGGTTCGGACGCCGAGCGTACAGCCCTCAAGGCGCTGCTCAATCAATTGAGCCAAACGCTCTAGACTGGATACCCACCTGTGGCGAGGGAGCTTGCTCCCGCTCGGTTGCGCAGCGACCGCAAAATCTTGGGTCCGCTGCGCGGCCCAGCGGGAGCAAGCTCCCTCGCCACAAAAACGGTGTTTTCTATATGAGAGAAATGAATATGAACTTGAATAAAAGATATTGTTAAGGAATAAAAAATATCGGTATTGTCCGCATCACGCCAGCGATAGCACTTCACTGGCACACCCACATTTAGCCGTCGTCCATGACGACCGTGATTTTCGATAAGGACACTGCATGAAAAAGGTTCTGTTGTTCACCGCATTGGCGGCAGCCCTGGCCTCGGGCCTGGCCCAGGCCGCGGAGAAGCTGGTCGTGGCCGCCACGCCAGTACCCCACGCGGAAATCCTCGAGCTGATCAAGCCGGCCCTGGCTAAAGAAGGCGTGGATTTGCAGATCAAGGTTTTCACCGACTACGTCCAACCCAACGTACAAGTCGACCAGAAACGCCTGGACGCCAACTATTTCCAGACCTTGCCTTACCTCACGAGCTTCAACGAAGGCAAAGGCACTCACCTGGTGACGGTCATCGGCGTGCACGTCGAACCGTTTGGCGGCTACTCGAAAAAGGTCAAGAGCCTGGCTGAGCTGAAGGACGGCGCAACCATTGCCATCCCTAACGAAGGCAGCAACAGCGGCCGTGCGCTGATCCTGCTGCAGAAGGCTGGCCTGATCACACTCAAGGATCCGAAAAACGCCCTGGCGACGCCGAAGGACATTGCCGAGAACCCTAAGAACTTCAAGTTCAAGGAACTGGAATCGGCCATGCTGCCGCGTGTGTTGGATCAGGTCGACCTGGACATGATCAACACCAATTACGCCTTGGAAGCAGGTCTTAACCCGGCCAAGGACGCCTTGGTGATCGAAGGTTCGGATTCGCCATACGTGAACTTCCTGGTTGCCCGCCCGGACAACAAGGACAGCCCGGCCATCCAGAAACTGGCCAAGGCCCTGACCAGTCCTGAAGTGAAGGCGTTCATCGAGAAGAAATACAGCGGCGCGGTACTGCCGGCGTTCTGATTCGCGCGGTTAACCCTGTTACGGTTTCAAACGTCGACGGCTGATACAGCGTCGGCGTTTTTTATGCTCGAAAGATTGCTTGGGTAGAGGACAGGATTACCTGTGGCGAGGGAGCTTGCTCCCGCTCGGCTCTGTAGGAGCTGGCGAAGGCTCGGGCCGCGTTCGGACGATCTTTTGATCTTTCGCTTGGGATTCAAGTGTCTTTGGAAGGATCGCAGCCTCGCTGCACTCGTCAGCTCCTACACAGCTCCTACAGGTCACAGATCAGAGGCGCAAATCAGGCCACCCTGGTCTTCAACGCGCGGCGCAACGCCACCAATAATTTCACTATTTCCTGTGGTTCCAGTCGCTGCGGCACTTTCACGTCAGCCATGTTTTTCTTCCTTGTAATGGTGAGGGGGATGTCGAAAAGATGCTCCCTGCGGCACAAGGAAAATAGTCGTCTTTGTCCTTTCCGGCAAATCCGAAGATAGTTTTTTGTGTGATATCAATATGCTTTAACGGTATTTAAATTACAGTTCTTATGCCTTTAAAGTCAGCTCCTGCCGAGCAGCTATCCGCTGCCCATGGACCGTATCACCGTCGCTTACCGAGCGGCGTCCAGGATGCTCAATGAACTTCGATTACGCTTTTATCCTCAGCACCCTCCCGGCGTTTCTCAAGGCTGTGGGCGTGACGCTGCAGGTCGGCCTTATCGCCATCGCCACGTCGCTGCTGGTGGCGCTGGTCAACGCGACGATCCTCGTGTCGCGCACGCCTTACCTGCAACGCTTGGTGGGGCTGTATGTGGAGCTGGCCCGTAACACGCCGCTGCTCATCCAGTTGTTCTTCGTCTACTTCGCCTTGCCGGCGCTGGGCGTCAAGGTCTCGGGGTTTGCGGCTGCGATCATCACCATGACGTTCCTGGGCGGTGCCTACCTCACGGAAGTGCTGCGGGCGGGGGTGGACGCGGTGCCCCAGGCGCAATTGGAATCCGGTCGCTCCATCGGGCTGTCCCACGGGCAATTGCTGCGCTACGTAGTCCTGCCACAGGCCGGTATTCTCAGCCTGCCGTCGTTGTTCGCCAACTTCATTTTCCTGCTGAAGGAGACCACCGTGGTCTCGGCCGTGGCGGTGCCGGAGATCCTCTACACCACCAAAAGCTACATCGCGCTCTACTACAAGACCTACGAAATGCTCGCCGTGCTGACGTTGATTTGCGTGCTGCTGTTTTTGCCGCTGTCGCTGTTGCTCAGCCGCTTGGAAAGGAGGCTCCAGCATGGCCAGTTCGGGTCTTGAGTTGCTCTGGGTGTCTCTGCCGCAACTGGGCAAGGGCGCTGCGCAAACTTTGTCGATTTCCTTTCTGAGTATCGCCTTCAGCACCGTGGGCGGTGTGCTTTATGGGGTGTTGCGTACGCTGGGTGTGAAGTGGCTGGACGCCGTCCTGCGGGTCTACCTGGAGTTGTTCCGGGCGATCCCGGTGCTGGTCTGGTTGTACCTGCTGTTCTTCGGCTTGCCGATCTTTTTCGGTGTGAGCCTTCCAAGCTTTTGGTGCGCGGTCCTGGTGTTGTCGCTGTGGGGTGCCAGTGAGGTCGGTGAAGTGGTGCGCGGCGCCTTGCATTCGTTGCCGCGCGGCCAGCGCGAGGCGGGCTTGTCGATTGGGTTGAACGGTCCGCAACTCTACGGCCATGTGCTGCTTCCGCAAGCGCTGAGACGCATGACGCCGCCGACCATCAACGTCTACACACGCATCATCAAGACCAGCTCCCTGGCCGTGCTGATTGGCGTGGTGGATGTGATCAAGGTCGGCCAGCAGATCATCGAACGCACCTACGAATCCGTGCTGATCTACGGCGCGCTGTTCCTGTTTTTCTTTTTCATCTGCTACCCGCTTTCGGCCGCCTCCCGCGTGCTGGAGCGGCGTTGGACGCAAGCATGAACGCATTGATCGAGTTCAAGGGTTTCAACAAGTTTTTCGGCGAACAGCAGGTGCTGGATGGCATCGACCTGCACGTGAAGCCAGGCGAAGTGATCGTCATTCTCGGCCCTAGTGGTTGCGGCAAAAGTACTTTGCTGCGTTGCCTCAACGGGCTGGAAGCGGCCCACAGCGGCAGCCTGGCATTCGCCGGTCGCGAGTTGCTGGACAAGGGCACCGACTGGCGCGAAGTGCGGCAGCAGATCGGCATGGTGTTCCAGAGCTATCACCTGTTCCCGCACATGAGCGTGCTCGATAACCTGCTGCTGGGCCCGGTCAAGGTGCAAAAGCGCGATCGCCGCGAAGCACGCGACCAGGCCGAAGCCTTGCTGGCGCGGGTGGGCCTGCTGGACAAGCGTGATGCTTTCCCGCGCCAGCTCTCCGGCGGCCAGCAGCAACGTATCGCCATCGTGCGTTCGCTGTGCATGAACCCCAAGGTCATGTTGTTCGATGAGGTCACCGCCGCCCTCGATCCGGAAATGGTCAAGGAGGTCCTGGAAGTCATCCAGGGCTTGGCCCGCGAAGGCAAGACGCTGTTGATCGTCACCCACGAAATGGCGTTCGCCCGCGCCGTGGCTGACCGCATCGTGTTCATGGACGCCGGGCGCATCCTTGAACAAAACCCACCCGAGACTTTCTTTACGAACCCGCAAACCGCACGCGCGCAGCAGTTCCTGGAGAAGTTCTCCTACGTCGCCGCACTCCCTGAAACGACTCAAAAAAAGGAACTGGAACTGTCATGAAAGCTGCCAAGTCTTCTCTGCTGCTACTGCCGCTGCTCGCCGCCTTACTGGCCGGCTGCAATAAACCCGAAGAACCGCCGAAGCCGAACGTCGCCAGCCAAGGCACCGCACCGGTCAGCTACCTGGACAAAATCAAGGCACGGGACAAATTGATCGTCGGCGTCTTTACCGACAAGCCACCGTTTGGCTTCGTCGATGAGGCAGGGCGGTATGTCGGCTTCGATACCGACATCGGCCGTCGATTCGCCAAGGATCTGCTCGGCGATGAGAACAAGGTGGAGTTCGTTGCGGTTGAACCGGCGAGCCGGATTCCGTTCCTGCAAAGCGACAAGGTCGACCTGATCCTCGCCAACATGACCGTGACCCTGGAGCGCAAGGAAGCGGTTGAATTCACCAACCCGAACCTGAAAGTCGCGGTGCAGGCGCTGGTGCCACAAGCCAGCGCGGTGAAAAGCCTCGATGACCTGGCGACCCGCACCACCATCGTCACCACCGGCACTACGGCGGACATCTGGCTGACCAAGAATCACCCGGACTGGAAGTTGCTCAAGTTCGAGAAAAATTCCGAGTCCTTGCAGGCGTTGGCCAATGGTCGCGGCGATGCGTATGCCCAAGACAACCTGGTGCTGTTCAGTTGGGCCAAGCAGAACCCTGGCTATCGTGTGCTTGAGCAGACCCTGGGCGCCGAAGCACCGATTGCACCAGCGGTGAAGAAGGGCAATGTCGAGTTGCGCGATTGGGTCAATGCCGAGCTGGCGAAGCTGGGTGAAGAGAAGTATTTGCTCAAGCTGTACGACCAATATGTGCGCAAGGAACTGAGCGATGACACCAAGCCTGAGAGCGTGATTGTCGAGGGTGGGAAGTGGCAGGGGTGATGGGCTGAAGAATGTGATCCAGCAGGTAACCCATAGTCCTGTGGCGAGGGAGCTTGCTCCCGCTGGCCTGCGAAGCAGGCCCCTGCATTCCTGCAGGCTGACCGTATTAGCCGCTTTTGCGACTGCTGCGCAGCCGAGCGGGAGCAAGCTCCCTCGCCACAGGACACTGCCTAGTCCGGCCAATGCCAGGCCGGCTCATCCAGCGCCCGCTGCCCGACAATCCCGGTCTGTCCAAGGTCTTTCTCCAGCACGATGCAATTGCACTGTTCATCCTGCTCCAACGCGGCAATCAGACGCGAGGCATGGGACACCACCCAGACCTGGCAATTTGCCGAGGCGCGGATAATCAACCGCGCCAGGGCCGGCAACAGGTCGGGGTGCAGGCTGGTTTCCGGTTCGTTGAGCACCATCAGCGAGGGCGGTCTGGGGGTGAGCAGGGCGGCCACCAGCAACAGATAGCGCAAGGTCCCGTCCGACAGCTCGGCGGCGGACAGCGGCCGCAGCAGGCCGTGCTGCTGGAACGCGATGGCGAAACGTCCACCTTGCAGCTTATCGATGTGCAGTCGGGCGCCGGGGAACGCGTCCCCGATGGCGGCATGCAAGGCCTCGACGTCACCGATTTCAAGAATGGTCTGGAGCGCGGCGGCCAGATCGCGCCCATCGTGATGCAGCACCGGCGTGCGGGTGCCCAGTTGTGGTTGGCGCACCGGGGCGTCGGCGTCGCTGCGAAAATGATCGTAGAAGCGCCAGCGACGAATGAACTCGCGCATCTGCAGGACCTCCGGCGAAGCGCGCAGGCTGCCGACCTGGTCGAACAGGCTGTCGAAGGTGGGCGTGTGCTGGGCCAGTACATCCCATGAACGGCCTTCGCGGGCACGGACCATCGGCCCGTTGCGGTCCACCAGCAGGCTGGCGGGACGAAACACCGGGCCGGCCCAGATGCATTCACGCTTGATTTCCGGGTCCAGGGAAAACGCTGAGCGACTGGGTGCAGGCAGGCCGAGGGCGATGGAATAGCTGAAGTCTTCGCCGGCGAAGCCCAGGCGCAGGCGCTTGGTGCCCTGGCGCACAACCGCCTGGACAGGCACTTCGCCGTTGCGCATGCGACGGCTGATTTCCTCCGGCCCGGCCCAGAAGGTCGAGTCCAGTCCGCCTTCCCGGGCCAGGGCGTTGACCACCCCGCCCTGGGCCGTCTCGGCCAGCAGGCGCAGGGCACGGTACAGATTGGATTTGCCGCTGCCGTTGGGGCCGGTGATGAGGTTCAACCGGCCCAGCGGGATGACCAATTTATTGATGGATCGGTAGTTGGCCACCGCCAATGTCTTGAGCATGGGCAGACTCCTGCTGTGTGGGTTCGTAGGAGCTGTCGAGCGCAGCGAGGCTGCGATCTTTCCGAACCCAATTGAATCTCAAGCGAAAGAACAAAAGATCGAAGCCTCGCGTTGCTCGACAGCTCCTACGGGAGGCGATCAGTTTGCCTGATTTGCCGCAGCCGTTGTATTCGTGGAACCCTGTTCTAAGCTCACAGTCGTATCGTCACTGGTACGTCCGTACAACGCAAAGGAGTCTGCATGGCTGGTCCCGGAATCAAATTGATTGTTGGCTTGGGCGTGTGTGCGTTGTTGGCGGGGTGTGGTGACAAGAAGCCCGAAGAAAAGGCCCTGCCACGGGTTTTCGTGCAGCAGGCCGTGCCCAGTGAATACGCGGCCTCGGTGACCCTGACCGGCGATGTCCAGGCGCGGGTGCAGGCCGACCTGTCGTTTCGCGTGGGTGGCAAGATCATCGAGCGCAAGGTGGATGTCGGCGACCGAGTCTCGGCCCGGCAAGTGCTGGCCCGGCTCGATCCCCGGGACCTGCAGACCAACGTCGACTCCGCCCAAGCCCAGGTGGCCGCCGAGCAGGCGCGGGTCAAGCAGAGTGCGGCGGCGTTCGTGCGCCAACAGAAACTCCTGCCCAAGGGCTACACCAGCCAGAGCGAATACGACGCGGCCCAGGCCCAACTGCGCAGCAGCCAGAGTGCGCTGACCGCCGCCCAGGCCCAACTGGCCAACGCTCGCGAACAACTGAGCTACACCGCGCTGATTGCCGAAGCGCCGGGCATCATCACTGCGCGCCAGGCGGAAGTCGGCCAAGTGGTGCAGGCCACGGAGCCGATCTTCAGCCTGGCCCGGGATGGTGAACGCGACGCGGTGTTCAACATCTATGAATCACTGTTGAGCGAACCGCCGTCGGACCCTGCAATCACCATCAGCCTGTTGGATAACCCCACCATCAAGACCACCGGCACGGTGCGCGAGATCACCCCGGCGGTGTCCGCCCAGACCGGCACCGTGCAGGTCAAGGTGACCCTCGATGATTTGCCCGAAGGCATGCGCTTGGGGTCGGTGGTCAGCGCCACGGCCAAGTCCGCCGGCAAGACCGCCTTCGAGTTGCCTTGGTCGGCCCTGACCAAGAACCTCAGTGAGCCGGCCGTGTGGCTGGTGGACGGTGACGGCAAGGCGCAGTTGCAGACGGTGACGGTCGGCCGCTACCTGACCGGCAAGGTCATCATCAGCGCGGGCCTCAAGGGGGGAGAGAAAATCGTCACCGCCGGTGGGCAGTTGCTGCACCCCGGCGTACGCGTCGAGATCGCTGAAAACACTTATGAAAAATCCACGCCGGGAGCCCAGCCATGAAGCGTGTGTGGATGGTCGCGGCCGGCCTCTTGCTGGCCGCCTGCTCCCAGGAAGAAGCACCGCCCGAACCGGTACGCCCGGTATTGTCCGTTGAAGTCCGGGCCCTCGACCAGCAGGCCCTCGGGCGTTTCGCCGGGAATATCCAGGCCCGCTACGAGAGCAACGTCGGTTTCCGCGTGCCCGGACGCATTGCCAGCCGCAACGTCGATGTTGGCGCCGAAGTGAAGAAGGGCGACCTGCTCGCCACGCTCGATCCCACCGACCAGCAGAACCAGCTCCGCGCCGCCCAGGGCGATCTGGCGCGGATCGAGGCGCAGTACATCAATGCCCAGGCCAATGCCCGTCGCCAGCAGCAATTGTTCGACCGTGGTGTCGGCGCCCAGGCGCAACTGGACGTCGCCCAGACCGACCTGAAAACCACCGGGGCGTCCCTTGAACAGGCCCGGGCTTCGGTGGAACAGGCCCGCGACCAACTCAACTACAGCCAATTGCACACGGACCACGACGCCGTCGTCACCGCCTGGAACGCCGAAGCCGGGCAGGTGGTCACCGCCGGCCAGCAAGTGGTGACCCTGGCCCGCCCGGACATCAAGGAAGCGGTGATCGACCTGCCGGCCGGGCTGGTCGAACGCTTGCCCACGGACGTGGTATTCGAGGTCGCCGCGCAATTGGACCCGAGCATCCACACCACCGCCATCGTCCGCGAGATCGAGCCCCAGGCCCAGAGCGCGACCCGCACCCGCCGCGCGCGCCTGACGCTGACCGACACACCGCCAGGTTTTCGCCTGGGCACGGCCATCAGCGTGACCCTGAGCTCGACCATCGAACCGCGCATCGAACTGCCGCTCAGCGCGTTGCAAGAGATTGATGGCAAGGCACGCATCTGGCTGATCGACCCGCAAACGCAGACCGTCTCTCCCCGTGAGGTACGGATTATCGAGCGTTCGGCCAACTCGGTGCTGGTGGCCAACGGCATCAAGGCCGGCGACCGCGTGGTCAGTGCCGGCGTGCACAGCCTCCAGCCAGGACAGAAAGTGAAACTCGACGAGGACGTACGATGAAAGGGCCTTTCAACTTATCCGAATGGGCCCTGCGGCATCAGTCGTTCGTCTGGTACCTGATGTTCGTGGCGCTGTTGATGGGCGTGTTTTCGTACATGAACCTGGGTCGCGAGGAAGACCCGTCGTTCACCATCAAGACCATGATCATCCAGACTCGCTGGCCGGGCGCGACCCAGGAAGAAACCCTCAGGCAGGTCACCGACCGCATCGAGAAGAAACTCGAAGAGCTCGACTCCCTCGACTACGTCAAGAGCTACACCCGCCCGGGAGAGTCGACGGTGTTCGTGTACCTGCGCGATACCACCGGGGCCAAGGAAATCCCCGAGATCTGGTACCAGGTACGCAAGAAGATCAACGACATTCGCGGCGACTTCCCCGAAGGCTTGCAAGGGCCCGGGTTCAATGATGAGTTCGGCGATGTCTACGGTTCGGTGTACGCCTTCACCGGCGACGGCCTGTCGATGCGCCAGTTGCGCGACTACGTGGAACAGGTGCGTGCCGAGATCCGCGAGGTACCGGGCCTGGGCAAGGTCGAGATGGTGGGCGAGCAGGACGAAGTGCTGTACCTGAACTTCTCCACGCGCAAACTCGCCGCCCTGGGCATCGACCAGCGCCAGGTGGTGCAGAGCCTGCAATCGCAAAATGCCGTGACCCCGGCCGGGGTGATCGATGCGGGACCGGAGCGGATTTCCGTACGTACGTCCGGGCAGTTCCAGTCGGAAAAAGACCTGGCCAACGTCAACCTGCGGCTCAATGACCGGTTCTATCGACTGGCCGACATCGCCGACATCCGTCGCGGCTACGTCGACCCCGCCACACCGATGTTCCGTTTCAACGGCACGCCGGCCATCGGCCTCGCCATTGCGATGAAGAAGGGTGGCAACATCCAGGATTTCGGCAAGGCGCTGCACGCGCGCATGACCGAATTGACCGCCGACCTGCCGGTGGGCGTTGGCGTACATACCGTGTCGGACCAGGCCGAAGTGGTGGAGGAGGCGGTCGGCGGCTTCACCAGTGCGCTGTTCGAGGCGGTGATTATTGTACTGGTCGTCAGCTTCATCAGCCTTGGCGTACGGGCCGGGCTGGTGGTGGCCTGTTCGATTCCGCTGGTGCTGGCGATGGTCTTCCTGTTCATGGAATACAGCGGCATCACCATGCAGCGGATTTCCCTCGGCGCGTTGATCATCGCCCTTGGCCTGCTGGTGGACGACGCGATGATCACCGTGGAGATGATGGTCACACGCCTGGAAAAAGGCGACAGCAAGGAGCAGGCCGCGACGTTCGCCTACACCTCGACGGCGTTTCCCATGCTCACCGGGACCCTGGTGACCGTGGCCGGTTTCGTGCCTATCGGCTTGAACGCCAGCTCCGCCGGTGAATACACCTTCACCCTGTTCGCGGTCATTGCCGTGGCGATGCTGGTATCGTGGATCGTCGCGGTGCTGTTTGCCCCGGTGATCGGCGTGCATATCCTCAGCGCCAACGTCAAACCCCACAGCGCCGAGCCGGGGCGGATCGGCCGGGCATTCAACGGCGGCCTGTTGTGGGCGATGCGCAATCGCTGGTGGGCCATCGGTATCACCGTGCTGCTGTTCGTGCTGGCGGTGTTTTGCATGCGTTTTGTGCAGAACCAGTTCTTCCCGTCCTCGGACCGGCCAGAAATCCTGGTGGACCTCAACCTGCCGCAAAACGCTTCGATGGACGAGACCCGCAAAGCCGTCGATCGCCTGGAGGCGACCCTCAAGGGCGACCCGGACATTGAGCGCTGGAGTACCTACATCGGCGAAGGCGCGATTCGTTTCTACCTGCCGCTGGACCAGCAGTTGCAGAACCCGTACTACGCGCAACTGGTGATCGTCAGCAAAGGCCTGGAGTCGCGCACGGCGCTGACCGAACGCCTGCAAAAGCGTCTGCGTGAGGATTTCGTCGGGATTGGCAGCTACGTCCAGGCCTTGGAAATGGGCCCGCCGGTGGGCCGGCCGATCCAGTACCGGGTCAGCGGCAAGGACATCGACCTGGTGCGCAAGCATGCGATCGAACTGGCTACCGAACTGGACAAGAACTCGCACATTGGCGAAATCATCTACGACTGGAACGAGCCGGGCAAAGTGCTGCGCATCGACATCGCCCAGGACAAGGCGCGGCAATTGGGCTTGTCGTCCGATGATGTGGCCAGGCTGATGAACAGTATCGTCAGCGGCTCGCCGGTAACCCAGGTCAACGATGATATCTACTTGATCAACGTGGTCGGCCGTGCCGAGGATGCCGAGCGCGGTTCGCCGGAAACCCTGCAGAACCTGCAGATCGTCACCCCGAGTGGCACCTCGATTCCGTTGCTGGCGTTTGCCACGGTGCGCTATGAACTGGAGCAACCGCTGGTGTGGCGTCGTGACCGCAAGCCGACCATCACCATCAAGGCCGCGGTGCGCGATGAGATCCAGCCCACCGACCTGGTCAAGCAACTGCAACCGGACATCGACAAGTTCGCCGCCGGCCTGCCGGTGGGCTACAAGGTCGCCACGGGCGGTACGGTGGAAGAGAGCAGCAAGGCCCAGGGACCGATCGCCAGCGTCGTGCCGCTGATGCTGTTTTTGATGGCGACTTTCCTGATGATCCAGTTGCACAGCGTGCAGAAACTGTTCCTGGTGGCGAGCGTCGCGCCCCTCGGGCTGATCGGCGTGGTGCTGGCGCTGGTGCCGACGGGCACGCCCATGGGCTTCGTGGCGATCCTCGGGATTCTCGCGCTGATCGGCATCATTATCCGTAATTCGGTGATCCTGGTGACCCAGATCGATGAATACGAGCGTGACGGCTACGAACCCTGGGACGCGGTGGTGGAGGCCACCGAACACCGGCGCCGGCCGATCCTGCTCACGGCCGCCGCGGCGAGCCTGGGGATGATCCCGATTGCCCGGGAAGTGTTCTGGGGGCCGATGGCCTACGCGATGATCGGCGGGATCATCATCGCCACGTTGCTGACGCTGCTGTTCCTGCCGGCGTTGTATGTGGCCTGGTACAAGATCCGCGAGCCGAAGCGTGATTGACGCGGCCGCCTTCGCTGCCCTTGTGGCGAGGGAGCTTGCTCCCGCTCGGTCCTGTAGGAGCTGTCGAGTGCAACGAGGCTGCGATCTTTCCACTACCAATTGAGTCCGGAGTGAAGATCAAGATCAAAAGATCGCAGGCTTCGCCAGCTCCTACACCGCCCAGCGGGAGCAAGCTCCCTCGCCACAGGGATACGTCGCAAACTTGAACTCTGGGTTGCTGGAACAGGCTTTGCACCTGCTCCAGCACCGCGTTGGCTGACATACCGCTATCGCGAGCAAGCTCGCTCCCACAGTGGTTCTCTGTTGCCCACAGAATATGTGTTCACTGGAGCTCCCTGTGGGAGCGAGCTTGCTCGCGATGGGTCCAGCCCAATCACCCCGTTTTTTTATTTGCGCAACAACCGCAACCCATTGAACACCACCAGCAAACTCACCCCCATGTCGGCAAACACCGCCATCCACATGGTGGCGAACCCGGCGAAGGTGACCCCGAGAAAGATCGCCTTGATCACCAAGGCCAAGGCAATGTTCTGTTTCAGAATGCTGGACGTCTGCCGCGACAGGCGAATGAAGGCCGGGATCTTGCGCAGGTCATCGTCCATCAAGGCGACATCGGCGGTCTCGATGGCCGTGTCGGTGCCGGCCGCCGCCATGGCGAAACCGATTTCCGAACGGGCCAGGGCCGGGGCGTCGTTGATGCCGTCGCCCACCATGCCGACGCGGTGACCCTGGGCGTACAGCGCTTCGATGGCTTGCAGCTTGTCTTCCGGCAACAGGTCGCCCCGCGCCTGATCCATGCCCACCTGTGCGGCAATCGCTTCGGCGGTGTGGGCGTTGTCGCCGGTGAGCATCAGGGTCTTGATGCCCAGTTCATGCAGTTGCCGGATGGCCTCGCGGCTGGAATCCTTCACGGTGTCGGCCACGGCAAACAGCGCCAAGGGGCCTGTAGCGTCGAGCAGCAGCACCACCGACTTGCCTTGTTTTTCCAGGGTGAAGAGTTTTTCTTCCAGTTCGGGAGAGCACAGGCCGAGGTCTTCCACCAGGCGGTGGTTGCCCAAGTGATAGGTCCGGCCGTCGATGTCGCCGCGCACGCCGCGCCCGGCCAGCGCGGCGAAGTTATCCACAGCCTGCTGCACCACTTGCTTATCCACCGCCGCGTTGGCAATCGCCCGGGACACCGGGTGGTCGGAGCGGGCGGCGAGGCTGGCGGCCAGGGCCGGGGCTGTGCTTTCCAGAGTAGGGTCCCAGGCCACATAGTCGGTTTGCACCGGTTTGCCGTGGGTGATCGTGCCGGTCTTGTCCAACGCGAGATAGTCGAGCTTGTAGCCGCCCTCCAGATAGACGCCACCCTTGACCAGGATGCCTTTGCGCGCGGCGGCGGCGAGGCCGCTGACGATGGTCACGGGGGTGGAAATCACCAGCGCGCACGGGCAGGCGACCACCAGCAGCACCAGGGCCCGGTAGATCCAGTCGAACCACAAGGCGCCCATGAACAGCGGAGGAATGACCGCTACCGCCAGGGCCAGGGCAAACACCGCCGGGGTATAGATCGTCGAAAAGCGGTCGACGAAGCGCTGGGTCGGCGCCCGGGAGCCCTGTGCCTGTTCCACGGCGTGGATGATTCGCGCCAGGGTCGATTGATCGGCCGCCGCCGTCACCCGATATTCCAGTTCGCCAGCCTGGTTGATGGTGCCGGCGAACACTTTGTCACCGGCGATTTTTTCCACCGGCAGGCTTTCACCGGTAATCGGTGCCTGGTCGACGGTCGAGCGGCCGGCGATCACCTCGCCGTCCAGGCCGACGCGTTCGCCGGGCCGCACCCGCACCCGCGCGCCGAGGGCAATGGCCTTGACCTCCTGGACCTGCCAGGTGCCATCGGCCTGCTGCACGGTGGCCTGTTCCGGGGCCATCTGCATCAGGCCGCTGATGGCGTTGCGCGCCCGATCCAGGGATTTGGCTTCGATCAGTTCGGCCACGGTGAACAGGAACATCACCATTGCCGCTTCCGGCCATTGGCCAATCAGCACGGCGCCGGTCACGGCGATGCTCATCAGCGCGTTGATGTTCAGGTTGCGGTTCTTCAGGGCGATCCAGCCCTTCTTGTAGGTACCCAGGCCACCGCTGAGGATCGACACCAACGCCACCAGCGCGACCACCCAGTTTGGCGCGGCATTGGTGAAGTGGATCACCTCGGCGCCCAGGGCCGTCACGCCGGACAGCGCCAACGGCCACCAGGGCTTGGCCGGGGCGGGCAGGTCGTGGCTTTGCGGTTTCTCGCCCGCAATCAGCGGGTCGGCCTGCATGCCTAAGGATTCGATGGCCTTGATGATCGGCGCGTCGCTGGGCAGATCGTGGGTCACGCCCAAGACGCGGTTGATCAGGTTGAACTCCAGTCGCTGCACGCCTTCGAGTTTGCCGAGCTTGTTCTGGATCAGCGTCTGTTCGGTAGGGCAGTCCATGGCTTCGATGCGGAAACTGCTCAGCCGCGCGCCGTCCGTCGGCGTTTTGCCGAGATCGACCACCGCCGGCGCCGCTTTCGAGGCGCAGCAGGAATGCCCGTGGTCATGGCCGTGGTCGGGTTTGTGGATGTGAAGGGAATCGCTCATCGGGTGACGTCCGTGAAAAGTGCCTGTTGCGCAGTAAAGACCCTGTAGCCACTATAGGGTCAAGCACCTATTGGGGAGATCGCACCATGAAGATCGGAGAACTGGCGAAAATCACCGACTGCCAAGTCGAAACCATCCGCTACTACGAGCGCGAAGGCCTGCTGCCGGAACCGGCCCGCAGCGACGGCAACTACCGCGTCTACACCCAGGCCCATGCCGAACGACTGACGTTCATCCGCAACTGCCGCACCCTGGACATGACCCTGGAGGAAATCCGCAGTCTCCTGGCCCTGCGCGACAGCCCCCAGGATCAATGTGAAAGCGTCAATGCGCTGATCGACGAACACATCCACCACGTCAAGGCCCGCATCGATGGCCTGCTGGCCTTGCAGGCGCAACTGATCGACCTGCGCCATCGCTGTGGCGAAGGGCCGGATCTGGATCAATGCGGGATCTTGCAGCGATTGGAGGTGAGCGGGGCGGTGGCGCCGGAGGTGGAGCATTCACATGTGGGCAGGAGTCATGGGCATTGAACTGCTCTTGAAGCACATGGCGATCTAATGTGGGAGCGAGCTTGCTCGCGATAGCAACCTATCAGTCAACATTGATGTTGAATGTACTGGCCCTATCGCGAGCAAGCTCGCTCCCACAGGGGAATGGTGGTGTTTTCTAGACCGCCATCGGCGCGGTCATCGGCGCGTGGTGCTGGTAGCCTTCGAGGGAGAAGTCGCTCGGTTCCACCAACTCCAGCCACTCAGGTTGGTACACGCCAGTCTTGGCAAACTCTGGCACGCGCTCGGAAATCACCAGCTTGGGCATCGGGAACGGCTCGCGGGTGAGCTGTTCGTTGAGCATGTCCAAGTGGTTTTCGTAGACGTGGGCGTCGCCGATGAAATAGGTGAACCAGCGCGGCGTGTAGCCGGTCAGGCGGCCGATCAGGCTCAGCAGCGCGGCGCCTTCGGTGAGGTTGAACGGCGTGCCCAGGCCCAGGTCGTTGGAGCGGATGTAGAGGGTCAGGGAAATTTCCCTGGTCTCGACATTCGGGTGGAACTGGTAGAGCAGATGGCACGGCGGCAGGGCCATTTCATCAAGCTGGGCGCAGTTCCAGCCGTGGAACAGGATGCGCCGGCTGCCCGGGTCCTTGATGATGGTGTCGACGCACTGGCGAACCTGGTCGATGGCCTTGTACAGCACCACGTAGGCCTGGCCGTTTTCTTCGCCCTCGGCGATCTGCCGGTAACCCTGGGCCAGCGTCTGCTCGATGGCCGCCGGGTTGCTTACCGGAATCTGCTTATAGGCCGGCCACTTGCGCCACTGCACGCCGTAGATCTCGCCCAGGTCGTCTTCGCCCTGGCGGAACGGGTTGGCCAGCCACTGGGCGTTTTCGTTGGCGTTCTGGTCCCAGACCTTGCAGCCCAGGGCGCGAAACTCAGCGGCATTGTTCACGCCACGGAGAAAACCGCACATCTCGCCGATGGCCGATTTGAAGGCCATCTTGCGAGTGGTGATGGCGGGAAAGCCTTCCTTCAAGTCATAGCGCAGCATGGCGCCGGGGAAGCTGATGGTGTTCACACCGGTGCGGTTGGCTTGCTTGGTGCCGTTCTTGATGACGTGGGCCACCAGATCGAGATATTGCTTCATGGGTTACCTGTGTCCTTGAACCCGGGGCCTGCGCCCCGGGGTTCGAATTTTAAACCTTGGCCGCCGCAGCCGGCGCGCGATGATAAGCCAGCCAGATCAGCGCCAGGCCACCGATGATCATCGGCAGGCACAGCACCTGGCCCATGGTCAGCCAGTTCCACGCCAGATAGCCGAGCTGGGCATCCGGCACACGGACGAATTCGACGATGAAACGGAAGATGCCATAGAACAGCGCGAACATGCCCGACACCGCCATGGTGGGGCGCGGCTTGCGCGAGAACAGCCAGAGGATCAGGAACAGTGCCACACCCTCGAGGGCGAACTGGTACAGCTGGGACGGGTGGCGCGGCAACTGCGCCGGGTCGCTGAACGGCGGGAAGATCATCGCCCAGGGCACGTCGGTCGGCTTGCCCCACAACTCGGCGTTGATGAAGTTGCCGATGCGCCCGGCACCCAGGCCGATCGGCACCATCGGCGCGACGAAGTCCATCAGCTCGAAAAACGACTTGTTGTTGCGCTTGCCGAACCACAACGCCGCCAGCATCACACCAATGAACCCACCGTGGAACGACATGCCGCCTTTCCAGACTTCGAAGATCAGCGTCGGGTTGGCCAGGTAGGCACTCAGGTCGTAGAACAGCACGTAGCCCAGGCGTCCGCCGACGATCACGCCCATGGACAGCCAGAACACCAGGTCGGAGAGCTTTTCCTTGTTCCAGGTCGGGTCGAAGCGGTTGAGCCGGCGCGACGCCAGCCACCAGGCGCCGCCGATGCCGATCAGGTACATCAGGCCGTACCAGTGGATTTTCAGCGGGCCGATGGCCAGGGCTACCGGATCGATCTGCGGGTAAGGCAGCATTGATATTCCTCGTAAACGTCAAAAATACCCGGGCGACGCTGCCACCACGGGATTAAGCCAGGATTGCGTCAGAGCAGAAAACTCACCCCCACGCAGAATAGCAAGGCGGCGAACAAGCGCTTGAGCAAGCGTGGCGACAGGCGATGGGCCAGCCGCGCACCAAAGCGGGCAAAGATCATGCTGGTCAAGGCGATGCCCAGCAGCGCCGGCAAATACACAAAACCGAGACTATGGGCCGGCAGCAACGGATCGTGCCAGCCCAGAATCATGAAACTTAATGCACTGACCAGGGCGATCGGCAAGCCGCAGGCCGATGACGTCGCCACCGCTTGTTGCATCGGCACGCTGCGCCAGGTCAGGAACGGTACGGTCAGCGAACCACCACCGATGCCGAAAATCGCCGAGGCCCAGCCGATCACCGTGCCGGCCACGGTCAGCCCAGCCTTGCCCGGTACGGTGCGGCTGGCCTTGGGCTTGAAGTCCAGGGCCAGTTGCACGGCAACGACCAAGGCGAACACGCCAATGATCTTTTGCAGGTGTGGGCCGGAAATCGCTTCGGCGGTGATCGCGCCGAAACCGGCACCGATCAGGATGCCGACGGTCATCCAGGCGAATACCGGCCAGCGCACCGCGCCTTTGCGCTGATGTTCGCGCACGGCATTGACCGAGGTAAAGATAATCGACGCCAGGGAGGTGCCGACGGCCAGGTGCGTCAACACCTGCGGGTCGAAGCCCTGCAGGGTGAAACTGAATACCAGCACCGGGACGATGATGATCCCGCCCCCTACACCAAACAACCCGGCCAGCACGCCGGCGCAGGCGCCGAGTAGCAGATAGAGCACAAATTCCACCAGACTCTCCCCGCCCATCCCCGAAATAAGAGCGGCATGGTAACGGATCGAGGGGCTTGGGCTCTACTGAAGGCGATGGATGCGTCAGTGATGTATGGGTAGAGTGGTGGGGATGCGACGAATAGCCTTTGTGGCGAGGGAGCTTGCTCCCGCTGGTGGGCGAAGCCCACCCAACAAGGCTTTTGGGGCTACTTCGTAGCCCAGCGGGAGCAAGCTCCCTCGCCACAAAGGTGGTGTTCGGCTTTATTCTTTTAACGGATTGGCATTGTTAACAGGACAACCTGATGTGCCTGATCGTATTTGCCTGGCGCCCTGGCCACGCCCAGCCGCTGGTCGTGGCGGCCAACCGCGACGAGTTCTACGCCCGGCCGACCTTGCCCCTGGCCCAATGGCCTGACGCGCCCCATGTCCATGCAGGGCGCGACCTTGAAGCCGGCGGTACTTGGCTCGGCATCGGCGCCGAGGGCCGTTTTGCCGCGCTGACCAACATCCGCGACCCAGGCCAATTGCCGGCCTTCAAGTCCCGCGGTGAGCTGGTGGCGCGGTTCCTCACCGGGAATCTGTCGATTGCCGACTACCTGAGCGAAGTCGTGCCCCGTGCTGGCGAATACGGTGGCTTCAACCTGCTGCTCGGCGATGGCGCCGAGCTCTGGCACTACAACGCCCGTGATACCCGGCCACAGCAATTGGCCAGGGGCGTGTATGGCCTGTCGAACGCTGGGCTGAACACGCCATGGCCCAAGTTGCTCAAGGCCCGGTTGGCGCTGGAGGAGGTGCTGGACGATCCGCAACCCCAGGCCTTGTTGGCGTTGCTGAACGATCCACAACCTGCGCCGGTGGCTGAACTGCCCGACACCGGCGTCGGGCTGGCGACCGAGGCATTGTTGTCGAGTGTGTTCATCGCCAGCCCGGCTTATGGGACGCGGGCGAGTACGGCGCTGATTGTCCATGCCGATGGGACGCGGCAGATGGTCGAGCGCAGTTTCGGGCCCCATGGGGGGCATTTGGGGGAAGTGGCGCTACACATTTGAATGAGAGTCACTTGTGGCGAGGGAGCTTGCTCCCGCTGGTGGGCGAAGCCCGCCCAAAAAAGCCTTGGGGCTACTTCGTAGCCCAGCGGGAGCAAGCTCCCTCGCCACAAATGCTCGCTGAACTGTCTAGAGGGTCTTGTTCGAAGCCGGATTGATCATCCGCGCCAACCCAAGGTTCTTCAGCGCCAGTTGCAAGGAGCTGTGGATCACTTGCGGGTTGTCGATGGTCATCACTTCCGCCAGCAGTTCCTGGGCCTTGCTGAGGTTGATCTGGCGCAGCATCCACTTCACTTTCGGCAGGTTGGTGGCGTTCATCGACAAACTGTCGAACCCCATCGCCATCAGCAGCACCGCGGCCGCCGGGTCGCCGGCCATTTCGCCGCAGATACTGACCGGCTTGCCTTCGGCATGGGCGTCACGCACCACGTTCTGCAAAGCTTGCAGCACCGCCGGGTGCAGGTAGTCGTACAGGTCGGCGACCCGTGGGTTGTTACGGTCCACGGCCAGCAGGTATTGGGTCAGGTCGTTGGAACCCACCGACAGGAAGTCCACCTGCCGCGCCAGTTCCTTGGTCTGGTACACCGCGGCCGGAATCTCGATCATCACGCCGACCGGCGGCATCGGCACGTCGGTGCCTTCGTCGCGGACTTCGCCCCAGGCCCGGTGGATCAAGTGCAGGGCTTCTTCCAGTTCATGGGTGCCGGAGATCATCGGCAACAGGATGCGCAGGTTGTTCAGGCCTTCGCTGGCCTTGAGCATGGCGCGGGCCTGGACCAGGAAGATTTCCGGGTGGTCGAGCGTCACGCGGATGCCGCGCCAGCCGAGGAACGGGTTGTCTTCCTTGATCGGGAAGTAGGACAGGGACTTGTCGCCGCCGATGTCCAGGCTGCGCATGGTCACCGGTTGTGGGTGGAACGCGGCCAGTTGTTCGCGGTAGATCGCCAACTGTTCTTTTTCGCTGGGGAAGCGCTGGTTGATCATGAACGGCACTTCGGTGCGGTACAGCCCCACACCTTCGGCGCCACGCTTCTGCGCCCGGGCGACGTCGGCCAGCAGGCCGGTGTTGACCCACAATGGCATGCGGTGGCCATCGAGGGTAATGCACGGCAGGTCCCGCAGCGCATCCAGCCCTAGGGACAGTTGCTTTTCTTCCTCCACCACATCGGCGAACTGCTTGCGCAGCACGTCGCTGGGGTTGGTGTAGACCTCGCCGTGGTAGCCGTCGACGATCATCTGGATGCCGTCGACCTTGGAATACGGCAGGTCCACCAGGCCCATCACCGTCGGAATGCCCATCGCCCGGGCCAGGATCGCCACGTGGGAGTTGCCCGAACCCAGTACCGAGACCAGGCCCGCCAGCTTGCCTTCGGGCACTTCGCCGAGCATGGCCGGGGTCAGCTCTTCGCTGACCAGGATGGTGTTGTCGGGGTAGACCAGGGTCTGCTGGCGCTCCTGCTGCAAGTACGCCAGCAAGCGACGGCCAAGGTCCTTGACGTCCGAGGCGCGCTCACGCAGGTAGGCGTCGTCCATCAGTTCGAAACGGTTGACGTGGTCGGTCACCACCTGGCGCAGCGCACCCTGGGCCCATTGGCCGGTCTTGATGACGGTGGTCACTTCGCTGCCCAGGGAGGCATCGTCGAGCATCATCAGGTAGACGTCGAACAGTGCGCGTTCTTCGGGGCGCAACTGCGTCGCCAGCTTGGCCGACAGGGCCCGCATGTCGGCCCGCACGCCTTCGATGGCGGTCTTGAACAAGCCCAGCTCGGCATTGATGTCGGCGACGGTCTTGTCCGGCACCACGTCGAGGTCGGCGGGCGGCAACATGACCACCGCCGTGCCCACTGCCGCGCCCGGTGAACCCGGCACACCGACGAACTTCGCTTCCTGGATACCCTTGCCCTGGCGCCCCAGGCCGCTGATCGAGCCAGTGGCCTCGGCGTGGGCGATAACCCCGGCCAGTTGCGCGCTCATGGTTACAAGGAAAGCTTCTTCACCTTCGTCGAACTGTCGGCGCTCTTTTTGCTGGATGACCAACACGCCGACGACGCGGCGGTGGTGGATGATCGGTGCGCCAAGGAACGACGCGTAGCGTTCTTCGCCCGTTTCGGCAAAGTAGCGGTAGCGCGGGTGATCCGCGGCGTTTTCGAGGTTCAGGGGTTCTTCGCGCGTGCCGACCAGACCGACCAGGCCTTCATTGGGCGCCATGCTCACCTTGCCGATGGAGCGCTTGTTCAAGCCCTCGGTGGCCATCAGCACGAAACGATTGGTCTCGGGGTCCAGCAGGTAGACCGAGCAGACCTGGCTGCCCATGGCCTCTTTGACGCGCAATACAATAATCCCCAACGCCGCCTTGAGATCCTTGGCGGAGTTAACTTCCTGGACGATCTTGCGCAGCGTATTGAGCATGGCTCGGGGTCGAACTCCGTCGTCAGTCGCGCGTCAGCAGGCGCGGGGCAAGCTCTTTGAGGGCGCGTCGGTACACCTCGCGCTTGAATGTCACCACCTGGCCCAACGGATACCAATAGCTGACCCAGCGCCAGCCATCGAACTCCGGTTTACCGGTCAAATCCATCCGCACCCGCTGCTCGTTGGAGATCAGGCGCAGGAGAAACCATTTCTGCTTCTGGCCGATGCACAGCGGTTGGCTGTGCGTCCTGACCAGGCGTTGCGGCAAACGATAGCGCAACCAGCCTCGGGTGCAGGCGAGTATTTCGACATCTTCGCGCTCAAGCCCCACTTCTTCATTCAACTCGCGGTACAAGGCCTCTTCCGGCGTCTCCTGGGGGTTGATCCCACCCTGGGGAAACTGCCAGGCATCTTGATTGATACGGCGTGCCCATAGCACCTGCCCAGCATCATTCGTAAGAATGATCCCCACATTGGGACGGAAACCATCGGGATCGATCACGGCAACAACCTCGCAAACGCATGTCGCCGCATTGTTCCACAAAGGTTGTGAAAGCAGCAACGAGCGTCCCTAGCTTATGTGCACTCTTGTGAAAAGTCCGTATTCTGGACGCCTTTCTTTAGATTTTTCAGCGAGTAACTGCGATGCGGCTGGCTTTATTCGACTTGGACAACACATTGCTGGGCGGCGATAGCGACCACGCGTGGGGCGATTACCTGTGCGAGCGCGGTTTTCTGGACGCTGTCACCTATAAGGCGCGCAACGACGCGTTCTACCAGGATTACCTGGCCGGCAAGCTCGACAATGCCGAGTACCTGAACTTTTGCCTGGAAATCCTTGGCCGTACCGAAATGCACATCCTGGCCCAGTGGCACTTGGACTACATGCGCGACTGCATCGAGCCGATCGTGTTGCCCCAGGCCATCGAACTGCTGAAAAAGCACCGTGACGCCGGCGACAAGCTGGTCATCATCACCGCCACCAACCGCTTCGTTACCGCGCCAATTGCCGAGCGCCTGGGGGTCGAAACCCTGATTGCCACCGAGTGCGAGATGGTCGACGGGCGCTACAGCGGACGCAGCACCGACATCCCGTGTTTCCGCGAGGGCAAGGTGACCCGGTTGAACCGTTGGCTGGAAGAGACCGGGTACTCGCTCGACGATAGCTACTTTTATAGCGATTCGATGAACGATTTGCCGTTGCTGGAAGCGGTGACGCATCCGGTGGCGGTGGATCCGGATCCGAATCTTCGGGCTGAGGCCCAGAAGCGGGGTTGGCCCGTGATTTCGTTGCGCGGCTGATATAGCTATCGCGAGCAAGCTCGCTCCCACAGGGGGAACAACCCAAATCCAGTGTGGGAGCGAGCTTGCTCGCGATAAAAGCGATGCGGTCTCTAAGCCTTAAACCGGCTTGGCCCCCATCAACCCCGCAATGGCCACAAAGCAGACAACACTGAACAGCGCCAGGACAAAGGTAAACTTCCCGCTACCGCCTGGCGTCTTGCGCAATGTGTTCAGCCGCACTAGCAGCCAGAACCCCGCCAGCGCCGCCAAGGTGTAGAGCACGCTGGAAGCCAGCAGCCAGGTCTGTCCCAGTGGCCAGCCGATTTGATGAACCATCCGCCAGCCAGTGAATGGCAGGCTAGCCAGCGCCAGGATCATGACCAGCCAGATGAACAGCCGCGGACGTTGCAGCGTGCGCGCCGCCGCCGTGGCGTCGCCGTTGCGGCGCGTGCGCCAGACCCAGATGGCCAGCCCCAGGGCACCCGCCAGCAGTAATACAGTGGCGATGCCGTGGGCGATCTTCAGCGCGGTCAATGTTTCCATGGGTTCGATTTCCTTAAGTCTTGCTCACAGCCTAGCCCGGCTTTATCAACCCAGGAACAACTGATAGGCCGGGTTATCGCTTTCATCCCAGTACGGGTAGCCGATTTCTTCCAGGGCGGCCGGGACCAGGTGGCGTTCATCGTGGGGCACTTGGAGCCCCGCGACCACACGGCCATCCGCCGCGCCATGGTTGCGGTAGTGGAACATCGAGATATTCCAGCGTCCACCCAGCTTGTTCAAGAAGTTGAACAGCGCCCCCGGACGTTCCGGGAATTCGAAGCGCAGCACCACTTCGTCGATGACATGGGCCGCATGCCCGCCGACCATGTGGCGAATGTGCAACTTGGCCAGTTCGTTGTCGGTCAGGTCCAGCACCGGGAAGCCTTGTTCGGTCAGGCTGGCGATCAGCGCGCTGCGCGGGTCGTTTTCCGGGTGGGTCTGCACGCCGACGAAGATGTGCGCTTCGCTGCCGGTGTTGTAGCGATAGTTGAATTCGGTGATCTGGCGCTTGCCCACGGCTTCGCAGAACGCCTTGAAGCTGCCCGGCTTCTCGGGGATGGTCACGGCGATGATCGCTTCGCGGCCCTCGCCCAGCTCGGCGCGCTCGGCGACATGGCGCAAGCGGTCGAAGTTGACGTTGGCGCCGGAGTCGATCGCCACCAGGGTCTGGCCGCTGATGTTCCGTGACTCGACATATTTCTTGATCCCGGCCACGCCCAGTGCGCCGGCAGGTTCGGTGATCGAGCGGGTATCGTCGTAGATATCCTTGATAGCGGCGCAGATCTCGTCGGTGCTGACGGTGATGACTTCGTCCACGTGGTGCTTGCAGATATCAAAGGTGTGCTGGCCGATCTGTGCCACGGCAACGCCGTCGGCGAACAGCCCCACGGTCGGCAGCACCACGCGCTCGCCCGCGGCCATGGCCGCTTGCAGGCAGTTGGAGTCGTCCGGCTCGACGCCGATGATCTTGATGTCCGGGCGCAGGTATTTCACGTAGGCCGCGATCCCGGCGATCAGCCCGCCACCGCCCACCGGGACGAAAATCGCATCCAGGCGCCCAGGATGCTGGCGCAGGATTTCCATCGCCACGGTGCCCTGCCCGGCAATGGTGTGGGGATCGTCATACGGGTGGATGTAGACGTAGCCCTTTTCGTCGACCAGTTTCAGCGAATAGGCCAGGGCTTCGGGAAACGAGTCACCGTGCAAGACCACTTTGCCGCCACGGGAGCGCACGCCTTCGACCTTGATTTCCGGCGTGGTCTTGGGCATCACGATGGTGGCCTTGACCCCCAGCACCTTGGCCGCCAGGGCCAGGCCCTGGGCGTGGTTGCCCGCCGAAGCCGTGACCACGCCGCGTGCGCGTTCTTCGTCGCTGAGCTGGGTCAGCTTGTTGTAGGCCCCGCGAATCTTGAACGAGAACACTGGCTGCAAGTCTTCACGCTTGAGCAAGATGCTGTTGCCCAGCCGCTCGGAGAGCTGGCGAGCGGCCTGCAGCGGGGTTTCTACGGCAACGTCGTAAACGCGCGAGGTGAGGATCTTTTTGACGTACTGTTCAAGCATCGGAAAGCATCACTGAGCGGGTTGGGCAGGGCCAAGGAGTCTAACCCGGCTTTTGGCCGGGCGACCACACGATTAAGGCACTTTGAGCGCAGAAACCCCGTGGCGAGGGAGCTTGCTCCCGCTGGGTCGCGCAGCGGCCCCTTCGATATGCGGTAGACATCAATCACGACTGCTTCGCAGCCGAGCGGGAGCAAGCTCCCTCGCCACACGGGCTCGGTGCCAATCAGGCAATGACCAGGGCCCTTTCGGCGCCTATAATGCCGGCCTTTCGTTCTCTCTCGGCACCTTCGGAGCCCGCATGACCCAGGATCAACTCAAACAGGCCGTGGCCCAGGCCGCCGTCGACCTCATCCTCCCGAAACTGGATGACAAGAGCGTCGTCGGGGTCGGCACCGGCTCCACGGCCAATTGCTTCATCGACGCGCTGGCGCAACACAAGGGTGCGTTCGATGGCGCAGTCGCCAGCTCCGAAGCGACCGCTGCGCGCCTCAAGGGCCACGGGATCCCGGTGTACGAACTCAATACCGTCAGCGACTTGGAGTTCTACATCGACGGCGCCGATGAAAGCGACGCGCACCTGAACCTGATCAAGGGCGGCGGCGCGGCCCTGACCCGCGAGAAGATCGTCGCGGCGGTGGCCAAGACCTTCATCTGCATTGCTGACGCCAGCAAACTGGTGCCGGTACTCGGCGGGTTCCCATTGCCGGTGGAAGTTATCCCCATGGCCCGTAGCCATGTGGCCCGCCAACTGGTGAAACTGGGCGGGGACCCGGTGTATCGCGAAGGCGTGCTGACCGATAACGGCAACATCATCCTGGATGTGCACAACCTGCAGATCACTAACCCGGTGGAACTGGAAAGCCAGATCAACGCCATCGTCGGCGTGGTCACCAACGGTTTGTTCGCTGCTCGCCCGGCGGATGTGCTGTTGCTGGGGACTGCTGATGGGGTGAAGACCCTGCGGGGTGAATAAGCCGGGCTGACTCAACACCGAACCCTGTGGGAGCGAGCTTGCTCGCGATAACGGTCTATCCGACACATCAATGTTGGCTGACCCACCGCCATCGCGAGCAAGCTCGCTCCCACATTGGGTTTCCCGCATTTGGTTTTGTGGTGCATCAAGGCTGCGGCTTCTTGAACACGTAGAACAGGTTTGGCTCGCTCACCAGGTACAGGTTGCCATCGTCGTCCATGGCCAGGCCTTCGGCCTGGGGTACGGTTTGCTGCAGCCCCTGGCGGCCCTTGCTCAATGAGAGCGTGCTCAACGGTCGGCCGTCGATATCCAACTCGATAATCAACCGCGACTCATCGGACAGCGCCAGCAAATGGCCGCTGCGTTCATCGTATTGCAGGCTTGAAAGGTCGCGTACGAATAGCCCGGCATCGCGCTTGGGGTTGTTGATCACATGGACCGCGTAGGATTTTTCCGGATTGTGATGGGGAAACCCATGCACTTCATAAATCAGCATCGGGTCGCGTTCCTTTGCCACGAACAGGCGCTTGCCCACCGAATCGTAGGCCAATCCTTCGAACCCCTTGTTGCTCCTCATGTGCACGCCGAGGGTGATCTGTTCGGCGTCGGCGGCGTCGAGGAATTGGGTGTTGTCTTCCAAGTGAATCTTGATCAGCCGTTGCTGGCGCTCGTCAGTGATGACGTAGGTGTCTTCGCTGATGAACTCCACCGCCTCCGGGTCGCCAAAGCCGATCAGGGCGATGCGCCGCAGAATCTTGCCATCCAGCGACAGCTCGATCAGCTCGGCGTTTTTATTGGTGACAGTGAAAAGGCTCTTGCGGACCGGATCGAACGTCAGCGCGGAAACGTCATCGTCCAGGCCTTCGATCACCTGCGCCTCGACGTGGACCCGGTATTGATCCAGGGCAATGGCCTGTTCGCTGGTATTTTTCCAGAGCGTATTCAGGTTGAACCAGGCGCGTTCGAACAGGCGCAGGTGCTGGCCGACGGTGATCAGGCTGATCAGCACCAGCGTCAGCAGTATCAGCATCAAGGGTTTGGGGTGGGCGAGTCGACGCATGTTGGAGTGGGCTCGGATAAGAACAGGTGGGTGGAAATACCACGGCTGCCTGAACTGAAACTTAATGGCCGCGTGCCACACCCTACAACGAAGGAGGACTTATCCTACAGAGTTAGTTGTCAGCGCTGTTTTTCGAAACGATAGAACAGGTTCGGCTCGCTGACCATGTACAGGTTACCGGCCTCATCGATGGTGACACCTTCGGCACGAGGGATCGTGTCTTTCAGGCCGTTGAAGCCGCCCAGCAAGGTCATGAAGCTGACCTGCTCGCCTTCTTCGTCCAGCTCCAGCAATAGATGGGAGTCGGCTGACAGCACCAGCATGTGACCGGTGCGGGGATCTACGGCCAATGCTGAAAGGTTGCGCAGGTCCAATTCGTTGCTGACATGGATCTGCTTATCGCCCTTGAGCAACTGGCTACCGTCACTTTTCCAGGTGAACAGCGCAGGTGGGCGCTCCTCGCCGAGGACCAGTCGCTGATTTTTCAGGTCCCAGACGATGGCTTCGAATCCCTTGTTCTGATTCTTCGACGTGCCCAGGTCATAGCGAGGAAAGTCATTGATGTTCAGCGCGCGGGTGTCGGCATCGACCTGAACGATCGACAACAGGTGCTTTCGTTCATCGGTAATGGCCAGCAGACCGTTTTCCATAAACGCCACGCCTTCCGGATTGCCCCAGCCCACCAATGGCATCTTGCGCAATACATCGCCTTGCAGGGTCAGTTCCACCAGGAATGGGTTCTTGCCCATGACTGCGAACAGGGTCTTGGTCTGCGGGTTATAGGTCACATCGGACGCTTCGTCCTTCTCCATGCCCGGTAGCGGCTTGGCGTCGATCACGGCGCGATAGTCTGGCAACCAGATGCTTTCCTGGCGCTGGACCGGGCTCTGGAAGTGTTCCGACAGCCAAAGCAGGCCGCGGTCGTCCCAATGCATCGCAAACGCCAAGCCATAGGCTGCAGCCACCGCCAGCAGCGACCAGGCATACCAGGGCAGGGCGAAGCGAGAGCGGCGGGCAGGCTTGGCGGCAGGCAGTGTTTGGGTTTTGGCCATCGGGGAATGCGTTCCAGAAAGTTCGGCTAAGGGAGTGGCTGGCTCAGATGCCGCATTCCTCGGAATTATCCGGATGGCATGTGAAAAAAACGGTAAATGATCGGATATGCACCCTCTATACCCTGTGGGAGCGAGCTTGCTCGCGATAGCGGTGTGTCAGCCCACATTGATGTGTCGGATAGATCGCTATCGCGAGCAAGCTCGCTCCCACAGGCGGCATAGGTGTAGCTGTTAGCGAACGCTGCTCTCGAAGCGGCTCGCCCCTGGCAGTTCCAGGACCAGTTCATCGCCCGCATTCAGTGGCCCGACGCCCGCCGGGGTGCCGGTGAGGATCACGTCGCCGGCCTGCAGCGAGAAGCAACCGGCCATGTATTGGATCATCGGCACGATGGGGTTGAGCATCAGGCTGCTGTTGCCGTCCTGGCGCACTTCACCGTTGATGGTCAGGCGCACGGGAATGTCGGTCAGGTCGGCAAACGTATCCTTCGAGACAAATGGCGCGATCACTGCCGCGCCGTCGAAGGACTTGGCGACCTCCCACGGCAGGCCCTTGGCCTTGAGCTCGGCCTGCTTGTCCCGCAGGGTCAGGTCCAGGGCCGGGGCGAAGCCGGAGATCGCGTCCAGCACCTCTTCAACGCTGGGCTTGGTGGACAGCGGCTTGCCGATCAACACGGCGATTTCCGCCTCGTAGTGCACCGAGCCACGGTCGGCGGGAATGCTGAAACCGCCTTCCAGCGGCACCACGCAGCTGCCCGGCTTGATGAACAACAAGGGTTCGGTGGGCACCGGGTTATCCAGTTCCTTGGCATGTTCGGCGTAGTTGCGGCCAATGCACACCACTTTCCCTAGCGGAAAATGAATACGTGTACCGTCGACATACTGGTGCTGATAGCTCATTTACCGACTCCTGCTCTGGGGTTCATCAGGTGTTTTTTAGGCGTTAACCGCGAAAATCTTGCCCGGGTTCATGATGCCGTTCGGGTCGAATACGGCTTTCACGGCTTTCATGTATTCGATCTCCACTGGCGAACGACTATAAGTCAGGTAGTCGCGCTTGGTCATGCCCACGCCGTGTTCGGCGGAAATCGAGCCGTTGTACTTCTCGACGGTTTCAAAGACCCATTTGTTCACGGTCGCGCACTTGGCGAAGAATTCATCCTTGCTCAGGTTTTCTGGCTTGAGGATGTTCAAGTGCAGGTTGCCGTCGCCGATGTGACCGAACCAGACGATTTCGAAGTCCGGGTAATGTTCGCCAACGATCCCGTCGATTTCCTGCAAGAAGGCTGGGACTTTGGAGACGGTCACTGAAATGTCGTTCTTGTACGGCGTCCAGTGGGAGATGGTTTCGGAGATGTACTCGCGCAATTTCCACAGGTTTTGCAGTTGGGTTTCGCTCTGGCTCATCACACCGTCCAGCACCCAGCCCTGCTCCACGCAGTGCTCAAAGGTCTCCAAGGCCTGGTTGGCGACCTCTTCGGTGGTGGCTTCGAATTCCAGCAGCGCGTAGAACGGGCACTCGGTTTCGAATGGCGCCGGTACGTCGCCACGACCGAGGACCTTGGCCAGGGCCTTGTCGGAGAAAAATTCGAAGGCGGTCAGGTCCAGCTTGCCCTGGAAGGCGTGCAGCACCGGCATGATGGAGTCGAAGTCCGAGGTGCCGAGCACCATGGCGGTGAGGTTCTTCGGCGCACGGTCCAGGCGCATGGTGGCCTCGACCACGAAGCCCAGGGTGCCTTCGGCGCCGATGAACAGCTGCCGCAAGTCGTAGCCGGTGGCGTTCTTGATCAGGTCCTTGTTCAGCTCCAGCAGGTCGCCCTTGCCGGTGACGACCTTCATGCCCGCCACCCAGTTGCGGGTCATGCCGTAGCGAATGACCTTGATTCCGCCGGCATTGGTGCCGATATTGCCGCCAATCTGGCTGGAACCTGCCGAAGCGAAGTCAACCGGGTAGTACAGCCCATGTTCTTCAGCCTTGTTCTGCAGTTGCTCGGTGACCACGCCCGGCTGGCACACGGCAGTGCGGTCGGTAAGGTTCACGTCGAGAATCTGGTTCATGTAGTCGAATGACACCACCACTTCGCCGTTGGCAGCCACGGCGGCGGCGGACAACCCGGTGCGCCCGCCCGAGGGCACCAGCGCGACTTTGTGCGCATTGGCCCAGCGCACAATGGCCTGGACCTGTTCGGAGGTCTTGGGAAAGACGATGGCCGAAGGCGCCGGGGCGAAATGCTTGGTCCAATCCTTGCCGTAAGCGTTCAGGGAGTCAGCATCGGTCAAGACCTTGCCAGGCTCAACCAGGGTCTTCAGCTCATCTATCACGGCAGGATGGGTCATCGACAGAACTCTCGAACAATTCATGGTCATCCTGAGAACGCTTCACGTCGCAGGAATGAGTGTTTGCGGGGGGCATATGCTAGCATACCGACCCCGCAGCGTAGTGCCCAACGGCTGTTCTGCGGCGACGGCTGTCACGCCGGTCGGGCCAGCATGCGCTGTCCGATTCCCTGCCATTTTTCTCCGGGACACAGGTTTACGCAGATGAGCAAGACTTCTCTCGATAAGAGCAAGATCAAGTTCCTTCTTCTCGAAGGCGTCCACCAATCGGCTGTCGACGTCCTCAAGTCGGCGGGCTACACCAGCATCGAGTACATCACCAGTTCTCTGCCGGAAGCCCAGCTCAAGGAAAAGATCGCCGATGCTCACTTCATCGGCATTCGCTCCCGTACTCAACTGACCGAAGAGATCTTCGACCACGCCAAGAAACTGGTCGCGGTTGGCTGCTTCTGCATCGGCACCAACCAGGTTGACCTCAACGCGGCGCGCGAGCGCGGTATCGCGGTGTTCAACGCGCCGTACTCCAACACCCGTTCCGTTGCCGAGCTGGTATTGGCCGAAGCGATCCTGCTGCTGCGCGGCATCCCCGAGAAGAACGCTTCCTGCCACCGTGGCGGCTGGATCAAGAGCGCGGCCAACTCCTTCGAAATCCGCGGCAAGAAGCTGGGTATCGTCGGCTACGGCTCGATCGGCACGCAGTTGTCGGTACTGGCTGAAGGCCTTGGCATGCAGGTGTTCTTCTATGACACCGTGACCAAGCTGCCCCTGGGCAACGCCACCCAGGTCAACGACTTGCACGAGTTGTTGGGCATGTCCGACATCGTGACCCTGCATGTGCCGGAAACCGCTGCCACCCAGTGGATGATCGGCGAGAAGGAAATCCGTGCCATCAAGAAGGGCGGGATCCTGATCAACGCCGCGCGTGGCACCGTGGTCAAGCTCGACGCCCTGGCCGACGCGATCAAGGACAAGCACCTGATCGGCGCCGCCATCGACGTGTTCCCGGTGGAGCCACGCTCCAACGACGACATTTTCGAAAGCCCGCTGCGTGGCCTGGACAACGTGATCCTGACCCCGCACATCGGCGGTTCCACCGCTGAAGCCCAAGCCAACATCGGCCTGGAAGTGGCGGAGAAGCTGGTCAAGTACAGCGACAACGGTACGTCGGTATCGTCGGTGAACTTCCCGGAAGTGGCCCTGCCTGCCCACCCTGGCAAGCACCGCCTGTTGCACATCCACGAGAACATCCCGGGTGTGATGAGCGAGATCAACAAGGTCTTCGCCGAAAACGGCATCAACATTTCCGGTCAGTTCCTGCAGACCAACGAGAAAGTCGGCTACGTCGTGATCGACGTCGACGCCGAATACTCGGACCTGGCGCAAGAGAAGCTACAGCACATCAATGGCACGATTCGTTGCCGCGTGTTGTTCTAAACAGCTCTGGCTTGCAATGAAAAACGGGAGCCCCAAAGGGCTCCCGTTTTTTTTCCTGACACAATCTGGAAACCCTGTGGGAGCGAGCTTGCTCGCGATGGCGGTGTGTCAGAAAAAAGAGCTATCGACTGAACCACCGCTATCGCGAGCAAGCTCGCTCCCACAGGGGGGGCTGCACTTTCCCAGTCTTACTTCACATTGACAGTGATTTTCTTGGACACAATCGACGGGTCGAACGGCATGTGGCCGCTGTCGCCCAGGATCAATTGCAAGGTGTGCTTGCCCGGGGCCAGTTTGATGGTGGCCTCGGTCTGTGCCTTGCCGAAGTGCATGTGGTGGGCGTCGGTCGGAATCGGCGCGCCTTCGGCGGGTACGTCGTCGACATCGATCAGCAAATGATGGTGGCCGGTATTCTTGGTCACATCGCCCGCCGGGGCCAGGGCGATGTTCTTGACGCCGAACTTGACCTTGAATTCCTGGGCGACCGTGGCGCCGTCTTCCGGGGAAACGATGAACACTTCGGCGCCTTTGGGCGCCGGCGTCGCGGCGCTTGCCAGCATCGAAGCGCCCAATAACAGACCGGCCAACGCGGCACGAGACATAAAGCTTTTCATTTTTTTCTCCAGTTTTTCCATGAAATCCGCCTGGCCATCACAACTTCATGGCCAATCGTTGTCGAAGCCTGCAACAACCATAGCAAAGCGAGCCTGAAACGAGCGTCGCTTGTATAAATACTAGGAGTGACCATGCGTTTCCTGCCTGGCCTGATCTGCCTGCTACCCCTTTTGAGCCCCCTGGCTCATGCCGAACTGATCGACGACATCAATGACCGTGGCGAGCTGCGCATCGCTCTCGAGGCCAACACCGCGCCCTTCAACTTCAAGGAAGACGGCAAACTCACCGGTTTCGAAGTGGAGCTGGGTGAAATGCTCGCGGCCGAGCTCGATGTACGCCCCGACTTCGTCGTCACCGATGCCGCGGATCTGCTGCCCGGTGTGGAAAGCGGCAAATACGACGTCGCCATCAACCACATAGCAATGACCCCGGAACTGGCGGAACGTTTCGACCTCAGTGCGGCTTATAGCCGTCCGGATGCGCAACTGCTGGCGAGCAAGGAAGAGCCGCAGCGTCCGTTGGTCATGGCGCAGTCGTTCCAGCCGGAAGAAAAGAGCGGCCCGCCGCCGAGCCTGGTGATTCCGTTCCAGAAGGGCAACCCGGCGTTCAAGGCCAGCCTGGATAATGCCCTGGCGCGGATCAAGGATGATGGGAGGCTGGAGCAGTTGTCGCAGAAGTGGTTGAAAAAGCAGGAGTGAGGAAAACCTTGAATCAAGCGCAACTCTTGTGGCGAGGGAGCTTGCTCCCGCTCGGCGGCGCAGCCGTCGTAAAGCCGATGACGCCGTCTGCCTGGAAAAATCACATCATCCGGATTGGGGCCGCTTCGCGGCCCAGCGGGAGCAAGCTCCCTCGCCACAGGGGCCAGCGTCCATCCGGTTCGGGCGGGTTTGCCTTCAAGGTCTACGCCACACACTCGCCAGCCAAGGCTGTTGCTCCCGTGGCAGCCCCGCCGGTCGGTAGTAGTGCTCCAGCTCCACGAAGCCTGCTTCGCCAAGCAGCGTTTGCCAGGCCGCGAGGTCGTGGTAGGCGCCGAAGCGCTGGCCATTCCAGCCTTCCTGGTTTTCGCCCCGGGGGTTGGAGCTGAACAGCACGCCGCCGGGCTTGAGCGTGGCGTGCAATTGCTTGAGCACCCGGGGCAGCTCCTGGACGGGGACATGAAACAGCACCGCGTTGGCGAAAATCCCGTCAAAACGTTCGGCCGGCAGGTCGAGCGCCAGGAAGTCTTGTTGCCACACCTCGCAGCCGCTGTCCTGGCGCGCCATTCGGGCAAATTCTTCTGAGCCGTCGAGGCCGACCGCGACATGGCCCAAGGCCGTGAATGTGCGCAGGTCGCGCCCCGGGCCGCAGCCCAGATCCAGGATGTGCAGCGGTGCCTGGCCCTGGATATGGCGCAGCAAGGCGTCGATGTTCTGGCTGACATCGTGGTCGCGGGTGCCTTCGCGGAAACTTTCCGCCACGGCGTTGTAGTGGCCCAGGGTCGTGGCGGTGATGGCGTGCAGGTCTTCGGTGGTGTGTTTCATGATCGCGGGCTTGGGTAGGGAGCGTCAGGTGACTATACCGCAAGCGTACTGACCGCTTTGCGGTCAATCGCGAGCAAGCTCGCTCCCACAGTGAAATGCATTTCAGCGTTTATTCAAGCCCCGTGCCAGGCGGTCACCACCCAACTGGATCACCGCCACCAACGCCACCAGCAATACGATCACCGTGAGCATGATCTGGCTGTCGAAACGCTGGTAGCCATAACGGTAGGCAATGTCGCCCAGGCCACCGGCACCGATCGCTCCGGCCATGGCCGAGGAGTTGATCATGGTCACCAGCGTAATGGTAAAACCACCGACGATGCCCGGCAGGGCTTCGGGCAGCAGCACATGCCAGACAATGTGCCAGCGCCTGCAACCCATGGCCTGGGCCGCTTCGATCAGGCCATGGTCGACTTCCCGCAGGCTGACTTCGGCGATGCGGGCGAAGAACGGCGTGGCGGCGATGGTCAGCGGTACGACCGCAGCCCACACGCCATAGGTGGTGCCGACGATCAGCCGGGTAAACGGAATCAGCGCCACCATCAGGATCAGGAACGGTATCGAGCGGAACAGGTTCACGAACGCGCCCAGGGCCTTGTTCAAGACTGGCGCTTCATAGATCCCGCCCTTGCCGCTGGTGACCAGGATCACCGCCAGCGGTATGCCCGCCATCAATGCGATCAACGACGACACGCCGACCATCAGGAACGTGTCGATGAAACCCTGCAACAACCGATCAAACCACATAACCCAGTACCTCCACCCGTTGCGCCCAATTGCCCGCCCGTTGGCGCAGCTCCTCGGCACCCCACGACGAACCACTCACGGCCAGCAGCAACTGACCCAGCCCGTGGCCCTGAATCCGTTCGATGCCGCCGTGCAGCAAGCGCACCCGCCCACCGAGGGCACTGAACAAGGCGGCCAGGTCTACTTCATCATCACCTGCGCCAGTGAATTGCAGGCGCAGCACCGTCGCCGCGTCAGCCGGCGCCGGCTGCACCTGCAAGCGACTTTGCAGTTCCTCCGGGATGGCGTGTTGCAACGGCGCCAGCAGCGTCCGGCTGACCTCGTGTCGAGGGTTGCCGAAAACTTCCCAGACCGGGCCCTGCTCGACGATTCGTCCTTGCTCGAGCACCACCACCCGGTCGCAGACTTCGCGAATCACCGCCATCTCGTGGGTGATCAAGACGATGGTCAGGCCCAGCCGCTGGTTGATCTCGCGCAGCAGCCCGAGGATCGATTGGGTGGTCTCCGGGTCCAGGGCCGAGGTGGCCTCGTCGCACAGCAGGATCTGCGGGTCGTGCACCAGCGCCCGGGCAATCCCGACCCGCTGCTTCTGCCCACCGGAAAGTTGTGCCGGATAGGCCAGGTGCTTGCCTTGCAGGCCCACCAGTTCCAGCAGCTCGCGGACTTTGCGCTGGCGCTGCGCCTTGGGCATGCCAGCGACTTTCAAGGGCAGTTCAACGTTCTGCCACACGGTCTTTGCCGACATCAGGTTGAAGTGCTGGAAGATCATGCCGATGCGTCGGCGCAGTTCCACCAGGTGGTCTTCATCGAATTCGCCAATGTCCACCCGATCGATCAACACCCGGCCGCTGGTGGGTCGTTCGAGCCGGTTGATGGTGCGGATCAGCGACGACTTGCCGGCGCCGCTGCGGCCGATGATCCCGAACACTTCGCCGTGTTGGATCGCCAGGTCGATGCCTTGCAGGGCAGCCACCGGCCCTTGGGCGCCATTGTAGGTCTTGCCCAGGCCGATGAAGCGCACGTGGGCGCGGTTCAGCTCCGGGTGCAGTTCGGTCTGGTCGGCGCTTTGCGGCGCGGGGGCTTCGTGGCGGAGTCGAGCGTTGACGGCGTTCATGTCAGCCTTCCCAGCCGGCTTGGTAGAGCTTGCCGTGGGCCTTGTCCAGGGCGGCGCGCACGGCGGGCGAGTGTTGGTAGATGTCGACGAACTTGATCAGCCGCGGGTCGTCCTTGCTCTTGGGCTGGATCACGAACTGAATCACGTATTCCTTGTGATCGAGGCCGTCGAACAGCAAGGCGGAACTGGCATCGAAAGTCTTGGCCAGGCGGATGTAGGCCGGATATCCCTGCACCAGGTCGGCGTCTTCATAAGCGCGCACCAGTTGCACGGCTTCGACTTGCAGGATCTTGAGTTGCTTCGGGTTAGCGACGATGTCGTCTTCGGTGGCCTTGTAGCCGACGCCCGGCTTGAGGCTGATCAGCCCGGCCTTGGCCAGCAATTGCAGGCCGCGACCGCTGTTGATCGGGTCGTTGGCGATGGCGACGCTGGCGCCTTTAGGCAGTTCGTCGAAGCTTTTGTATTTTTTCGAATAGAGGCCGACGTTGTTGATGATCCCCGGGGCGAAGGGCACCAGGTCGAATCCGGCGGCAGCCTTGGCATTTTCCAGGAACGGGATGTGCTGGAAGTAATTCACGTCGATATCACCGGAGGCCAGGCTGACGTTGGGCGCAATCCAGTCGCTGAACTCCACCAACTCGACTTTCAGGCCCTGCTTGTCGGCTTCTTCGACCGCCGCTTCCAGGGGAATGGCGAAGGCGGCGGTGGTGCCGATCTTCAACGGTGCGTCGGCGGCAAACAGCGCCGAGCTGAACAGGCCGAGGGCCAGGGCCAGGGTTTTGACTGGCAGGGTGAGGAAGTGTTTGGTCATGTCGGTTATTCCAGTCATTAATGGATGAGTCTCAGGCCTTTGTGGCGAGGGAGCTTGCTCCCGCTGGGCTACGAAGTGGCCCCAAAGCCTTTTTGGGCGGGCTTCGCCCACCAGCGGGAGCAAGCTCCCTCGCCACAGGATCAGTGTCGGTAGCCCCGGGGTCAGTGCCGGTAGGTCGAGCCAGTGTGTTGTTCGGGCAACTGGTCCCCGGCGTGAAACAGCTTCTCGCGCAGGGTGCCGCTGGCGTATTCGGTCTTGTACGAGCCGCGTCGCTGCAACTCGGGGATCACCAGGTCGATGAAGTCCACGTAGCTTTGCGGCGTGACGATGCGGGTCAGGTTGAAGCCGTCGAGGCCGGTTTCGGTGATCCACGATTCCAGCTCATCGGCCACCTGTTCGGTTGAGCCAACCACCGTGATGTAGCGACCGCCCAGGGCGTGCTGTTCGAGCAATTTGCGCCGGGTCCAATCGTTGTTCTGCAAGGTCTTGGTGGCCGACTGGATCGCGTTGCTCTTGACGTACTGGATCGGCTCGTCCAGTTCGTACTGGGAAAAATCGATCCCTGTTGACGCGGAGAAGTGCGCCACCCCGGCCTCGGCGCTGGCGTACCCCAAGTACTCGGCATGCTTGGCCCAGGCGGCGGCTTCGGTCTCACCGACGATCACGTTCAGGCCCATGAACACCTTGATGTCTTCGGGGTTGCGCCCGGCCTCGGCGGCGCTGGCGCGGACCTTGTCCACCTGGACCTTGGTCGTCGGTTTGTTCTGGCCACTGATGAACACGCACTCGGCATGCCGCCCGGCGAACGTCAAGCCGCGCTCGGAGCTGCCGGCCTGGAACAGCACCGGCGTGCGTTGGGGCGAGGGCTCGCACAGGTGATAGCCCTCGACCTGGTAGAACTCGCCTTGGTGCCGGACCTTGTGCACTTTTTCCGGTTGGGCATAGATTCGCTGTTCGCGGTCGTTGATGACCGCGTCGTTTTCCCAGCTGCCCTCCCACAATTTGTAGAGCACTTGCAGGTATTCGTCGGCCTGGTCGTAGCGGCGGTCATGCTCGACCTGCGCCGTCAGGCCCATGGCTTTGGCGGCACTGTCCAGGTAGCCGGTAACGATGTTCCAGCCGACCCGGCCGCGACTCAGGTGGTCGAGGGTGCTCATGCGCCGGGCGAACAGGTAGGGCGGTTCGTAGGTCAGGTTGGCGGTGAGGCCGAAACCCAGGTTTTTCGTCACGGCGGCCATCGCGGACACCAGCAGTAGCGGGTCATTGACCGGCAGTTGGATCGACTCCTTGAGCGTCACGTCCACCGACTGTTGATACACGTCGTAGACCCCGACGATGTCGGCGATGAACAACCCGTCGAACAATCCGCGCTCGAGCAATTGGGCCAGGGCGGTCCAGTATTCGATCGTGTTGTACTGGGTCGATGTGTCCTGTGGATGGGTCCACAGGCCATGATTGATGTGCCCGATGCAGTTCATGTTGAACGCATTGAGGAGGATTTTCTTCTTCCCGACCGCCATCAGATCGTCCCCCGCAGGGGCGGTTTTTCATCGTTGAGGTAGAAGTTGCCTACGGCGTGGTATTTCCAGCGCACCGGGTCATGCAGGGTGTGCACCCGGGCGTTGCGCCAGTGGCGGTCGAGACCATGCTCGGCCAGGGTCGCCTGGCTGCCGGCCAATTCGAACAGCGTGCTGCCGGCGGCCAGGGAAATCTCGGTGCTGATGGCGCGGGCTTCGGCCACGGCAATCGAGGCGGCGGCGACCGTGTCGGCCTGGGTGTCGGCCTGGGCCCGGTCGAGGAATTCACCAGCGCGTTCCAACAGGGCTTCGGCGGCGTGCAGGCGGATACTCAGTTGGCCGAAACTCTTGAGGGTGTGCGGGTCTTCGGTGGCGACATCGCTGGTGGCGTCGATCCAGGGACGGGTTTTGCTACGGACAAAATGCAAGGCGTCTTCATAGGCGGCGCGGGCAATGCCGGTGTCGATGGCGGCGTGAAGAATCTGCGCCAGCGGCCCCACCGGTGTGGGACGTTCGAAGGCGCTCTGGAAGGGCACGATGTCGTCGGCAGCGACGTACACGTCTTCGAACACCACCGAACCGCTGCCGGTGGTGCGCTGGCCGAAACCGCTCCAGTCATCGATCACCGTCAGGCCTTGGCTGTCGCGAGGGACGAACGCCAGTTGCTGCACGCCGTTTTCATCCACCACCGACGAGGGGATGCGCTGGGCGTAAATCGCACCAGTGGCGTAGAACTTGCGCCCGTTGATGCGGTAGCCCTCGCCGTCGCGTCGCAGTTGAGTGACGCGGTCGTGGGCGGTCTTGGTGCCAAGCTCGGCCAGGGCATTGCCAAAGCGTTGGCCGGCCAGGACTTCGGCGTACAAACGTTGCTTCTGCGCTTCGTTGCCATTTACCCGCAGCACTTCCAGCGCGTAGAAATGATTCTGGGGAATCTGCCCAAGAGAGCCGTCGGCCTGGGAAATCAAGGCGATCACTTTGGCCAGGGTGACGTTGGACACACCGGCGCCGCCGTAGGCCTTGGGCACACTGATGCCCCACAGGCCGGAGCGGGAGAAAGCTTCCAGTTCCGGATACGGCAAGCGGCGCTCACGGTCGCGCAGTGCGCTGTCGCGCTTGAAGTCATCGGCCAGGTCACTGGCCACGATCAGGGCTTGTTCATCGCTGGTGATCACCGCGACGTGTTGGGAAAACGGCATGTGCTGCTCCAGAGGTCGGGTCGTCAGATCCAGGAATGTCGGGCCGGCAAGGTGCCGTTCAGGTGGTAGGCGCCTATCGCGTGATATTTCCAGCGCACCGGGTCGTGCAGGGTGTGGACCCGGGCGTTGCGCCAGTGGCGATCGAGGTTGAATTCAGCGAGGGTGGCGCGGCTGCCGGCCAGTTCGAACAATTTTTCGCTGGCCTGCAGGGCGATCTCGGTGGTGAGCGCCTTGGCTTCGGCCACGGCAATCGAGGCGCGGGCGGACGATTGCGCCGTGATGGGGGCGGCGCTGACCTGGTCCAGTACCTGTCCAGCCTTGCGCAGCAATGCTTCGGCGGCGTGCAGTTCGATTTTCAGCTTGCCGATGTCGGCGATCACGTAGAGGTCATCACGGGCCCGGTCGACCTTGGCGTCGATCCAGGGCCGGGCGCGTTCGCGCACGAAGGCGATGGCATCGTCGATGGCGCCGCGGGCGATGCCGGCATCGATGGCGGCCTGGATCAGTTGGGAAATCGCCCCTTGCACACCGGGCGTATCGTTGATGCGCCAGTTATCCAGGACCAACTCGGCATCCACCCGTACATTGTTCAGCAGCACGGTGCCACTGGCCGTGGTGCGCTGGCCGAAGCCTGACCAATCGTCGACGATCCGCAGGCCCGGGGTGCCGCGCCGCACGAACGCCAGCACCTGCCGACCTTCGTCGTTCAGCGCCTTGACCGCGACCCAGTGGGCAAACAGTGCCCCGGTGGAATAGAACTTCTGGCCATTGATGACAAACCCATCACCGTCGGCGCTGATCCGGGCCTTGAGTTCAAGGGTATTGCGAGTGCCACGTTCGGGCCCGGCGTTACCGATGCGCCAGCCTTCGAGCACGCTTTGCAGCAGGATTTTCTTCTGCCGCTCGGTGCCGGTGCCGAGAATCAGTTGGAGCACGCCAAATTGGTTTTGCGGAATCTGCCCGAGGGCCGGGTCGGCGGCGGAAATGATCGCGAACACATCGGCCAGGGTGACGAACGAAACCTGCGGGCCGCCGTATGCCCGGGGAATGGCGATGCTGCCCAGGCCGCTGCGGGTGAATTGCTCGATTTCAGCCCAAGGCAGCTTGCGTTGTTGGTCACGACGCGCCGCTTGTTGACGGGCGACCTGTGCCAGTTCGTGGGCGGCTTTGATCGCTTCGGCATCGTTGCGCAGCACTTGTGCGGGCAACAGCAGGGGTGCGATGTCCAGGTCGCTCTGGACCTTTGCTTGCGCCAGATCCGACATTACAGCCACTCCGTGGCTGCGGGCAGAGCCTTGGCATACTGCACTGGGCTGATTGTGTTCCGTTCCATACCCACCTCACATCTCAAGAAGCGCCGCGATGATTGCGGCGAGTAAAAATCAAGAATGTCCGGTGGTCCGGTTCATATACCCTAAGCGTGCATAAATTATTTTCAAACTAACTTTTAGGAATATGAATAGGTTGGTTTTAATTTGAAGGCCATACACTCAGCGAGGCCAGGCAGCTTTTGTGGCGAGGGAGCTTGCTCCCGCTGGGTTGCGCAGCGACCCTTCTTTGTTTGCCAGTGGGTGCTACGCACCCAAGCGGGAGCAAGCTCCCTCGCCACAAAAGCCTGTAGGCCGCAAAAAGGGTTGCATCAGGGCTCTCGGCGGCGCGTTTCAGCGACCATGAGCGCCTGTCTCGGTGAAGTGTCCAGATACGAATTGGCACAACCAATCTTCAACGTCCGTGGCGGTGCCCAGTGGGAGTTGTTGCCCACGCGGTCGAGGACGCAATAGGTCACTTCCAGGCGCAGGTCTTCTCCCGCTTCCAGAATGATCTGCGGCGGGACCCAGATATTGATTGGCTGGCCGACGTCGCTGGCGGTGACCGCCGGCAGGTCCATGCGCACGTCGCCCCAGCGCAGGGTCACGGCATCACCGGCGGCCATGTTCAGGTAGGGTTCGATGGTCAGCGGTACGCCACGTTTGATCTGGTTCGGGTTCACCCCTTGGCGTCGGATGGTGGCGGGAATGCGCACTGGCGCCAGGCCCTGGTTTTCATCGCCGCTCAAGGCCGAGGGCTGGCCGCCGGGACAGTCGAGCTTGACCTGCACGCGTTGCTTGGTTGACAGCGCCGGCCCGCGACCAACCCGCATCACCCGATAATGGATGCGCGAGGTCCCGTTGACGATGAAACTCTCCGGGATGCGCATCGTGATGCCGTCCAGCACGTCGGCCTGTGAGAGCACGCGCGAGCCGACGTAGCAGTCGTCCCAGAACAGTTCGATCAGGTCACCCGCGTCCATGCCGGGGTAAGGTGCGATGGCAACTTCCAGGTGAGCGGCGCTGGCGATGTTGATGCCCGCAGGGTGGGCATTGGCCAGGGTCGGGGCGGCCAGTTCGGGACTCTTCGACTTACATGTCATGGTGTTCTCCTTGATGCTTGAAAACTAAGTCCGTTTCAGAAAGATCAAAGGCGACGGATAATACGGCCTATTTTTATTTAGGCAGCTATATGGGCTGTCTGCGCTAAATCATTGCGCAACTAACGTCATGTACGTCGCCTGTTGGCCACTAGATAAGGCTCTATAGTTTCAGTGTCAATAGAGTGGGTTGCCTAATAACTCATTGTGAATGGCTTCAGAAACGTCCTACGCTTGTCTGTCAAGAATACTCGGCGCCACAGGTCGTTTTCCCAGGCTGTTCGGTATTTGAAACTGTATAAATAGTTGAGGAGGTTGGTGAGGCAGAAGTTGCAAGTTGTGTTGTCTGGATAAAATGAGTAGCGAGACGCGTTAGTTGTGTAATGGCATGACTTCCATCCCTGGAAGTGATGCACACTTACTTACTGATCGCCGTGTCCGGCAGAGAGGAACTTGCTGAGGAACTGTCGCGTGCGTTCTTCCTTGGGCGCTGCAAACAAGGCCTTGGCTTCGCCTTGTTCGACGATCACGCCTTTGTCGAAAAACACCACACGGTTGGCCACGTCCCGGGCAAAGCCCATTTCGTGGGTCACGATGACCATGGTGCGTTTTTCTTCGGCCAGGCCACGGATGGTTGCCAGGACCTCGCCTACCAGTTCCGGATCGAGGGCCGAGGTTGGCTCGTCGAACAGGATCACCGCCGGCTCCATCGCCAGCGCCCGGGCAATCGCCACGCGCTGTTGCTGGCCGCCGGAAAGGCGCCGTGGGTAGGCGTCCTCCTTGCCGGCCAGTCCGACCTTGGCCAACAGCTTGCGCCCCAGGGCTTCGGCTTCGGCCCGGGGAACCTTCTTCACCACCTGCGGGCCTTCGGTGACGTTTTCCAACGCGGTGCGATGGGGGAACAGGTTGAAGTTTTGGAACACGAAGCCCACCTGCTGGCGCAAGCGGCGCACCAGGCCCTGTTGCTGGTTCAGCGGGCGACTGCCATCGATCTCGATGTCGCCGACCTTGATCCGGCCGCTGGTAGGCTCTTCGAGGAAGTTCAGGCAGCGCAGGAACGTGGTCTTGCCCGAGCCGCTGGGGCCGATGATCGCAACCACTTCGCCTTCTTCGATCTTCAGGTCGATACCGTTGAGCACCACCTGACCCTTGAACTGCTTTGTCAGTTTTTCCACGACAATCATGGGTCAGGACTCCTGGTCGTGCCGATTGACCCGGGCTTCCAATACGTTCTGCAGGTGCGAGAGCACGGTGGCAAGAACCCAGTAGATCAGCGCGGCGGCAAGGTACATGGTGAAGATTTCGAAGGTTCGCGCGGTGATCAACTGCGCCTGGCGGAACAGCTCCGGTACCTGGATGGTCGCCGCCAGCGCGGTGTCCTTGACCAGGGAAATGAAGCTGTTGCCCAGCGGTGGCAGGGCCGTGCGTGCGGCTTGCGGCAGGATGGCCCGGCGCAGGGTCTGCGCACGGGTCATGCCAATACTCGCCGCGGCTTCCCACTGGCCGCGCTCGATGGAACTGATGGCGGCCCGCAGGATTTCACACGCATAGGCAGCCATGTTCAGCGAGAAACCGATCAGCGCCGCCGGCAGTGGGTCAAGTTCGAGGCCCAGTTGCGGCAGTCCGTAGTAGATCAGGAATAACTGCACCAGCAATGGCGTGCCGCGAAAGAACGACACGTACATGCGGGCGATCCAGTTGATCACCTTGAGACGCGACAGGCGCATCAGCGCCAGGCCGAACCCCAGCAGCAAGCCGAAGAACATGCCGCCGAGGCTGAGGATGACCGTGTAGTACGCGCCCTTGAGCAAGAAGGGCGCGGAGTCCAGCGCGAGTTGAAGAGCTGCTTCCATTATTGGGTGACGTCAGCGTCGAAATATTTTTCCGAGAGTTTTTTCAGCGTACCGTCGGCGCGAAGTTTTTCGATGGCTTTGTTCACGGCGGCCAGCAGTTCAGGCTCGCCTTTGCGCAGGGCAATACCGGATTCCTGGCGCGAGAAGGCTTCGCCGGCGGCCGTCGTGTCCTTGGCTTTCTTGGCGTATTCCAGCGCGGCCAGACGATCGATCAGGATGGCGTCAATGCGGCCTACGCGTAGATCCTGGAACTTGGTCGGGTCATCTTCGTAGGTGCGCACATCGGCGGTGGGTACGTTGGCTTTGACCCACTGTTCGTAATTGGTGCCCAAGCCGACGCCGACTTTTTTACCGCCTAGGTCAGCTGCCGATTTGATGTTCAGATCGGCTGCTTTCTTGGTCAGGACCAGCGCTTGAATCCCGGAAACGGTGTACGGCTCGGAGAAATCGTATTTTTTCTTACGTTCCTCGGAGATGGTCACTTGGTTGACCACGGCGTCCAGACGCTTGGATTCCAACGCCGCGAGGATGCCCGCCCATGGGGTGGTCTGCAGCTTGACCTTCACACCCAGCTCCTTGGCCAGGGCTTCGGAAAACTCCACTTCGAAGCCGGTCAGTTTGCCGCTTTCATCCACGAAGCTGAACGGTGGATAAGTGCCTTCCAAGCCGATCTTGATTTCACCGGCATCCTTGATTTTCTGCAGTTGCTCACCGGCAACCGCTTGCCCCAACAGGCCGGCGCTCAATGCCAGGCCCAGCGAACCCACCAACAGGTTGCGACGTAATGCGGAAAAATTCATGACAAGCCCCTGTGTTTTCTTATGAAGAGGTTATTTTGGCTGAGATAAGGCGTAGCCGCGATCCAAAAAGATTGCCACATCCTGCCTTAAAGCAGCCTGGGCGTCTCGCGGCAAATGTGCCTGCGGCGAGACTATAGGGTGGCTTTTATAGATTGGAAAATAATATTAAATCAAGCATCTATGCTTATTTGGAATGAAAAGCCTGTGGGAGCGAGCTTGCTCGCGATGGCGGTGTGTCAGTTAAACAATTGTCGGCTGATCGACCGCTATCGCGAGCAAGCTCGCTCCCACAAAAAGCCTTCCATCGAGTCTTCCACTAAGCCTGGAACGCTGCGTCATAGGCAAACAGCGCCGGTGCGCCGCCGGTGTGCAGGAAGATGATCGGGCCTTCGTCGAAACGGTTGCGACCCACGCCGTCAAGCAGGCCGGCCATGGCCTTGCCAGTGTAGACCGGATCGAGCAACAGCCCTTCCTGGCTGGCCAGCAGCTTGATCGCCGCCAGTGTCCCGGCGTTCGGTTCGCCGTAGCGGGGGGCGAAATACTCTTCCCACAGGTTCACTTTGAACGCTTCTGGAAGGGCGACTTCGAGTAACGCGGCCGTGCGCTCGGCCAGGCCCTGGACCTTCGGAAACTGGTCTTCCTCGCTGCGCGAAACCGTGACGCCAATGACCGGAAGCGCCGGCAGGCTTTCGCTCAAGGCCAACGCCAGGCCACTGTGGGTCCCGGCACTGCCCGAGGCCAATACCACGGCGGCGAACTCGATCCCGGTGTCCTTGATCTGCTCGGCCAGTTCCAGGCCGGCGCGTACATAACCCAGCGCACCCAAGGCGTTCGAACCTCCAATCGGCACCAGGTAGGGCTTTTTCCCATTGCTGCGCAGGCGACCGGCGAGGGCCTGCAATTGTTCATCGGCATTGTCCAGGTTTGCCACCAATTCGACCTTGGCATCGAACAGCTCCAGCAGCAGCCGGTTACCGTTGCCCAGGTAATTGCTGTCTTCGGTGTCGATGGGGTTTTCCAGCAAGGCCACGCAACCCAGGCCGAGCTTCGCGGCCAGGGCGGCGGTCTGGCGCACGTGGTTGGATTGGATCGCCCCGGCGGTGACGAGGGTATCGGCGCCCTGGGCGATGGCATCGGCGGCCAGGTATTCGAGCTTGCGCAGCTTGTTGCCGCCCAAGGCCAGGGGCGTCAGGTCGTCGCGCTTGATATAGAGGTCGCGGCCGAGCCAGGTGGAGAGGCGGTCGAGTTTTTCCAGCGGTGTCGGATGGCCGAGCAGGTCGAGACGGTTAAAGCGAGACAGCTGTTGTTTGATCATGGGTCCGTACTGGTTGTAGGCGATGCCTGGACTATAGGCACGCCGATATTCAGGGGCAACCGGCATGTTTTTGTCCGAGCGTGAATCTGGCGACACCGTCCGCTTGTCCTGTACTTGACCTGTGGGAGCGGGCTTGCTCGCGAAAGCGATCTGTCTGTACCGATGATGTTGGATATGCCGACGCCTTCGCGAGCAAGCCCGCTCCCACATTGGGATGCCGCTAATGAACGAATGCTCTACTGGCACCGTCATACCCAACCGTAAGCTAGTGTAGGAAGCATGCCGTTTAGCCCTGCGATTAGTCCTTAGCTGCCTATTCATGTTTAACTTGAACGTTCATTCAAGTTAAACCGTCGGTTTGCTGCCCGCTCACAACAGGAGGCTTGCCTTTGCCGAGTCCGTATTTCACTGCCGCCCTTTCGCTTCCCGAGGTGCTTCGTCCATGAGCGCTTCGTCCCTTCCACCCAGCGGCCTGGTCCGCATGAACCCGCCGGTCTTTTACTTCGCCGCGACGTTCATTCTGCTGTTCGGCCTGGTGGTGATCGCCATGCCCGCGCAGGCCGGCGCCTGGTTGCTGGCGGCGCAGAACTGGGCGGCCAATACGGTCGGCTGGTACTACATGTTGGCGATGACGCTGTATCTGGTCTTCGTGGTGGTCACCGCCTTGTCCGGCTACGGCAAGATCAAGCTCGGTGCCGACCACGACGAGCCCGAATTCAGTTATCTGTCCTGGGCCGGCATGTTGTTCGCCGCCGGCATCAGCATCACGCTGTTTTTCTTCTGCGTGTCCGAGCCACTCACTCACATGGTGCAACCACCCCAGGGCGAAGCCGGTACCGCGGAGGCAGCGCGCCAGGCCATGCAGATCTTGTTCTTGCACTGGGGCCTGCATGGCTGGGGCGTTTTTGCATTCGTCGGCATGGCCCTGGCGTACTTCGCCTACCGGCACAATTTGCCCCTGGCCCTGCGCTCGGCGCTTTACCCGCTGATCGGCAAGCGCATCAACGGTCCCATCGGTTACGCCGTGGACGGCTTCGGCATTATCGCGACGGTGTTCGGCCTCGGCGCGGACATGGGCTTTGGTGTGCTGCACCTCAATTCCGGGCTCGATTATCTGTTCGGCATCGCCCATACCCAATGGATTCAGGTCGGCCTGATCGTGCTGATGATGGGGGCGGCGATCATCGTCGCCGTGGCCGGCGTCGACAAGGGCGTGCGGGTCATGTCCGACATCAACATGCTGCTGGCCTGCGCGTTGTTGCTGTTCGTGTTGTTCGCCGGCCCGACCCAGCATTTGCTCAACACCTTGATCCAGAACATCGGCGATTACCTCGGCGCCCTGCCGATGAAGAGTTTCGACCTGTATGCCTACAACGAACCCAGCGACTGGCTGGGTGGCTGGACGGTGTTCTACTGGGCCTGGTGGATCGCGTGGTCGCCGTTCGTGGGGCTGTTCATCGCCCGGATTTCCCGCGGTCGCACCATCCGTGAATTTGTCTTTGGTGTGCTGCTGATTCCCCTGGGGTTCACCTTGGCGTGGATGTCGATCTTCGGCAACAGTGCCATCGACCAGGTGTTGAACCACGGCATGAGTGCCTTGGGCATGTCCGCCTTGGAAAACCCATCGATGAGCCTTTACCTGCTGCTGGAGACCTACCCCTGGAGCAAGACCGTCATCGCGGTCACGGTGTTCATCAGCTTCGTGTTTTTCGTCACGTCCGCCGACTCAGGCACCGTGGTGCTGTCGACGCTGTCGGCCAAGGGTGGCAACCCCGACGAGGACGGGCCGAAATGGTTGCGAGTGTTCTGGGGCGCGATGACCGCCCTGGTGACCAGTGCGTTGTTGTTCTCCGGCAGCATCGATGCCTTGAAGTCGGCGGTGGTGCTGACGTCCCTGCCGTTCTCGCTGATTCTCTTGCTGATGATGTGGGGCCTGCACAAGGCGTTCTACCTGGAATCCCAGAAGCAGATCGCACAATTGCATTCCCTGGCACCGGTCTCGGGTTCACGTCGGGGCACGGGCGGCTGGCGCCAACGCTTGAGCCAGGCGGTGCATTTCCCGTCCCGTGATGAGGTGTACCGTTTCCTCGACACCACGGTGCGCCCGGCCATTGAAGAAGTGACCGCGGTGTTTGCCGAGAAGGGCCTGACGGTGGTGACCCAGCCCGACCCGGCCAACGACAGCGTCAGCCTGGAGATTGGCCATGGCGAGCAGCATCCGTTCATCTACCAGGTGCAGATGCGCGGCTACTTCACGCCGTCCTTCGCCCGTGGCGGCATGGGGTCCAAGCAATTGAACAACCGTCGTTACTACCGCGCCGAGGTGCACTTGAGCGAAGGCAGCCAGGATTACGACCTGGTGGGCTACACCAAGGAGCAAGTCATCAACGACATCCTCGACCAGTACGAGCGGCACCTGCAGTTCCTGCACTTGGTGCGGTGACCGAGGCGCCAGATCTTCCATCTTCACCGGCCTCATCGCGAGCAAGCTCGCTCCCACAGGGTTAAGTGGTTCCCTGTGGGAGCGAGCTTGCTCGCGATAGCGCCTTGACTGGCGACGCGGGAAAAAGTCTCAGACCAGCCCACCGTTGGCCCGCAAGATCTGGCCATTCACCCATCCAGCGGCCGGGCTCACCAGGAACGCGATGATGCTGGCAATGTCCTGCGGCTGGCCGAGGCGCTCCAGGGGCGGCATCTTGGCGTAGTGTTGCACTTGCTCCTCACTCTTGCCGTGCATGAACAACTCAGTGGCGACCGGGCCGGGAGCTACGGCATTGACCGTGATCTGGCGACCGCGCAGTTCCTTGGCAAATACCTGGGTCAAGGATTCCACCGCCGCCTTGCTGGCGATGTACACCGAGTAGCCGGGCAGGTTCAGGCCTACGGTGCTACTGGAAAAATTCACGATCCGGCCACCGTCGTTCAGGCGGGTCGCGGCTTCGCGCAGGGTGTTGAAGGTGCCACGGGTGTTGATGGCGAACGTCTGGTCGAACAACTCGTCGCTGTGCTGCGCCAGGGGCATCACTTGGAGGATGCCGGCGTTGTTGATCAACACATCGACCTTGCCCAACTGCGCTTCGGTCTCATCGAACAACCGACGCACATCGGCGGCAGATGACACGTCGGCCTTGACCGCTATGGCTTGGTGGCCGGCCTGGCGCAATTGCACCACCAGCTTGGACGCTTCGCTGGCGCTATTGGCGTAATTGACGACAACGGCGAAGCCTTCGCTGGCCAGGTGCTTGGCGATTTCGGCGCCGATGCCGCGGGAGGCGCCGGTCACGATGGCAACTTTCGAGTTTTGAACAGTCATGTGAGGGTTCCTTTGTTGTTGAGGCTTGAGTCGTTGAAGCCAGATTCACATGTTTACTCTTGACGATAAATGCCGGAAAGTTGCCTTGACTGTTCAACATTTCCCAACAATCAGAGCGCAGGATTCAGATGGATCAGGTCAAGGCAATGAGAGTGTTTGTCCGCATCTACGAGCGCAGCAGTTTCACTCTGGCCGCTGAAGACCTGAACATGCCCCGGGCCACGCTGACCCACACACTCAACCAATTCGAAGCCTGGCTGGGCGTGCGTTTGCTGGAGCGCAGCACCCGCAAGGTGCGCCCGACCCTCGACGGCGAAGCCTATTACCCGCGTTGCGTGCAGTTGCTGGCGGAGCTGGAAGAAGCCGAGCTGGCGTTTCGCGGCGTGGCGCCAAAAGGCAAACTGAGGGTGGACCTGCATGGCACCCAGGCCAGGTATTTCGTGATTCCGGCGTTGCCGCAATTCATGGCCCGCTACCCCGAAATAGAACTGTTCATCAGCGAAGCAGATCGTTTCGTCGACCTGATTGCCGAAGGCGTCGATTGCGTGCTGCGCTCCGGTTCGCTCGCGGACTCTTCATTGATTGGCCGGCGTGTCGCCAATCTTCGGCAGATCACCTGTGCCAGTCCCGGTTACCTGCGCCAGTACGGCGAGCCGAAGAGCCTCGATGACTTGAAACATCACCGGGCAGTGAATTACGTCTCGCGGACCACCGCCAAGCTCTATCCGTTTGAGTTCATGGTCGATGGCGAACTCAAGGAGGTACCGATCGGGGGCACGTTGTCGGTGTCCGGCGCGGAAATCTACGCCGCCTCGGCCATCGCCGGCCTGGGCCTGATCCAATGCCCGCATTACCGAATGGAAGAGCCGATCCGGCAGGGCCTGATGCAGGAGGTCCTCACCAACACCCCACCACCGTCCATGCCGGTGTCAGTGCTCTATCCGCACAACCGACTCATGTCGCCGCGGGTTCGCGTGTTCGTGGATTGGGTGGCGGAGGTGTTTGCGCAGGCGCGTTAACGTGGTCCCCGATTTCCTCGCACTGCAAAACCCTGTGGGATGGGTACCCAATTCCGGCCATTGCCAAGCCCCTGTGGCGAGGGAGCTTGCTCCCGCTCGGCTGCGCAGCAGTCGTAAAATCAAACAACGCGTTCTGCCTGTCAGCATGCTGGGGCCCTGCTGCGCAGGCCAGCGGGAGCAAGCTCCCTCGCCACGGGTTCTGGGTTGTCTGGGCAGATGCGTTCGCGAGCAAGCTCGCTCCCACACCTGATTCGCGAACTTTCCGCCTGACCGAGGCGTCTGTGAAATGTTAGTTTCTGCCTCCAGCCGTCCGAACAGAGAGCCTTTTCGATGACCTACACCGCTGCGCAAAACCGCTACGAGTCCATTCCTTACCGACGCGTCGGGCGCAGCGGGCTGGTGCTGCCGGCGTTGTCGCTGGGGTTGTGGCATAACTTTGGCGACAGCACGCCCATCGACACCCAGCGCGCCTTGCTGCGCACGGCGTTCGACCTGGGCATCAACCATTTCGACCTGGCGAACAATTACGGCCCGCCCTACGGCAGCGCCGAAATCAATTTTGGCCGCTTGCTACGTGAAGACTTCAAGCAGTACCGCGATGAGTTGATCATCTCCAGCAAGGCCGGTTGGGACATGTGGCCGGGGCCTTACGGCCAGGGCGGGGGCTCGCGCAAATATGTGCTGGCCAGCCTCGACCAGAGCCTGCAGCGCCTGGGGCTGGACTATGTGGATATCTTTTATTCCCACCGTTTCGACCCCGATACGCCCCTGGAAGAAACCGCCAGTGCGCTGGCCACTGCGGTGCAGCAGGGCAAGGCGCTGTACATCGGCATTTCCTCGTATTCCGGAGTGAAGACCCGGGAAATGGCGGCGCTGCTCAAGGAATGGAAAGTCCCATTGCTGATTCACCAGCCGGCCTACAACCTGCTCAACCGCTGGGTGGAAAAAGACCTGCTGGATGCCACCGAGGAATTGGGTACGGGTGTGATCGCCTTCACGCCATTGGCCCAAGGCCTGCTGACCGACAAGTACCTCAAGGGTGTTCCGGCCGATGCCCGGGTGAATCGTCCGGGGGGCGGTTCGTTGCAGGCTTCGCACTTGTCGCAGGAGAACCTTGCCCACGTGCGAGCGCTCAATGAGATCGCCCAGCGACGCGGCCAGAGCCTGGCCCAGATGGCCCTGGCCTGGACTTTGCGCGACCCACGGATCACCTCCGCCCTGATCGGCGCCAGCCGGCCGGAGCAGATCATCGAGAACGTCGCGGCGTTGCAGAATTTGAATTTCAGCGCCGACGAACTGGCCGAGATCGACCGGTTTGCCCAGGAAGGCGGGATCAATCTTTGGGAGAAGCCTTCGTCGGCTGAGTAACGCAAGTAGGGTGCACACAAATCCCTGTGGCGAGGGAGCTTGCTCCCGCTGGGCCGCGAAGCGACCCCAAACCCATTCAACACTGCGTATCAGGAAAAGCAGTGGGACAGGTTTTGCGACTGCTGCGCAGTCGAGCGGGAGCAAGCTCCCTCGCCACGGGGATATGCGTTACCCCGGAAACCATTCGGGCAAGACACTCACCTGAAAAACGGTACATCCCCCAACACCGTCGCCCGGTGCATCACCCGCCGGGCAGGGCGGTAGTCGTCCACGGCAAAATGCTGGGTGACGCGGTTGTCCCAGAACGCCACGTCGTTGACCTGCCAGCGCCAGCGCAGGGTGAACTCCGGGCGGGTGGCGTGGGCGAAGAGCAGTTTCAGGATCACCTCGCTCTCGGTGTCCGACAGCTCGTTGATGCGCGTGGTGAAGCCTTCATTGACGAACAGCGACCGTCGCCCGCTCACCGGATGAGTGCGGATCACCGGATGGGACAGCGGCGGGTTTTTTCGCCGTGCTTCTTCCCAGCGCGCGAGGTCCTCGGCGCTATTGCCAAACCTCTCCAACGGAAACGAGCGGGTGAAATCGTGGGTCGCCGTCAGGCCTTCCAGCAAACGTTTCATGGGCGTCGACAAGGCTTCGTAGGCGGCGATGCCACTGGCCCACAACGTATCGCCACCCACCGTCGGTAGCAGCTTGGCACTGAGCACCGCGCCCAGGGCGGGCGTCGGGAGAAAGGTCACGTCGGTGTGCCACACGGCGTTGTCGCGCACATCGGTGACGGCGGTGTCGAGCACCAATACTTCGGGCTGCTCCGGCACGTTGGGGTAGATCGGATGAATGTGCAGGTCGCCAAAATACGCGGCGAAGCGTGCCTGCTGGGACGGCTCGATCGGCTGGTCACGAAAAAACAATACCTGATGCTCAAGCAGCGCCTGCTCAACGGTGTCGCGATCCGCCAGGCTCAGCGGCTGGCTGATGTCGATCCCATCGATCTGCGCGCCGAGGGCGGTGCTCAAAGGCGTAATGGTCGGACGGTTCATCGCAATGTTCTCGGTCTGGGGCGCCGAATGGTCGGCGTGGTCATTGGATATCAATGGGTCTGGCCGTGCCACGGCACCAGTTTGCGTTGCAGGGCGCGCAGGCCCATTTCCATGGCGAAGGCGATCAGTGCGATCACCAGGATGCCCAGCACCACCACGTCAGTAACGAGGAACTGCGCCGCCGACTGCACCATGAACCCCAGGCCACTGGTGGCGGCAATCAGTTCGGCGGCCACCAGCGTCGACCAACCCACGCCCAGGCCAATGCGAATGCCGGTGAGAATGTCCGGCAGGGCACTGGGCACGATCACATGGCGAATCAACTGGGCCCGCGTGGCACCCAACGATTGCGCCGCGCGCAGCTTGGTCCGGTCGACGGTGCGCACGCCGGTGGCGGTGGCAATGGCGATCGGGGCGAAGATCGCCAGGTAGATCAGCAGCACCTTCGACAGCTCGCCGATGCCGCACCAGATTACGATCAACGGCAGGTACGCCAACGGTGGAATCGGCCGGTAGAACTCGATCAACGGATCGAGCACGCCGCGCGCGATGCGGTTGGTGCCGATGGCGATGCCCACCGGCACCGCCGTCAGCACCGCGAACAACAGTCCCAGGCCAATGCGTTCAAGGCTGGCGGCCAAGTGCTGCCAGAGGGTGGAATCCATGTAGCCGCGAGTCGCCAGCAGCCAGCCTTTTTCCAGCACGGCCGACGGTGAGGGCAGGAACAGCGGTTCGATCAGGCCGCTGGCGGTGACGGCCCACCAGATCGCCAGCAAGGCGATCAGGGTCAAGCCGCTGATCCAGCGCGTGCTCAGGTGGGGTCTCAAGCCACGGGCCGTGGGCTTGGTCGCCGCGTCACGGACCACCGCTGGAATTTCATAGCTGCTCATGCGCGCTCCTGTGGCCGAGTGGTGCTGCGTTGGGAGAACACTTTGGCGAGCACGTGCTCGCGGGTTTCGATGAAGCGCGGGTCGGACTTGATCGACCGCGCCGATTCCCCGGCCCCGTAGCGCTGGCCGAAATCCAGGCTCAGGCGCTCGACGATCTGCCCCGGGTTCGGTGCCAGCAGAATCAAGTCAGTGGCAAGGAACACGGCTTCTTCAATGTCATGGGTGATCAGGAACACCGGCTTGGCGGTGCGCTGCCAGACCTGCAGCAACAGTTCCTGCATCTGCTCGCGGGTGAAGGCATCCAGGGCACCGAACGGTTCGTCCATCAACAGCACGCGCGGGTTGGCCGCCAATGCCCGGGCCAGGCCAACACGTTGTTTCTGGCCGCCGGAGAGCTGCCAGACGCGGCGTTGCTCGAAGCCGGCCAGGTCCACCAGTGCCAGCATTTCCCGAGCCCGGGCTTCGCGCGTTTGCTTGGCGACCCCGGCCAGTTCCAGGCCGAACCCAACGTTTGCCAACACGTCCTGCCAAGGCAGCAGCGCATCGTCCTGGAACACCACGCCGCGCTCGGCGCCCGGGCCCTTGACGGGTGTGCCGTCGAGGGTGATCTGTCCGGCGCTGGGCTCGACGAACCCGGCAATCAGGTTCAACAGCGAGGTCTTGCCGCTGCCGGACGGGCCGAGGGCAACCAGCAATTGCTTCGGCCCCAGGGTCAGGGATATATCCGCCAGCACCGGTTCCGTCGCGCCGGGGTACTGTGCGCTGATGCGCTCCAGCTGTAGCAAGGCCATCGCGTGTCTCCCTTTTTCGATCAGCGAGTGATGTATTTGGCGCTGACGTACGGTGCGTAGTCCGGCAGCACGGCGTCGACCTTGCCTTGTTCCTTCAGGAACGCTGCGGTGTCGGTGATGGCTTGGGTAGTCGGTGCGCCGAGGCTCACGACCTGATCGGCTGCCAAGGGGAAGACGTTGCCTTGCAGCAACAGCGGGATATCGCTGGCCTTGGCGCCGGAAAGCTTCACCAGTTTGTCGACGTTGGACGCATCGGCCAGCCAGGCCTGTGGGTCCTTGCGGTACTGGGCGTAGGCGTCCAGGGTCACTTTAGCGAAGGCGGTGACAATCTCGGGATGCTTCTGGGCGAAGTCCTTGCGCACGATCCAGGCGTCGAAGGTCGGTGCGCCGAACTTGGCCAGCTCCGCGGAGGTGATCAGCACCTTGCCGTTTTCCTTGGCCACGCCCAGGGCCGGGTCCCAGACATAAGTGGCGTCGATGTCGCCACGCTTCCAGGCAGCGATGATGGCCGGTGGCGCCAGGTTGAGCACGGTGACTGTCGACGGGTCGATGTTCCAGTGTTTCAACGCGGCGAGCAGGCTGTAGTGGCCCGTGGAGACGAACGGCACGGCGATTTTCTTGCCGATCAGGTCTTTTGGCGAATTGATGCCGGAACCGTCACGCACCACCAAGGCTTCGGCGGCGCCGATCTGCGTGGCGATGAGGAAGGTTTCCACCGGGACCTGGCGGGTAATGGCCGCGGTCAAAGGGCTGGAACCGAGGTAGCCGATTTGCACATCGCCCGAGGCGATGGCGGTGATGACGTCGGCGCCATTGTCGAACTTGCGCCAGTCGATCTTGGCTTGGGTGGCTTTTTCATAGGCGCCATCGGCCTGGGCGACTTTGGCCGGGTCGACGGTGGTCTGGTAGGCGACAGTCAGGTCGGCCGCCTGGGCAAAAAGACTCGTTGCAGCCAGGGAGGCGGCTGCGAGAAGGCGAAGGGGGAAGCGCAAAGACATGGGGAAACTCCTCAACAGGCCGCCGGGAGTTCGGCGTTGGAGGAGACTAAATGATCTAAGAATTAGAAAATAAATAACTTTTTCGAATGAGCTTATTTTCGAAAAAATCTATTGGAACCGACCAATACCCTTTGTGGCGAGGGAGCTTGCTCCCGCTGGACTGCGCAGCAGGCCCGTTTTTACGACTGCTGCGCAGCCGAGCGGGAGCAAGCTCCCTCGCCACAAAAGCGTTCTCGCCAGCGGGGAGTCAGTTACTGATCGCCAGGATGCTCGCCTGATACGAGCCCACGAACACATCGAAATCCCCCACCTCGTTCTGTTCCAGCTCGGTCTGCTGGACCAATGACTTACGGGCAGTTTCCTCGAACGTCGCTTGCTCCTGGGCAGGCAACGGCTCGGCGCGGAAGAATTCGGCGTGGGCCTTGCTCTGGCGCAGGGAGAACTGGGCGAAGCTTTCCTGGTGTTCGGCCATGGCGGCCAGCACCTGGGCGGAAGGGGTCAAGGACGGGTCGCGGACTTTCGCCAGTTGCGCATCCAGGGCCTGGCGGTGGGCATTGCCACCCTGGCTCTGGTCGAGCAACGAGGCCAGCGGGGCGATTTTTTCCAGCAATTCGACGGCCCAGGCCTGCATATCCACCGCTTGGCCCTGACGCTGCAATTGCAGGCCAGGCTTGCGACCTTCCTTGACCACGGTCAGGAAGTTGTTGGTGGCGTTGCCGCACTCGTTGTTTTCCAACTGCGGGCTGTCATTGAGGCCGCAATACAGCAGGAACGCATCGAGGAAGCGCGACTCGGTGAGGTCGATGCCCATCGGCAGGAACGGGTTGATGTCCAGGCAACGCACTTCGACGTACTGGATGCCCCGGGCCATCAGGGCCTGGATCGGCCGCTCGCCGGTGTAGGTCACGCGTTTGGGGCGGATATTGGAGTAGTACTCGTTTTCGATCTGCAGGATGTTGGTATTGAGCTGTACCCACTCGCCGTTCTGGTGAGTGCCGACTTCGACGTACGGCGCGTAGGGCGTCGCCACCGCTTTGCGCAGGCTGTCGGTATAGCTCGCCAGGTCGTTGTAGCACGGCGTGAGGCCGGCTTGGGCGTTGCTTTGGTAACCCAGGTCGCTCATGCGCAGGCTGGTGGCGTAGGGCAGGTACAAGGTGTCCGGATCCAACTGCTCCAACTGGTGCGGACGGCCTCGCAGGAAACCGATGTCCAGGGCCGGCGAGGCACCGAACAGGTACATCAGCAACCAGCTGTAGCGGCGGAAATTGCGGATCAATGCGATGTAGGCCGACGACTGGAAGTCACGGTCGCTCACATCGGCGGCTTCGTCCTGCCGGAGCAGCGGCCAGAGTTTTTCCGGCAGGGAAAAGTTGTAGTGGATCCCGGCAATGCATTGCATGGTCTTGCCGTAGCGCAGGGCCAGGCCCTGGCGATAGACGTACTTGAGTCGACCGATATTCGAGGTGCCGTAATACGCGATCGGGATGTCTTCTTCCGCCGGCAACGGGCACGGCATCGAGGGGCTCCACAAGTACTCGTCGCCGAGCTTGCTGTAGGCGAACCGGTGGATCTTGTCGAGGCTGCGCAGGGTATCGGCCGGGTCGGCCAGGGCCGGCGTGATGAATTCCAGCAGCGACTCGGAATAGTCGGTGGTGATCTGTTCGTTGGTCAGCGCCGAACCCAGGGCCTTGGGATGCGGGGTCTGCGCCAGGCGCCCATCGCCAGTGACGCGCAGGCATTCACGCTCGATGCCGTGCAGGCACTGTTCGAGCAGGGAGAGGTTGGCGCGCTCGCCGAGCAGGGCCAGGCGGCGGTTTAAAAGGTCGCTCAAGTTGAATTCCTTCACGCGTCAGTCGCCCCAATATGGGGGTGGGCAAGACGGTCTACAAGGGTGAAGTTAAAACTGGCGTTTTCGCCTGGTTTTTGTGCCAAAAGCCAGCCACCGCAACCTTACTGTGGGAGCGAGCTTGCTCGCGATAGCGGTATGTCAGTCAACTTTATATTGACTGGTCCACCGCTATCGCGAGCAAGCTCGCTCCCACAAGGGGTTTCGGCGCGGTATTCATGGCATCGAAATTAACTCAAATCGATGACAGGGAGCTATAGGACAGCGAACGTGCCTTGCGCTTTTGCGACCAGTTTGTCGCCTTGCACCACCTCGGCCTCGACCACCAGCGTGCGCCGGCCGGGGTGGATGACCCGGGCGGTGCACAACACGTCGCCGTCGGACACGGCGCGAATGTAATTGATCTTGCATTCGATGGTCGCGCTCTGCTGGTCAAAGCCATGGACACTGGAGCAGGCCAGTCCCATGGCAATGTCCACCAAGCTGAACAGCGCGCCGCCGTGCAGCTTGCCGCCGCGGTTGCGCAGCGGCGGCTCGAGGCTCAGGGCGACTTGCGCCACCCCATCCCCAAGGCTCTGCAGACGGCAGCCGAGCAGCTTGAAGAACGCGCTCTCCACCAACCCGGCCGGTGCGTCCATCAGCGTTTCTTCAACTGCTTGGCGTTGGCGAACAACGAAGCCATGGCGCTGTTCGCCGGGGCTGCGGTGGCGGTTTCCTTGCGTGGCGCGGTGTTTTGCGACTGGCGTGGCGTCGAGCCAGGACGCGCACCACGGGCACCGTCGACTTTCTCGCCCGGCGTGTCGCTCATGCGCATCGACAGGCCGACGCGTTTGCGCGGGATGTCGACTTCCATGACCTTCACTTTCACCACATCACCGGCCTTCACCGCTTCGCGCGGGTCCTTGATGAACTTCTCGGACAAGGCCGAGATGTGTACCAGACCGTCCTGGTGCACGCCGATGTCGACGAAGGCACCGAAGTTGGTGACGTTGGTCACTACGCCTTCGAGGATCATGCCCGGTTGCAGGTCCTTGAGGTCTTCGACGCCATCCTGGAACTCGGCGGTCTTGAACTCTGGACGCGGGTCGCGGCCCGGTTTCTCCAGTTCTTGCAGGATGTCGGTCACGGTCGGCAGGCCGAAGGTTTCGTCGGTGAATTTCTTCGGATCCAGGCGCTTGAGGAACGCGGCATCACCGATCAGCGAGCGGATGTCGCGGTCGGTCTGGGCGGCGATACGTTGCACCAGCGGGTAGGCTTCAGGGTGGACCGCCGAGGAATCCAGCGGATTGTCGCCATTCATGACTCGCAGGAAACCGGCGGCCTGTTCGAAGGTTTTCTCGCCCAGGCGTGGGACCTTCTTCAGCGCGGCGCGAGTCTTGAACGCGCCGTGTTCGTCACGGTGGGTGACGATGTTCTGCGCCAGCGTGGCGTTCAGGCCGGAAATGCGCGCCAACAGCGCCACCGAAGCGGTGTTCACGTCCACGCCCACGGCGTTCACGCAATCTTCCACCACGGCGTCCAGGCCACGCGCCAGTTTCAATTGGGAGACGTCGTGCTGGTACTGGCCGACACCGATGGATTTAGGGTCGATCTTCACCAGCTCTGCCAGTGGATCCTGCAGGCGACGGGCGATGGACACCGCGCCACGGATCGACACGTCCAGGTCCGGGAATTCCTTGGAAGCCAGTTCCGACGCCGAGTAAACCGAAGCGCCGGCCTCGGAGACCATGACCTTGGTCATCTTCATGGCAGGGTATTTCTTGATCAGCTCGGCGGCCAGCTTGTCGGTCTCACGGCTGGCGGTGCCGTTGCCGATGGCGATCAGGTCCACCGAATGCTTGGCGCACAGGGCGGCGAGCACGGCGAGGGTCTGGTCCCACTTGTTGTGCGGCACGTGCGGGTAGACCGTGGCGTGGTCCAGCAGTTTGCCGGTGGAATCCACTACGGCCACCTTGCAACCGGTGCGCAGGCCCGGGTCAAGGCCCAGGGTGGCGCGCGGCCCGGCCGGCGCGGCCAGCAGCAGGTCGTGCAGGTTGTGGGCGAACACGTTGATCGCCTCGGTCTCGGCGTTGTCGCGCAACTCGCCCAGCAGGTCGGTTTCCAGATGGGTATAGAGCTTGACCTTCCAGGTCCAGCGCACCACTTCGGCCAGCCATTTGTCGGCGGCGCGGTTCTGGTTCTGGATGCCAAACTGCTGGCCGATCATGCCTTCGCACGGGTGCATGGTGCCGGGCAGTTCTTCGCCGACCTTCAGGGCGGAACTGAGGATGCCTTCGTTGCGACCACGGAAAATCGCCAGGGCGCGGTGGGACGGCATGCTCTTGAGCGGCTCGTCGTGTTCGAAGTAGTCGCGGAACTTCGCGCCTTCCTCTTCCTTGCCGGCGATGACCCGGGCGCTGAGGGTGGCTTCCTGCTTGAGGTAGCTGCGCAGCTTTTCCAGCAGGTTGGCGTCTTCGGCGAAACGCTCCATGAGGATGTACTTGGCGCCTTCCAGTGCCGCCTTCACGTCCGCCACGCCTTTTTCGGCATCGACGAAGCGCGCGGCTTCGGTTTCCGGGGCCAGGGTCGGGTCGTTGAACAGGCCGTCGGCCAGCTCGCCGAGGCCGGCTTCCAGGGCGATCTGGCCCTTGGTGCGGCGCTTTTGCTTGTAGGGCAGGTACAAGTCTTCGAGACGAGTCTTGGTGTCGGCCTGCTTGATGTCGCGCTCGAGTTGCGGGGTCAGCTTGCCCTGCTCCTGGATGCTGGAAAGGATGCTGATGCGCCGTTCGTCGAGTTCTCGCAGGTAGCGCAGGCGCTCTTCCAGATGCCGCAATTGGGTGTCATCGAGGCTGCCGGTCACTTCTTTCCGGTAACGGGCGATGAAAGGCACCGTGGAGCCTTCATCGAGTAGCGCGACGGCCGCTTCGACCTGCTGTGGGCGTACACCGAGTTCCTCGGCGATGCGGCTGTTGATGCTGTCCATAAAACCACCTGACAAATTGTGAAATCAGGCTCGCCACCGCGCAAACGGGGCTCGGCGAGACTGGTTGAGCGGCCTGGCATGCGCCGCTGCCTGGGTCAAAAGGCTGCCTGTTGACCCGCGAAATTCAAAAAGTGCTGCCTTGCCAGGATAATAAAGCGCGGCGCCGATCCGGCGATCCGGTCTGCCCTGGCACAAAGGGCCGCGCATTATAACCAGCGTTCCGCTGTTCGGGGGGCGTTGTGGAATGTGGCTTTGATGGGCGGTTTGCTGGAGATCGAGGAAAAATCTGCTAACAATGCACACGGTGCGTATAACGGCAGCTAGGCCATAATGCGCGCCGAGATCAAAGGAGCTTCCTATGAGCAGCACTGCACAAACTGCTGAAGGCGAAAAAATTCTGATTGTTGACGACGATCCAGGGCTGAGCAGCCTGCTGGAGCGTTTTTTCGTCAGCAAGGGCTACCGCGCCCGCACCGTCCCGAACACCGAGCAAATGGACCGGTTGCTGGCCCGTGAAGTGTTCAACCTGGTCGTACTCGACCTGATGCTACCCGGCGAAGACGGCCTGACTGCCTGCCGCCGCCTGCGCGGCGCCAACAACCAGATCCCGATCATCATGCTCACCGCCAAGGGCGACGAGCTGAGCCGTATCAAGGGCCTTGAACTGGGCGCCGACGATTACCTGGCCAAGCCGTTCAACCCCGACGAGCTGATGGCCCGCGTCAAGGCGGTGCTGCGTCGCCAGTCGGCACCGGTGCCGGGTGCGCCGGGCAGCGAAGACGAAAGCGTGACCTTCGGCGACTATGAACTGTCCCTGGCCACCCGCGAGCTCAAGCGCGGCGATGAGGTCCACATGCTCACCACCGGTGAGTTCGCCGTGCTCAAGGCCCTGGTGATGAACGCCCGCCAGCCGCTGACCCGCGACAAACTGATGAACCTGGCCCGTGGCCGTGAGTGGGATGCGCTGGAGCGCTCCATCGACGTGCAGATTTCCCGCCTGCGCCGGATGATCGAGCCCGATCCTTCCAAGCCGCGGTACATCCAGACCGTCTGGGGCGTCGGTTACGTGTTCGTGCCGGATGGCGCCGCCAGCAAGTGATCGGCGATTTGTAGGAGCGGGTGGCCTGGCCGGTTGAAATGTCTTCTTCCAGGCGACTCGCGGTCTGTCATTGTGCGAGCATCGCTCGCTCCTGCAAGTGTGTAGCGGTTATTCATGAAAACCCCCGTGTGGTTCCCCCAGAGTTTCTTCTCCCGCACCCTCTGGCTGGTGCTGATCGTCGTGCTCTTCTCCAAGGCACTGACGTTGGTGTACCTGCTGATGAACGAAGACGTGCTCGTGGACCGGCAGTACAGCCATGGTGTTGCTCTGACCCTACGGGCTTATTGGGCGGCGGACGAAACCAACCGGGCGAAAATCGCCGAGGCGGCGACGCTGATCCGCGTCGTCGGTGCCGGCGTGCCGGTGGGCGAGCAGCACTGGCCGTACAGCGAGATTTATCAACGCCAGATGCAGGCCGAACTGGGCGCCGATACCGAGGTGCGATTGCGCATGCATTCGCCGCCGGCGCTTTGGGTGCGAGCCCCGAGCCTGGGGGATGGCTGGCTGAAGGTGCCGCTGTATCCGCATCCGCTGCGCGGTCAGAAAATCTGGAACGTGCTCGGCTGGTTCCTGGCCATCGGCCTGCTGTCGACTGCGTCGGCGTGGATCTTCGTCAGCCAGCTCAACCAACCGTTGAAGCGCCTGGTCTACGCCGCTCGGCAACTGGGCCAGGGGCGCAGCGTGCGGCTGCCCATCAGCGATACGCCCAGCGAGATGACTGAGGTCTACCGTGCCTTCAACCAGATGGCCGAGGATGTAGAACAGGCCGGGCGCGAGCGCGAATTGATGCTTGCGGGCGTCTCCCACGACCTGCGTACGCCGCTGACCCGGCTGCGGCTGTCGCTGGAGTTGATGGGTGAGCACACCGACCTGACCGACGAGATGGTCCGCGACATCGAGGATATGGACGCGATTCTCGACCAGTTCCTGGCGTTCATTCGCGACGGACGTGATGAGTCCGTGGAAGAGGTGGACCTCAGCGAGTTGGTGCGGGAAGTGGTCGCGCCCTATAACCAGAACGACGAGAAAGTGCAGTTGCGCCTGGAACCGATCCAGCCGTTTCCATTACGCCGGGTGTCGATGAAGCGTTTGCTGAACAACCTGATCGGCAATGCCCTGAACCATGCCGGTGCTGGCGTCGAAGTCGCGGCCTATGTCTCCGGCGACACCAGCGCGCCCTACGTGGTGCTGAGCGTCATGGACCGTGGTGCCGGCATCGATCCATCGGAGCTGGAAGCCATCTTCAACCCCTTCACCCGGGGCGATCGCGCCCGTGGGGGGAAGGGCACGGGGCTGGGCCTGGCCATCGTCAAGCGCATCGCCTCGATGCACGGCGGCAACGTCGAGTTGCGCAACCGCGCCGGTGGCGGATTGGAAGCTCGGGTGCGGTTGCCGTTGGGCTTGATGCTGCCTCGGGATGCGGTGTAGCGATCTCTCTCAAGCAAGACAGAGAAGCTGTGGAAGCAAGCTCGGCTCCCACAGGGATTTGTGTTGAATCAGCCCTTGCCCTTGGTCCGGGTCATGTTCGGCCCGCCATTCTTTTCCAGGTGCTCGATGATGATCCCCGCCACGTTCTTGTTCGTGGTGGTCTCGATGCCTTCCAGGCCCGGCGAGGAGTTGACCTCCATCACCAGCGGCCCATGGTTGGAGCGCAGGATATCCACGCCGGCCACGGCCAGGCCCATGACCTTTGCAGCCCGCAGGGCGGTCATGCGTTCTTCCGGCGTGATCTTGATCAGGCTGGCGCTGCCGCCGCGATGCAGGTTGGAGCGGAACTCACCGGGCTTGGCCTGGCGTTTCATCGACGCGATCACCTTGTCGCCGACCACGAAGCAGCGAATGTCTGCGCCCCCGGCTTCCTTGATGTATTCCTGGACCATGATGTTCTGCTTCAGGCCCATGAACGCTTCGATCACCGACTCCGCCGCCGTCGCGGTCTCACACAGGACCACGCCGATGCCCTGGGTGCCTTCCAGCACCTTGATTACCAGCGGTGCGCCGTTGACCATCGCAATCAGGTCGGGAATATCGTCGGGGGAGTGGGCAAAACCGGTGACCGGCAGGCCGATCCCACGCCGTGACAGCAACTGCAACGAGCGCAATTTGTCCCGGGAACGGGCGATGGCCACCGACTCGTTGAGGGGAAACACCCCCATCATTTCGAACTGGCGCAACACCGCGCAGCCATAGAACGTCACGGATGCGCCGATCCGCGGGATCACCGCGTCGAACCCTTCCAGCGGTTTGCCACGGTAATGGATCTGCGGCTTGTGGCTGGCGATGTTCATGTAGGCGCGCAGGGTGTCGATCACCACCATTTCATGGCCACGTTCGGTCCCTGCTTCGACCAAGCGACGGGTGGAATACAGACGCGGATTACGCGACAGCACAGCGATCTTCATGCAACACCTGTGGCAGAGGTAGTGGACACCGGGAATGCCGGCTTGTCTTGAACGTATTTGCTACCCGGATTGACCACCAGTTGGCCGTCGATCAAGGCTTTGGAACCCAGTAACAGGCGATATCGCATGGATTTGCGGCAGGCCAGGGTGAACTCGACCCGCCAGATCCGGTCGCCCAGCGCCAACGTGGTGCTGATCACGTAGCGGACCTGCGCGTGACCGTTGGAACTCTTGATGGTCTTGCGCGCCACCAGGGGGGCTTCGCAGCGGCGATGGCGCAACTGCACCACCGTGCCGAGGTGCGCGGTGAAGCGTACCCACTTTTCGCCATCGCGCTCGAAGGGTTCGATGTCAGTGGCATGCAGGCTGGAGGTGCTGGCCCCGGTGTCGATTTTTGCCCGCAGGCCCGCGACTCCCAGATCCGGGAGCGCCACCCACTCGCGCAGACCGACAACGGTCAAATGGTCAAAAATCTTCAATAAAAAAACCTGCGATCAGTGCATCGGATCGTGGACTCCGCGAATCGCGGTATTCACGCAGAATAATCACAAAATGGCGACAGTTATCTACGCACTTGTTTGTGCGTGTAACCGATTCCGACCCCTGCGATGCGTATGGCGTCGGTTTGACGGGCATTCTATCCGTCGGGCCGGATTCGTGCGCCCGACAAAAACGGTAGTACAGTTCCGGCTATTGGCAGAAAAGAGGAATGGCAGTGGCACAAAAAAAGGAAGAGGACGACAAGGTCCGTCTCGATAAATGGTTATGGGCGGCGCGATTCTACAAGACGCGGGCCCTGGCCAAGACCGCCATCGAAAGCGGCAAGGTCCATCACCGCGGAGAACGTTGCAAGCCGGGCAAGGAGCCACGTATCGGCGATGAGTTTGTCATCCGCACCGGGTTCGATGAAAAGACCGTGGTGGTCGAGGCCCTGTCGATCGTGCGGCGCGGCGCGCCTGAAGCACAGGCGCTGTATCGTGAAACCGAAGCCAGCATCGCCAAGCGCGAAGCCGCCGCCGCGCAACGCAAGGCCGGCGCCCTGGGGGTCAGCACCGACGGCAAACCGAGCAAGAAGCAGCGCCGGGACCTGTTCAAGTTTCATGGCAGCAACAACGAATAAAGCACCGGTCATGTCACCCGTGGCGAGGGAGCTTGCTCCCGCTGGCTCTGTAGGAGCTGGCGAAGCCTGCGATCTTTTGATCTTGATCTTGATCTTTCGCTCTGGACTCAACTGTCTGGGGAAAGATCGCAGCCTCGTTGCACTCGACAGCTCCTACACAGCTCCTACGCAGCGTCTACAGGTAGGTGGTCAATCCCTTCCCGTCAGGCAAACCCAAGCCTTGCTTGGAACCCATCCTGAATGCCCCTAAAATGCCTGCCATCATTTGTCATCACCTCAGATACCAGACCCTATGACTGATTTACCGGATACCGACTACACCCAGCGTTTCATCTTCGATGACAGCGACGCCCGTGGCGAGCTGGTGGCGTTGGAGCGTAGCTACGCCGAAGTCCTCGCCAAGCACCCGTATCCTGAGCCGGTCGCACAAATGCTCGGCGAGCTGATGGCGGCCGCAGCGTTGCTGGTGGGCACCCTGAAGTTCGATGGCTTGCTGATTCTCCAGGCGCGTTCCGACGGTCCGGTGCCGTTGCTGATGATCGAGTGCTCCAGCGAGCGTGAGATCCGTGGCTTGGCCCGGTATGAGGCCGAACAGATCGCGCCCGACGCCACCCTGGCCGACATGATGCCCAACGGCGTGCTGGCCCTGACGGTCGATCCGACCCAAGGCCAGCGTTACCAGGGCATCGTCGATCTGGACGGGGCAACCCTCGCTGAATGCTTCACCAACTACTTCGTCATGTCCCAGCAGACCAATACCCGCTTCTGGCTCTACGCCGACGGGCGGCGCGCGCGTGGTTTGCTGCTGCAACAGCTGCCTGCCGATCGCCTGCGTGACCCGGAAGAACGTGATGCCAGCTGGCAGCACATCACCGCTCTGGCCAGCACCTTGAGCGCCGATGAGCTACTGGGCCTGGACAACGAAACGGTGCTGCATCGCCTCTACCACGAAGAGCAGGTGCGCTTGTTCGACGGTCAGTCGTTGCGCTTCCAATGCAGTTGCTCTCGTGAACGTTCCGGCAATGCGCTGGTCAGTCTGGGTCTGGAAGATGCGCAGCAACTGGTCATCGAGCATGGCGGCGCCATCGAAGTCGACTGCCAGTTCTGCAACGAACGCTACCTGTTCGACGCGGCGGATATCGCTCAATTGTTCGCCGGTGCGGGTGTCGATACACCGTCAGATACTCGACACTAAAACGGTTCAGCGCAGGTAAATCTCCTGGCAAACGCCGGATTTACGCCGTACTGACGGGAGGGCCCTACTCTTTTTGGGGTTTTCTGGCATAATCCGGCCCACTTTTTTCGGGTAGTAGTGCGCGACTTCCTACTACAAAACGTTTGGAGCACTCGGCCACGGGCCGACGGGGAATCTCATGACGCAAGCCAATAACGCCGTGTACACCGATCTGAGTGTCGATGATCTGGTCAAAGAAGCCCTGAATCGCGGTGAAGGCGAGCTTGCCGATACTGGCGCGCTGGTTGTTCGTACCGGTCATCGTACCGGTCGCTCGCCAGTCGACCGTTTCATTGTGGAAGAGCCAACCACCCAGGACGCCATCGCCTGGGGCCCGATCAACCGCAAGTTCCCGGCCGACAAGTTCGATGCCCTGTGGAGCCGCGTTGAAGCCTACCTGGGCGAGCGCGAGCGTTTTGTATCCCACGTGCATGTAGGCTCCGATCCTGCGCACTACCTGCCAGTCAAGATGACCACCGAGACCGCGTGGCACAACCTGTTTGGCCGTTGCCTGTTCATCAACCCCGAGCAATACAACGCCGGCGGCAAGGATGAATGGCAGATCCTCAACGCGCCGAATTTCGTCTGCGAGCCTGAGCGCGACGGCACCAACTCCGACGGCACCGTGATCATCAACTTCGCGGCCAAGAAAGTGCTGATCGCCGGCATGCGCTACGCCGGTGAGATGAAAAAAGCCCTGTTCTCCGTGCAGAACTTCCTGCTGCCGGCTGTTGACGTGCTGCCGATGCACTGCGCCGCGAACATGGGCGAAGAGGGCGATGTGACCCTGTTCTTCGGCTTGTCGGGCACCGGCAAGACCACCCTGTCCGCCGATGAAAGCCGTTACCTGATCGGTGACGACGAGCACGGCTGGGGCGTGGGCGTGGTCTTCAACATCGAGGGCGGTTGCTATGCCAAGTGCATCGACCTGTCCGAGAAAAACGAGCCGGTCATCTGGAAAGCCATCCAGCACGGTGCCGTACTGGAAAACGTCGTTCTGGACCCCGTCACCAAGAAAGCCGACTACGCCGACGACAGCCTGACCCAGAACAGCCGCGCCGCCTACCCGCGTGAGCTGATCGAAAAACGCGCACCGAAAAACCTCGGTGGCGAGCCCAACGCTGTAATCTTCCTGACCTGCGACCTGACCGGCGTTCTGCCGCCGGTGTCGATCCTCAGCGAAGAACAAGCCGCCTATCACTTCCTGTCCGGCTACACCGCACTGGTGGGCTCGACCGAAATGGGTTCGGGCAGCGGCATCAAGTCGACCTTCTCCACCTGCTTCGGCGCCCCGTTCTTCCCGCGTCCAGCCGGTGAATACGCTGAGCTGCTGATCAAGCGCATCCGTGGTTTCGGCTCCAAGGTCTACCTGGTCAACACCGGTTGGACCGGCGGTGGCTACGGCGTCGGCAAGCGCTTCAACATCCCGACCACCCGTGCTGTGATCGCAGCGATCCAGAGCGGCGCGCTGATCGGTGCTGAAACCGAACACCTGGACATCATCAACCTGGACGTGCCGCTGGCAGTTCCAGGCGTCGAGACTGGCCTGTTGAACCCACGCAACACCTGGGCCGACAAAGCCGCCTACGATGAAGCCGCCAAGGCATTGGCCGGTCTGTTCATCGAGAACTTCAAGAAGTTCGACGTGAGCGACGCGATCAAGGCGGCAGGTCCACAGCTGTAAGGCTTGGTTGTTGAATAAAAAACCGCCCTTCAATGGGCGGTTTTTTATGGGCGGTTAGTTAGGTGCGTAGGGGCTGGAAACTGTCATTATTCCAGCTGAAATCGAGCCAGACAGCCAGAATAATGCCACTTAAGGTGCTCAAATCACCTCGTTCTCCTCCACTTCCCGCGTATCCCATTTCTGTGCCTTGATCGCCTTGTAAAGCATGCCGATGGTCAGTGGCAGCTTGTTTCCCCGGCCCTTGGCCCTGCGCTTTTGAAACACATCGAACCCTTCAGGCTGAAAATAGCGGTAGGCGTCGTAGTCGATGAAATCGATGGCGAACCGTTCCTCCACTGCTTCCATCAGATGCCGAGCGTCCGCGCCGTCACAACCCCAGTCGAGATTGATCGCGGTGTCCAGGCGAATCGTCTTGCGTTCAGGCAGGCCGATTTCTTCGTGGAGCAGCTCCATGAGCTGGCGCATGGCGTGATCGTCGGGGAAGTCTGGGGCGAGGTGCATGGCGAGGTTTCCGGGGGTGTTGGCGTGTGTTCGTCTGGAGGGAAAGTTTAGGAGGAATCGTTGCCCATTGGAAAAAGAAGAAAGATCTCACAGTGGTCTCGGAACCGTCTGCTGAGTATTTCCCTGGCCGCTCGGTAAGGTTCGCCACGCCCTTTTAATGGGGGTTAATGGCGACCAAGCAGGGATGAGCATGACGAAAGGGAAGGCCGGTGTTCCGCAGTCCTGGGAGCATTACGGTGGCGATCGGGGCTACAGGATCCTGCGGGACATGACCCCCAGCGAACTGGCAAAAAGAGACGACGATCAACAGGCCTATGAGGCCATGCTCGCCAGGCAGACGGCGTACATGAGCGAGCGTTTGACCCAGGTCCGCGAAGCATCACCTTCCGACGTGAAGGGCTGTGTATTTGCCAAGTCCTGCAAGCTGCCTGATTCGGTGATCGACTATCACAACCCGAGCGGCTACATCCCGACTGAAGCCCTGAGGGAGTACGGCCAATTTACCTTGTTGGGCGGGCGTCAAGCTGACGAGTCAGGGCGCATTCAGCTCAAGAATATCAGTGGGTCGTTGCCGGCAAGCTTCGGCTCGTTTGCCTTGGGTAGGGCGATGCCGGTTTCCCTTGGTGTGGCGGCGGGGGCTGCTGGCGCGGTCACTGCACCCGTGGCGGCGGGTGTACTGATCGGCCTGGTGGGGCTGCTGATGCCCACGAGCCTGGGTGACGGTTCGTTGTACACCGAAGAGCAACTGCGCTCCCTGGAGCAGGCACGTACGCGGGTGCGGTTGCACGTCGAGACCCAGGCCGATGGCACGCTCAAGGGATACGGCTATAACACCCAGGCACGACGTGACTGGGAAATGATCCCGGTGGTGACGTTCCAGGCTCGCGGCGAGCAACAAGTGGCGGACTTTGGCGATGGGGTCGAGTTGATCTGGACGCCTGCGGTCGATCCATCCGCGACGTTGGGCATCCCGGCGCTGGAGGCCGCGCCACAGGCTCCGCACATCTGGATTTTTCCGCCGACACCTGCGGCGGACAGCATCATCGTCAACCCGATCTATCCGCCGGAGTATAAGGATTTCATTCTTGTGTTTCCGGCGGATTCTGGGGTTTCGCCGTTGTATATCGTGCTCAGCATTTCTGATCACAAATATTACCCGACCCCGACAGGCGTACTTCCTGCTTTTCCTGACCTTGTTCGCGGTCGCTCTAAAACTCCCGTACAAGGAGGTGGAGGATTACGTCCACGTTGGCACGACCGCAAAGGTAATATTTATGAATGGGACCGGCAGCATGGCGCTCTTGAAAAGTACAACCCGCGTGGAAAACATTTAGGTGAGTTCAATCACATCACGGGTGAACAGACCAAAAAAGCGGATAAGGCAAGGAAGGTAGAGCCATGAGTTTTGGGGTGTTGGGTTTTTATCCTGGCAAGGATGAGCTGGTATTTGAACAGAGCATCAGCTTGTCGGTGGAGGACTTGAAGCCTGTGATGCAATGGGCAGGTAGCAATGATCACATCGGTGCGGACTTCAGACTTTCAGCAGAGCAGGTGCTTGAAATTGAACGATTGGCCTCATTGAATTTTCCGCCGGGGCTGGATCTTTATTTAACGTCTTATGACTGAACGCCAAGCTCAAACGGTCAGTTATCAAACGTCTTCTCGCTTGCGTTGCCTCTTGAGTCGATCCGCGTCGCGGCCATTCAGGCTGTATCATCCCGTATCGATTCAACCCCGACCTTTTCTCGACTCGCCGCATTGTCCCGCTAGGCTTTGGGCATCGCAGCAGTCAAAGGAGCGACCGCGCATGCACAGCACCCTGGAACAGGTTTTCGGTTATCCACAGTTTCGTCCCGGTCAGGAGGCGGCCATCGGCGCCGTGCGTGCCGGTCGGTCGGCGGCGGCCATCTTTCCCACCGGATCGGGCAAGTCCCTGTGTTATCAATTGTCGGCCCTGCTCTTGCCGCACCTGACGCTGGTGGTCTCACCGTTGCTGGCGTTGATGCAGGACCAGTTGGCGTTCCTCCAGCGCCACGGCATCGCGGCGGCCAGCATCGATTCGGCCCAGAGCCGTGACGAAGCCAACGACGCCATGGCGCGGGCCCGTTCGGGTGAGTTGAAGATCCTGATGGTTTCCGTGGAGCGCCTGAAGAACGAGCGCTTTCGCAATTTCCTGCAGCAGGTGCCGATCTCGTTGCTGGTGGTGGACGAGGCCCACTGCATTTCGGAATGGGGGCATAACTTCCGACCTGATTACCTCAAGCTTCCCGATTACCAGCACCAGTTCAATATTCCCCAGGTATTGCTGCTGACGGCCACCGCGACACCCAAGGTCATCGCCGACATGCAGGCGAAATTCGTCATCGCTGCCGCCGATGTGGTGACGACCGGTTTCTACCGACCGAACCTCAATCTGCTGGTCGAGCCCGTGCGTGGTGCCGACAAGCGCGCGCGACTGGTGCAGTGGTTGGGCGAGCGTGCCGGGCAGCCGAGCATCGTCTACGTCACCTTGCAGCGAACCGCCGAGCAGATCGCTGAACACTTGGGGCGGCACGGTATCCAGGCCGAGGCCTATCACGCCGGTTTGCCCCATGAACAGCGCGAAACCATCCAGCGGCGATTCATGGGCGGCCAATCCAATTGCATCATCGCGACCATCGCCTTTGGCATGGGCATCGACAAGAGCGACATCCGCAACGTCGTGCATTTCGACTTGCCCAAGTCCATCGAAAACTACAGCCAGGAGATCGGCCGCGCGGGACGGGACGGGAAGCCCTCCGATTGCCTGGTGCTGGCCAACCGCGACAGCCTCAACGTGCTGGAGAACTTCGTGTATGGCGATACGCCGGAGCTTACCGGCATTCGTTGCGTGCTCGATGAACTGAAGGCCGCGGCAGCCGACGGGCAGTGGGAATTCTTGTTGGGACCGCTGGCGGACCAGAGCAACATCCGGCAACTGCCGCTCAAGACGCTGCTGGTCCAGTTGGAATTGCGCCGGCTGATCGCGCCGCGTTATGCCTATTTCGCCGAGTACCGCTTCAAGTTCCTGACCGAGCCGCACGAGCTGCTGGAGCGCTTCGAAGGTGAGCGACGGGACTTCGTCGCGGCCATCATCCAAACCTCCAGTCGCGCCCGGAGTTGGGCCACGGTGGATTTTGACGGGATGTACCAGCAGTATCGCGCTGAGCGTAATCGGGTGGTGAAGGCGCTGGATTATTTCCAGGAAAAGGGCTGGATCGAGCTGGAAAGCAAACAGATGACCGAGGTGTACAGCGTGCTGGAAGCGGATCTGGATGCGCAGCTCTTGAGCACCGAGCTACACGCCTACTTCACCCGGCACGAACACGGTGAGATCGCGCGGATCCACGCCATGCTCGAATTGTTCGCCACTGCCCGTTGCCTGGGTCATCGCTTGGCGGAGTACTTCGGCGACGGCAATGCGCCACGCCAGTGCGGCCATTGTTCGGTGTGCCATGGGCATGTCGCCCGCCTACCGGAGCCGCCCGTATTGCCGGCGCTTGTGGATAAAAATTTCGAGGCGCTGTGTGGCGATTTTATCCACACGCATGAGCAGCACAGCGGCAGCGTGCCGTCTGCCGAGCGCCTCACCCGATTCCTGTGCGGAATCAGCGTGCCACTGTTCACCCGTTTGAAGGCACGGAAGATCCATGGGTATGCCGCACTGGAAACGTATCCATACGCTGAAGTTCGCCAGTGGGCCCAAGCGCACCTGTGAGCTGCATCCATCCGCTGAATGCCCCTCATCACACGAATAAATTTCAAAAATATTCGTTGGCTGACTAAGGTGAAGGCTGTCTTCGGATCGCCAAAACAAGAGAGCAGACATGAGCCAGACACCCTTCGATATTCAGCGCGCCGCGGTGGTCGGTGCAGGCACCATGGGACGGGGCATCGTGATGTGCCTGGCCAATGCCGGCGTGGCGGTGCAATGGGTCGACAACAATCCGCAAATGCTCGAGCAAGCGTTGGCCGCCGTAGCCGAGACCTACGCCCATGGCGTGCGCCAGGGCCGTATCGACCAGGGTGAGGCGGATGCGCGGATCGCCCGGGTGACGCGGGCACAGGATTACGCGGCGATCCGCGACGTGGACCTGGTGATCGAGGCGGTCTACGAAAACCTGGAGCTCAAGCAGACTATCTTTCGCGAGCTGGACGGCCTGCTGAAGCCCGAGGCGATCCTGGCGAGCAATACGTCGGCACTGGACATCGATGCCATCGCCGCTGTCACTCGCAGGCCAGCCCAAGTCCTGGGCCTGCATTTCTTCAGCCCGGCGCACATCATGAAGCTGCTGGAAATCGTCCGCGGTGCGCAAACCTCCAAAGCGGTTCTGGACGCGGCCTTGGTGCTGGGCAAGCGCATGGGCAAGGTCAGCGTGATATCGGGCAACTGCCATGGTTTCATCGGTAACCGGATGCTCCACCCGTATGTGCTGGAAGCGCGCAAGATGCTGCTGGAGGGGGCGTTCCCCTACCAGGTGGATGCGGCGTTGCAAGGCTTTGGCTTCGCCATGGGGCCGTTCCGCATGTACGACGTCGTCGGCATCGACCTGGAATGGCGTGCCCGTGAGCTGGCGGGGAAGGGCCAGGACGCGCCCGAGGTGCAAGTGGACAATCGTTTGTGCGAACTGGGGCGGTTCGGCCAGAAAAGCGGCAATGGGTACTATCACTACGAGTCGGGCAGCCGACAGGCCGAGCATGACGTCGAGGTCGATGCGCTGGTGCTGCGGGTCAGCGAAGCGTTGGGGTTCCAGCGTCGCGAGATCGGCCCGGAGGAAATCCTTGAGCGCTGCTTGCTGGCGCTGGTCAACGAGGGGGCGAAGATCTTGCAGGAAGGTATTGCCGAGTCGGCCCATGATATCGACCTGGTCTACCTCAACGGCTACGGCTTTCCCGCGGAAAAGGGCGGGCCGATGGCCTGGGCCGACGGGCAGGGGCTGGAAGCTATCCACGAGCGCCTGCTGGAGCTCGAAACGAAGCAGGGTGACCAGTGGCAGCCCGCGCGCCTGATCGGCGAACTGGCGGCGCAGGGCAAGGGGTTCGCGAGCCGGTAGGCTGTCATCCTGAAGTCATTGAACAACCATGAAGAGCACTTGATGCCCCAACGTAGCGAATACCCACACTTGCAACCCATCACCACGCGTTGGCACGACAACGATGTGTACGGTCACGTCAACAACGTTACCTACTACAGCTTTTTCGATACCGCCGTGAATACCTACCTGATCGAGGTCGGTGGCCTGGATATCCATGACGGAGAGGTGGTGGGGTTCGTGGTGAGTTCGGCCTGCGACTATTTTGCCTCGATCGCCTTTCCAGACCGGATTGAAATCGGCCTGCGGGTCGGCAAGTTGGGCAGCAGTTCGGTGCAGTACGAGCTGGCGGTGTTCAAGGCGGGCGAGGAAGAGGCCTGCGCGGCGGGGCGTTTTGTCCACGTATTCGTGGATCGGACATCGAATCGGCCGGTGGCGATTCCGGATCGGCTGCGTGGGGCGATGGAGCGTTTGGTGGTCTGAAACAAAAATCGCAGCCTCCGGTCAGGCTCTGTGAAGAGCTGCCAAAGGCTGCGATCTTTTACCGGCAGGTATCAAAGCCAGCGATCAATCGTCGTAATAACGATGTTTATGCTTGTGCTTGCGATGCCCATAGGCATGGCCGCGACCCGGATGGCCGTCACGGTAGTAGCGGCGGTCGCCACGGCGGCCGTCATAACGGCGGTCATCGTCATCGTCCTTGCCCATGTAGTTACCCAGGGCGCCACCCGCGCCACCGCCCGCTGCGGCGCCGATCAGGCTGCCGGTGCTGCCGCCGACGCTACGGCCGACCACGTTACCGCCAGCCGCACCCAGCGCGCCGCCGATTGCCGCTTCGCCGCGGCTGTGTCTGTCTGCACCGACTGCACTACCGCCTGCACCGCCCAGCGCCGCGCCGATAGTGGAACCGGTATTGCCGCCCAGGGACTGGCCGACGACCGAACCCAAAACCCCGCCTAATGCGCCGCCCACACCTGCTTCGGCAGTACCACCGGCGGAAGCGATGCCACTGGCCAGGCTAAGGGACAACAAGAGAATGGAGGAGAACTTCATAGAGGAGCCTCAAAGGGATGACGGCGCGATCCTGAGGCTGGCTTCGCTTGCTTACAATCGAAATCCGACGAGTAGCACGACTTGTGCACAATTCTCTAAGTTATTGTTTTTCGGTGGGAACTTAAGGTGAATTGGCCGGTCTTTAGCTACTTGAGACAGGCCGTTTTCCATGGGAAACGGCCTTTTTTGTGCCCGTTCGAAAAGTCGTTTGTGGCGAGGGAGCTTGCTCCCGTTGGGGCGCGAAGCGGCCCTGAAGCTTAGCATCTCGGCGTTTCAGGTGAATGGATGGAAGGGGCTGCTACGCAGCCCAGCGGGAGCAAGCTCCCTCGCCACACGACCACCATGATCCAAAAGGTTGTATCAAGCCGACTTGGCCACGATCAGTCCGTTCTCACTCGCCGCTTCCAGGCGGATCGCGACGAATTTCGACGTCGGCGTATGGCTGCCATCACCGGTGCTTTCCAGCGGGACCAGCGGGTTCACCTCAGGGTAGTAGGCCGCAGCCTGCCCGGCCGGAATGTCGAACGCCAGCAAGGTGAAACCCTTGACCCGGCGCTCGCGACCGTCTTCCCAGAGCGAGACGATGTCAGCTTTCTGCCCCGGCTTGAAGCCCAGGCGAATGATGTCCGCTTCGTTGACGAACAACACGTCGCGCTGGCCCTTTACACCGCGATAGCGGTCGTCGAGGCCGTAAATAGTGGTGTTGTACTGATCGTGGGAACGCATGGACTGCATGATCAGGTCGGGCAACTGGCCGGTGGCACGGGTGCGCTCATGCACGAGGTCGGTCGGCAACAGGTTCGGCTTGAAGTTGGCGCGGCCCGACGGGGTGTTCCAGCGTCGCGAGCCGGCGCTGTTGCCCAGGTAGAATCCGCCGGGGTTCTTCAGCTTTTCGTTGAAGTCCTTGAAGCCGGGGACGGTCTCGGCGATCAGGTCGCGAATGCGGCTGTAGTCGGCCACCAGCCAGTTCCAATCCACCGGGCGGCTACCCAGAGTGGCGGCGGCGATGCCGGCGACGATCCACGGTTCCGAGCGCATCTGGTTCGACAGTGGCTGCAACTGACCCATGGAGGCATGCACCATGCTGAAGGAGTCTTCCACGGTCACCGCTTGCGCGCCTTCGGTTTGCAGGTCGATGTCGGTGCGGCCCAGGCACGGCAGGATCAGCGCGTCCTTGCCGTGGGCCAGGTGGCTGCGGTTGAGCTTGGTGCTGATCTGCACTGTCAGATCGCAATTGGCCAGGGCCTGGAACGTGCGGTGGCTGTCCGGCGTGGCTTGGGCGAAATTGCCGCCCAGGGCGATGAATACTTTCGCCTGGCCGTCGGCCATGGCGTGGATCGCCTCGACCACGTTGTGGCCGTTCTCACGCGGAACCTTGAACTGGAAGCGCCGCTCCAGCGTGTCGAGGAACGCCACTGGCGGACGTTCGTTGATACCCATGGTCCGGTCGCCCTGCACGTTGCTGTGGCCGCGGACCGGGCAAAGGCCAGCGCCTGGCCGGCCAATGTTGCCGCGCAGCATCATCACGTTGGCGATCTCCTGGATGGTCGCCACCGAGTGACGGTGCTGGGTGATGCCCATCGCCCAGCACATGATCACGTTCTTGCTTCTGGCGTACATGCGCGCGGCCTGTTCGATTTCGACCAGGGTCAGGCCCGATTGCTCGACGATCTGCGCCCAAGGCGTATCGTCGACCGCTGCCAGGTAATCCAGCACGTTGGCACTGTGTTCGTTGAGGAACGCGTGGTCGAACACGGCCGGCGCACCGCTGTCCTGGGCCTCCCGCTCCCATTGCAGCAAGAACTTCGCCATGCCGCGCAAGATCGCCATGTCCCCCCCCAGGGCCGGGCGGAAATACGCGGTGTTGGTCGGCTTATTGCCGTTGGTGAGCATTTCGATCGGGCTCTGCGGATGCTGGAAGCGCTCCAGGCCACGCTCCTTGAGCGGGTTGATGCAGATCACTTGGGCGCCGCGCTTCACCGCCTCGCGCAGTGGTTCGAGCATCCGCGGATGATTGGTGCCAGGGTTCTGGCCCCAGACGAAAATCGCGTCGGCGTGCTCGAAGTCGTCGAATGTCACCGTGCCCTTGCCCACGCCCACGCTCTGGGCCAGCGCTACGCCGCTGGCCTCGTGGCACATGTTCGAGCAGTCAGGGAAATTGTTGGTGCCATAGGCGCGTACGAACAGTTGATACAAATAGGCCGCTTCGTTGCTGGCCCGGCCCGAGGTGTAGAACTCGGCCTGGTTGGGGCTGGACAGCCCTTGCAGGTGCTTGCCAACCAGGGCGAACGCCGCTTCCCAACTGATGGGCTTGTAGCGGTCGGTTTCGGCATCGTAGCGCATTGGCTCGGTCAGGCGACCTTGGTATTCGAGCCAGTAGTCGCTCTGTTCCAGCAGCGAGGTCACGCTGTGCCTGGCGAAAAATGCGGCATCGACACGGCGCTTGGTAGCCTCCCAGTTCACGGCCTTGGCGCCGTTCTCGCAGAACTTGACCATGCCGCTTTCCGGCGAGTCGCCCCAGGCACAGCCCGGGCAGTCAAAACCGCCGTTCTGGTTGGTCTTGAGCATCATGCGGATGTTTTTCAGCGCGTTGTCGCTGGTCAACCAGGCCTGAGCGACACTGATCAGCGCACCCCAACCACCGGCTGGGCCCTTGTAGGGCTTGTAGCGTGGTACGGGTTTCTGGTCGGCTTGTTGATGATTGCTCACGCTTGTTTCTCCATCGCAGGGCTGTAGACCCGCGGCGCACTTTTTTGCGGCAGGTGGATGAGGTTGAGGTTGTGTTGACGGGCCCATTGCACGGCGAGGCCCGTGGGCGACGACAGGCTGACCAGGGTCTGGATGCCGGCGCGCAGTACTTTCTGGATCAGTTCGAGGCTGCAACGGCTGGTGACGATCGCCACGCCACCGGCCACCGGGATTTGTTGCCGGATCAGCGCGCCGATCAGTTTGTCGAGGGCGTTGTGCCGACCAATGTCTTCGCGACCCAGGAGCAACTCACCCTGGGCATTCATGAACAAGGCTGCATGCACCGCGCCGCAATGTTGGCCCAAGGGCTGGAACTGACCGATACGGTCACGCAGGCCATCGAGCCATTGCGCGGCAGGCAAGGGCGCGCCGGGCAGCACCTTGAGGTTGGGCAAGGCCTGTTCCACCGCTTCCACACCGCACAACCCGCAGCCACTGGTGCCCGCCAACTGTCGGCGTTGCTGCTTGAGGTTCCAGAAGGCGCGGTTGGCGATGGTCACTTGGGCGTAGTGCGCGGCACCTGTGCCGCTCAGTTGCAGGTCATAGATGTCCGATGAGTCTTCAATGATGCCGCTGCCGAGGCTGAAGCCGACGATGAAGTCTTCAAGGTCGGTGGGCGTGACCAGCATGACCGCCTGGCTGATGCCGTTATAGGCAATCGCCAGCGCCACTTCCTCGGCCAGCGCGGTGCTGTCCGATTGGGCGTGGTCCAGATTGCAGTAGCGATAGCTCTGGCTGGCGGCCGGCGCGGATGTTTCCATCCCAGGCGCTGGACTGACCGGAGGCTTGTCGTTCATAGGCATCACTGAAAGTAGGAATAGTGCTAAGACTAAATGCGGCAATCTGCCACGTCTAATCGCTATTACTGATCTTCCAATAGATGACGTCGATCAAGAAGTCATCGATGATTTCTGATAGAGGGCAAAACAGGCCTCGGCCAACGCCGAGCGGGGGGCGCCGCGTCGCATGATCAGGCCCAGCGAAACCAGCGTCTGGGCGTTTTCAATGGGCTGGATGCGCAAGTCTTCGGTCAGGACATTCAGGCCGCTGTCCAGGGGCATCACCGCGCAACACAATCCGCCATGCACAGCTTGTAACAATTGATGCACCGCGTCGGTTTGCAACAGCGGTTGGGGCGTCAGACCCCGGCTGTGGAAATTGTGGTCGATGGACTGACGAAAATGCATGCCGCTGGTGAGCATGCCCAGCGGCAGTTCGATCAGCGCCTCCCAGCTCAGCGGTTGTTCACCGAAAAAGAAATACCGCTGGTCGTAAAGCAAACCCATGCGGGTGGGGCTGAAGGGCAGGGCCTCGAAGCGTTCATTGTCCAGCCGCTCCAAGTAGGAGATGCCCAGGTCGATGCGGTTGTTCGCCAACTGTTCGAGGATGCGTTCGGAACTCAGGGACGACAATTCGAAACGCAAGCTGGGGTGCTCGGTGTGCAAGCGCTGCATCATCGCCAGCGGGTCGAAGTCCGACAACGGCACCACGCCCAGGCGCAGCGTGCCCACCAGGTTGCCGCGGCAGGCCGCTGCTTCGGCCTGCAGCCCGTCATAGGCCGCCAGCACCGTGCGTGCCCAGGCCAGCACCCGTTCCCCCGGCGCGGTAAAACCTTCAAAGCGCTGGCCGCGGTTGACCAATGGCAGGTCGAGTTCTTCTTCAAGGCTGCGCAGGCGCATCGACAACGTCGGCTGGGTGATATGGCAACGTGCGGCGGCTTGGCCGAAGTGACGGGTTTCGTCCAGCGCGATGAGAAATTTCAGCTGCTTGATGTCCATCTTCGCTCCAGGGCGCGGGAAGATTCGGATTCTAGCGCTTGCGCGTGGCGGGGTCATTGGTCGGCTGGGAACCGGGTTCGTCTCGCCTGGTCTAGTCTTTGCGTCTGGACACTTAAATCAAGGAGCGTGTGCCATGAGTATCTTTAGCTTTGTGAAGGAAGCCGGTGAAAAGCTGATCGACCTGCTGACCCCCGGTAACGCCAATGCCAGCGAACAACTGAAAGAGCACATTGCAAAGGTCGGCCTGGGTAATCCGAATGTACAGGCGACCATCGAGGGCGACAAAGTCATCGTCACAGGTGAAGTGGCGAGCCAGGAAGAGAAGGAAAAAATCCTGTTGGCGGTGGGTAATATCGCCGGTGTCGGTAGCGTAGACGACCAGATCACCGTGACTGGCCCAGTGGCACAAGCGGCGCGCTTCGTGACTGTGAAGAAGGGGGACACCCTCAGCGCCATCTCCAAGGCCGAGTACGGCGACGCGAACAAGTACAACAAGATCTTCGAGGCCAACAAACCGATGCTGTCGCATCCGGACAAGATCTACCCGGGGCAGGTGCTGCGTATCCCTGAATAACTTCCAGGGCTGTGGTGCCTTCATCGCGAGCAAGCTCGCTCCCACAGGTTTTTTTGGTTCGCCGCGAAACCAGTGTGGGAGCGAGCTTGCTCGCGATGAAGGCACCACGGTTCAGAGCCCTTCGATCAAATCGCGATAATCCCCCAATGCCTCGAACTCCCCCGTATCCTTCGGTCCCTTGCGACTGTCCGGCTCGCTGACGGCCAGCAGGTGCGCCACGCCGAAATCCCGGGCGCTGCGCAACACCGGGAGGGTGTCGTCGATGAACAGGCTGCGGGCCGGGTCGAAATTCAGGTCGGCTTGCAGTGCGTCCCAGAACTGCGGGTTTTCCTTGGGGAAGCCGTAGTCGTGGGAGCTGATCAAACGCTCGAAGTAGGGGGCCAGTTCGATGCGCTCCAACTTCAAGGACAACGAATCGCGGTGGGCATTGGTGATCATCACCACGCGTTTGCCGGCGCGCTGAATCGCGGCCAGGAATGTATCGGCGTCCGGGCGCAAGGCGATCAGGTGGGCGGTTTCCAACTTCAGTTCGCGCACCGGCAGTTTCAGCTCGGCGCTCCAGAAATCCAGGCAATACCATTGCAACTGGCCGGCGTTGCGCTCGAACAATGGCTGCAGCTCCATCTCGGCCATCGCCCGGCTCACACCATGCAGGTCGGCGTAGCGCTGGGGCAGGTGTTCGAGCCAGAAGTGGTTGTCGTAATGCAGGTCCAGCAGGGTGCCGTCCATGTCCAGCAGAACCGTATCGATCTCATGCCAGGGCAGCAAGGCCATAAAACTTCTCCAGCGGTAATCGGATATCCGACACAAACAATCAGAATAGGCCGGGTATAGTAGCCCGCTATCGCCCAGGGAGCCGTTTATGCGCCAGAAACCCACCATACTCGATCGCCGGATCGTCGCTACCAGCCGCCTGTTCTGCGTGGAAGAACTGAAATTGCGGTTTTCCAACGGTGTGGAGCGCACTTATGAGCGTCTGGCGAGCAAGGGTGCAGGCTACGGCGCGGTGATGATCGTGGCGATGCTCGACGCCGACCATGCGGTGCTGGTGGAAGAGTATTGCGGTGGCACCGATGCTTACGAGTTATCCCTGCCCAAGGGCTTGATCGAGCCAGGGGAAGATGTACTGGCGGCGGCCGAGCGGGAGCTCAAGGAAGAGGCCGGTTTCGGGGCGCGACAGTTGGAACATCTGACCGAGTTGTCGCTGTCCCCCGGCTACATGAGCCAGAAGATCCAAGTGGTGCTGGCGACCGATCTGTATGAAGAGCGGCTGGAGGGCGACGAGCCCGAGCCGATGCGCGTGGACAAGGTCAACCTGCACGAGCTGTCGGCCCTGGCGCAAAACCCGCAATTCACCGAGGGCCGGGCCTTGGCGGCGCTGTACCTGGCCCGTGACCTGCTGGCCCAGCGTGGAGCGTTCCTGTCATGATATTTCCTCATTCGCTGATGGCCCCGGTGGTCGAGCTGGCGCTCAAGGCCGGCGAGGCGATCCTGCCGTTCTGGCGCGCCAACGTGTTGGTCAACCACAAGGCCGACGAGTCGCCAGTGACCGCTGCCGACATGGCGGCTCATGATGTGATCGTGGCCGGGCTGGCGGCGCTGGCCCCGGACATTCCAATCCTTTCCGAAGAAGACGCGGATATCGCCCAAAGCGTGCGGGCCGGCTGGCAACGCTGGTGGTTGGTGGACCCGCTGGATGGCACCAAGGAATTCATTTCCGGTAGCGAGGAATTCACCGTCAACATTGCCTTGGTGGAACAGGGCCGCGTGGTGTTCGGCGTGGTGTCGATGCCCACCAGTGGTCGCTTCTACGTGGGTGGCGCCGGGCTGGGTGCCTGGCGTGGTGACAAGGGGGGCGTACCTTTGCCTATCGCGGTACGTGACGCAGTGGCGCCAGGCGAGGCGTTCACCGTGGTCGCCAGTCGCCGGCACACCAGCCCGGAGCAGGAGCGCCTACTCTACGGTTTGAGCGCGAGCCTGGGTGAGCTGCAACTGACCAGTATTGGCAGCTCGTTGAAGTTTTGCCTGGTGGCCGAAGGCGCGGCGGACTGTTATCCACGGTTGGCGCCAACCTCCCAGTGGGACACCGCCGCCGCCCAGGGGGTATTGGAAGGTGCGGGAGGCGCGGTGCTGGACTTGAGCGGCGAGCCGTTCTGTTATCCACCGCGTGAGTCGCTGTTGAATGCGTCGTTCCTGGCGTTGCCGGCGAAAGCGGCGTGGCGTGCAAAGTTGTTGGAGCTTGCTCGTTCCTGAACCCCTATCTGATTCTTGTGGCAAAAGCTTTTTGTCTGGCAAGAGTGCTTTTTGTGGCGAGGGAGCTTGCTCCCGCTGGGTTGCGAAGCAGCCCCTGCTTTGGCGGTTGCTGCGCAACCGAGCGGGAGCAAGCTCCCTCGCCCCAGGGGCTACCCCACCCTCCAATCCAGGTCACAGGGGCTACCCACCCCTACAATCCAAGCCATGTGCTGTTTCAGCGGTGCAACACGTATTGCCCCTCGAACTGCACCGCCACGTCCTCGCTCCCGCTGTTCATTACCTGGGTCTGCAAGGCCAGCCGCGCCCGTCCGTAACGCCGGTAGGTGGCCAGGAAGCGTTTCCAGAGTTTTTCCTCAGGCGCTTGGCAGACGACGGCCGCATCGCGGGTCACCGGCAGCGGATAACTGATCTGCCCTTCCTGAATCACGATATGCCCGTCTTCAATGCCTTCCTCGCGCAGGGCCAGGTGCAGCCAGCCCCAGCCACCGAGTACGGCGCCGCAATACAGGCTGCCGCCGAACATGGTGCTCTTGTGGTTGACGTTGGCCGCCAACGGCAAGGACAGGCGCAGTTGCCGGGCCTGCCAATCGAGCACCTTGAGGCCCATGTCCCGGGTCAAGGGGATGTCGTGGTGCAGGATCGATTCCAGGTAACGGCTGTCGCGGTTCATTGCGGGGCCTCTTGCTTGACAGGGTAATGACGATAATTCAATCGGATTCATCGGCCGACCCCTGGCTGCTGTCGCCGAAGGTCAGGCCATGCTTGCGCAACTTGTCGTGCAGGGTCTTGCGGGGAATGCCCAAGGCCTCGGCCAGGCTGCGCACTGAGCTGTGGGGGCGGGCCAGTTCGGCGGCGATCAGGGTTTTCTCGAAGTTTTCCACCTGCTCGCTCAAGCCGCCGCTGACCAGTTCCACCGGTGCCCCAGGGTTGCCGTCGGGCGCGCTGTTGTCCAGGGCCAGCTCCAGGCCCAGGGCAAAGCGTTCTGCGGCGTTCTGCAGTTCTCGCACATTGCCCGGCCAGCTGTGGCGCAGCAGCAACGCCCGGTGCGCCGGCTGTAATTCGTGGGGCGGCAGGCCATGTCGGGCACTGGCTTCGTTGGCGAAATGCTGGAACAGCATCAGCGCATCCTCGCCCCGTTCGCGCAACGGCGGTATGCGCAGCGGCGCGACGTTGAGGCGGTAATACAGGTCGGCGCGAAAACGCCCCTGGTCGGCGGCCTGGCGCAGGTCTTCCTTGGTCGCGGCGATGACACGGATATCCAGAGGGATCTGTTGATTGCCGCCCAGCCGCTCCACCATGCGCTCTTGCAGCAGACGCAGCAGCTTGACCTGGACATCCAGGCTCATGCTCTCGATCTCATCCAGGAACAGCGTGCCGCCGTTGGCGAACTCGAACTTGCCGATGCGGCGTTTCTGCGCACCGGTAAAAGCACCGGGTTCGTGGCCGAACAGTTCGCTCTCCACCACCGACTCGGCCAGGGCACCGGCGTTGATCGCCACGAAGGGGCCATTGCGCCGGCCGGAGAGGTCGTGCAAGGCACGGGCGACCACTTCCTTGCCGGCGCCGGTTTCACCGAGGATCAGCACGTCGGCACGTGTGGCGGCTAGGGCACCGATCTGCTCGCGCAGGCGCAGCATCGGGGTCGATTGGCCGACCAGGCGGGCGCTGAGTTCATGACGATCGCTCAGGGCCAGGCGCAGGCTGCGGTTGTCCAGCACCAGGCGGCGCAAGGCCAGGGCGCGGCGTACGCTGTCGAGCAGGTGATCGCTGGCGAACGGTTTTTCCAGGAAGTCGTAGGCTCCGGCGCGCATCGCCTGCACCGCCAGCGGCACATCACCGTGGCCGGTAATCAGCAGCACCGGCAGTTCCGGGTCTTGCGCGTGGAGTTCGCCCAGCAGTTCGAGGCCGTCCATGCCCGGCATGCGAATATCACTGACCACCACCCCCGGCCAGTCACGGGGCAGCTGCCCGGCCACGCCCTTGGCTTCGGCCAGGGGCAGGATTTTCAGGCCGGCCAGGTCGAGGGTCTGGCTCAAGGCCTGACGCAGATGGGGATCGTCATCGATCAGCACCACCTCAATCCGGTTGTCGATGGTCATACACTTCGGTCCTCGGACGGTTGCAGGCTCACCCCGGGCGCACCGGCGCGCAGCTTCAAGGTGATCAGGGCGCCGCCTTCCTTGTGGTTGGCGAACGACAGTTCGCCGCCGAAGGCGCGCATCAGGGTGTCGCAGATCGCCAGCCCCAGGCCAAGGCCCTGGGTGCGCGTCTTGGTGGTGTAGAAAGGCTCGCCGGCGCGGCCCAAGGCTTCCATGCAAAACCCTGGGCCGTTATCACGGATGTACAGGTTGACGCCCGTGTCGGTGGCCTGGGCACTGATCCAGAGTTTGCGCGGCGGGCCCTTCTCGGTGAGCGCATCGAGGGCGTTGGCCAGCAGGTTGCCGAGTACCTGGCGCAGGCGGGTTTCGCCGGCCTCGACCCACAGCGTGGCGGCCGGCAAGTCGCGGATCAGCTCCACTTCCATGCTGCGCCGGCGTTTGGCGAGCAGCGCCAGGGCATCGTCCAGCGCCGGCTGCAGGGCGACGCTTTCCGGGGCATGACGGTCGCGACGGGCGAAAGCGCGCAGGTGGGCGATGATCGATGCCATGCGCCCGGTCAGTTCGCTGATCAGTTTGAGGTTGCCGCGGGCGTCTTCGGTGCGTTGGTGGTCAAGCAGGATCTCGGCGTTTTCCGCGTAGCTGCGAATCGCCGCCAGTGGCTGGTTGAGCTCGTGGCTGATACTCGCCGACATGGTGCCCAGGGCCGACAGCTTGCCGGCCTGCACCAGGTCATCCTGGGCCCGGACCAATTCCTGCTGGGCCTGCTCGCGCTCCAGCACTTCTTGTCTCAGTCGCCGGTTCAGCCCTTCCAGGTCGCTGGTCCGTTCGGCCACCCGGCCTTCCAGCTCGTGACGGGCCTTGGCTTCGAAGGCGATCCGATCCAGATAGTGGCGCCGGCGTTGCATCATCAACCCGAGCAACAGCATCAAGACCAGCAAGGCCGCGCCACCGGTGGCAACCACGGTACGCACGGGACGGTCGATCAGCGTGCGCGGGGCGAGGATGCTCACGCTCCAGCCGGTTTCTTCGATGGATTGGGTCTGGGGCAGCCAGGCGTTGGCATCCAGGTTCAGTGGCTTGGGATCGCGGGTTGGATAAGGTTGTACCGCGCTGATGGCCTTGCGCTCGCCGTCACTGAGGGGCCGGGTCGCGCGAAAGCGCCATTCCTGGCGCGACGTGAGAATGACCACGCCGTTGTGGTCGGTCACCAGCAATTGTTCCGGGGTCTTGCCCCATAGGCTTTCGGTGTGGTCGAGGTCGACCTTGACCACCAGCACGCCGATGACTTTTTCGCGATCGTGCACGGCGGCCGCGAAGAAATAACCGCGCTTGGCCGACGTCGTGCCCAAACCGAAGAAACGCCCCAGGCGCCCGGCCATGGCTTCGATGAAGTACGGCCGGAAGGCGAAATTACGCCCAACGAAACTGTCATGTTTGTCCCAGTTCGACGCGGCCAGCGTCTTGCCGGAAGGGTCCATCAGGTACATGACTTCGGCGCCGGTCTGGGTGCTGATGTTTTTCAGCAGCCGGTTGGCGTTGCCTTGGGTGACGCCGTCGTCCGGGGCCGACAAGGCGGCGCGCAAGGCCGGCAGCTCGCCGAGGATCTGTGGCAACACTTCATAGCGGTGCAGCGTGCCCAGCAGGTTGGCGACGTAAAGGTCCAGGGTCTGGCGGTTCTGGCCGGCCAGTTCACTGCGGTAATAACGCTCGGCCAGGTGCTCCAACGGCCACAGCAACGGCGCCAGGCACAGCGCGAGCAAGGCCAGGCTGCGCCAACGGGGTCTGCGAGGAAGGGTGGAATTCATGAACATGGGGCGCCTGTGGTGACAGGCGTATTATGCCTAGTTGTCTCGCAAATACTATTTGTAAGGCCTTACCAGGCTTGTCCGGCCAGGCACCGCTGCAACGCGCTTCGCCAGTCGGGCTGGTTCACCACCCATTCCGTGGACAGGCGGCTGCAATCCAGGCGCGAGTTCAAAGGTCGGGGAGCCGGCGTCGGATAGTCGCTGGACGCAATGGGCTCCAGTCGCGCGCACGGCTTGTGTCGCTCGAGCAGGTTTTCGCCGATGGCCTGGGCGAAACCGAACCAGGACGTCTCCCCCCGGGCCGTCAGGTGATAGGTGCCCCAGGCTCCGGCTTGACCGGCCTGCCAGCGTTCGATCAGTTGGGCGGTGCTGTCGGCAATGGTGCCCGCCCAGGTCGGTGCGCCAATCTGATCGGCCACCACCCGCAGCTGCGGTTTTTCCTGCAACAGGCGCTGCATGGTCAACAGGAAATTGCGGCCCTCGGTGGAATACACCCAGCTGGTGCGCAGGATCAGGTGCTGTCCACCTGCCTGGTGGATGGCATCTTCACCGGCCAGTTTGCTGCGTCCATATACGCTTAGCGGATTGGGTGTGTCGTCCTCGGTGTAGGGGGCGGGCTTGAGGCCATCGAAGACGTAGTCGGTGGAGTAGTGAATCAACGGTATGCCCAGTTCGACCGCTGCCTGGGCCAGGATGCCCGGCGCCGTGGCATTGATGGCGAACACCCGTTCCGGCTCGCTCTCGGCCTGGTCGACGGCCGTGTGGGCGGCGGCATTGATGATCAGGTCGGGTCTCAGGGCCTTGATGGGGGCGCGCAGGGAATCCGCCTGCGCCAGGTCAAGCTGGTCGCTGCCGCGTACGAGCAACTCGCCCATGCCGCTCAGGCGCGATTGAAGCGCCCGGGAAACTTGGCCATTGCGGCCGATGATCAGGATGCGCAAGGGCGTACTCATGGGAACAGGTCTGCCTCGTGCAAGGCCTTGCCGTTCTGGTCCTTGGCCGAGAGAATCGGCGCGCCGTCCAGCGCCCAATCGATGGCCAGTTGCGGATCGTCCCAGCGAATGCAGCGTTCAGCTGAAGGCGCGTAGTAATCGGTGGTCTTGTAGAGGAAGTCCGCCGATTCGCTCAACACGACGAAACCGTGAGCAAACCCTGGCGGCACCCACAGCTGCCGATGGTTTTGCGCCGACAGGCGAACGCCCGCCCATTGGCCGAAGGTCGGCGAGGTGCGGCGAATGTCCACCGCGATATCCAGCACCTCTCCCGCCGTGACGCGCACCAGTTTTCCCTGGGCCTGTTCGATCTGGTAGTGCAGGCCCCGCAGCACGCCCCGGGTGGAGCGTGAGTGATTGTCCTGGACAAACTGCAAGGTGCTGCCGGTCGCCTCGGCAAATGCCCGGGCATTGAAGCTTTCGTAGAAAAACCCCCGATCATCACCGAAGACTTTCGGTTCGATGATCAAGACGTCCGGCAAACGGGTGGCGATGACGTTCAACGTGTTTCTCCGGCGATCTTGAACAGGTACTGGCCGTAGCCGGTCTTGCCAAAATACTGGGCGCGCTCAAGGATGTGTTCGCGGCTGACCCAACCTTGCTGGTAGGCAATTTCTTCCAGGCATGCCACTTTCAGGCCTTGGCGATGTTCGATGGTCTGTACGTATTGCGAGGCTTCCAGCAGGCTGTCGTGGGTGCCGGTGTCCAGCCAGGCGAAACCACGGCCGAAGCGCTCGACGTGCAGGTCGCCGCGTTTCAGGTACGCATTGTTGACGTCGGTGATTTCCAGTTCGCCGCGTTTGGATGGCTTGATGGCCTTGGCGATCTCGATCACATCGTTGTCGTAGAAATACAGGCCGGTCACCGCGTAGCTGGATTTGGGTGCGGTGGGTTTTTCTTCGATGGACATCGCCCGCCCTTCCGGATCGAAGTCGATCACGCCAAATCGCTCAGGGTCCTTGACCCAGTAGCCGAACACCGTGGCGCCACTCGGTCGGTTGATGGCGGTCTGCAATTGCTCGCCAAAATACTGGCCGTGGAAAATGTTGTCGCCCAGGATCAGGCACACCGAATCGCTGCCAATGAATTGCTCGCCGATCAGGAACGCCTGGGCCAAGCCATCGGGTGACGGCTGCTCGGCATAGCTGAAATTCACACCAAACTGCCGACCGTCGCCCAACAGGTTGCGGTATTGCGGCAGATCCTGAGGCGTGGAAATAATCAGAATGTCCTTGATGCCTGCGAGCATCAGCACCGAGATCGGGTAATAGATCATCGGTTTGTCATAAATCGGCAATAGCTGCTTGGAAACCCCTAGGGTAATCGGGTGCAGGCGGGTGCCGGAACCGCCGGCCAGAACAATGCCTTTCATCATGCGATTGCATCCTTGTTGTCGAGCGAGCCCAGGCGCTCGCCCTGATAGCTACCGTCCTGGACCCGTTGGCACCACAGCAGGTTTTCCAGATACCACTGCACCGTCTTGCGCAGCCCGGTCTCGAAGGTTTCTTGAGGTGTCCAGCCCAGTTCCCGTTCGATCTTGCTGGCGTCGATGGCGTAACGCAAATCATGGCCGGGGCGATCCTGGACGAAGCTGATCAGGTCGGCATAGTGCTCGACGCCTTCGGGTTTGCGTGGCGCCAGTTCTTCGAGCAGCGTGCAGATGCTGCGCACCACGTCGATGTTTTTCTGCTCGTTGTGCCCGCCGATGTTGTACGTCTCGCCGATCGCACCTTGGGTGACGACTTTGAGCAGCGCCCGGGCATGGTCTTCGACGAACAGCCAGTCGCGCACTTGCTGGCCGTTGCCGTAGACCGGCAGCGGTTTACCAGCCAGCGCGTTGAGAATCACCAGGGGAATCAGTTTTTCGGGGAAGTGGAACGGCCCGTAGTTGTTCGAGCAGTTGGTCAACAGCACGGGCAAGCCGTAGGTGCGTTGCCAGGCACGGACCAGATGATCGGACGCCGCCTTGCTCGCCGAATACGGGGAGCTTGGGGCATAGGCGGTGGTTTCGGTGAACAGGTCATCCACGCCGTGCAAGTCGCCATACACTTCATCGGTGGAGATGTGGTGGAAGCGAAACGCACGCTTCTGCGGTTCGGCCAAAGCCTGCCAATACGCGCGGGTGGCTTCCAGCAGGCTATAGGTGCCCACGATGTTGGTCTGGATGAAGTCCGCTGGGCCATCGATGGAGCGGTCCACATGGGACTCGGCCGCCAGGTGCATGATGGCGTCAGGTTGGAACCGCGCCAGCACCGCACTGACAGCGGCTTGATCGACAATGTCGGCGTGGACGAATTCGTAGCGGCTGTCGTGATCGATGCTGCTCAGGGACTCGAGATTGCCTGCGTAGGTCAGCTTGTCGAGGTTCAGGACCTGATGCTCGGTATCGAGAATCAGATGCCGTATGAGCGCCGAGCCGATGAAGCCAGCACCGCCAGTGATGAGAATGCGCATCCGGGTAAGCCTTTTTCCGTGGTACGACAAAGCATAGGAGCATAGCTTGTCGGCATGGCGGGAGCGGTGCAAGCGAATATCCCATGGACACACCCTCCTATTCAGCTTCCCAGGAGGGCTGTGCATATTTTTGAACAGGGGGGTTGCTTATCCCCCGACTCGGTGGCGAGATAGGCATCCGAACAAAACCACCTCAGGGGTCGTTGTATGCCACTCGCTACGTTGGTTCACCGCGCCAGTTTGCCAAGCCCACAGATCAGCGCCGAGCAAGCGCTGGTGCTGCTGCGCTCGAATTACGGACTCAGCGGCGACCTGCGACCCCTTGGCAGCAACCAGGACCTCAACTACCGCGTCGACAGCGAGCGTGGGCGCTTTGTGTTGAAAATTTGCCACGGCGACTACGCTGTCCAGGAAATCCAGGCCCAACATGCCGCGCTCAAGCGCTTGGCCGGACACGACGCGGTGAAAGTGCCGCGGGTCATTGCGGCCATTGACGGCCAGGACCTGCTGACCTTGGACGTCGACGGCCAAGCGATTCACATGCGTCTGCTGGAATACATCGACGGCCAGTCCCTCACGCAGCTCAAGCACCTGACCCCCGAGCTTGTCACTGGCCTGGGCCGCCTGTGCGCGGAAATGGACCTGGCCCTGGCGACATTCGACCACCCGGGCCTGGAGCGCACCCTGCAATGGGACGCGCGCCACGCCCCGGCCCTGGTCGATTACCTACTGCCTGTCATCGAGGATGAAACACGACGCCATCGGGTCGCCGAGGTCGCGCAACAGGCCGAGCGGCGCTTGCAGCCGCTCAAGGCCAGCCTGCCGGTGCAGGCGATCCACATGGACATCACTGATGACAACGTGGTCTGGCAGCGCGATGCCCAGCGCCAATGGCAATTGCAGGGCGTTATCGATTTCGGCGACCTGGTCCGTACCTGGCGCATCACTGACTTGTCGGTGACGTGCGCAGCCCTGCTGCATCACGCCGACGGCGATCCGTTCTTTATCTTGCCGGCGATCAAGGCCTACCACGCGATCAACCCCTTGCAGCACCAGGAACTGTTGGCGCTGTGGCCGCTGATCGTGGCGCGCGCCGCGGTGCTGGTGCTCAGCGGTGAGCAGCAGGTTTCCATCGACCCCGACAACCAATACAGCCGCGACAACCTGGCCCATGAGTGGGAGATTTTCCGCGTCGCCCATTCGGTGCCCTTCGAACTGATGGAAGCGGCGATTCTCACCGCCGTCGGTCAAAACCTGCCGCCCATTGCCAGCGAGGGCTTTGCGCCGCTCTTGCCGACCCTGGTAGGGCGTGAGTTCGCCCTGATCGACCTGGGAGTGCTGAGCCCGCATTTCGAAGCCGGCAATTGGGAGCAGCCGGGAATCGACCAGCGCCTGCTGGATGAAGCCGCGGGTGTTCACGGCTTGGCGGCCAGCCGCTATGGGCAGTACCGCTTGTCTCGCACTCGGCCGGACAGCGCCGTCGAACCCGACACTTATCCCTTGCACGTGGCGTTGAGTGTGCCTCGGGGAACGCCGCTCGAATCTCCGTTCGCCGGGGTTGTGCACACGTCTGCCGACGGCATGTTGCAACTGGACAGTGCACAGTTGAGCGTGCGCTTGTGGGGCGTGACGTCGCCGCTGCATTCCGGCGCGGCGCTGGTCAAGGGGCGGGTGCTGGGCGAAGTGACGGGGTCGTTGTGTGTCCAGTTGTGCCGGGGCGCCCACGTGAATCCGCCACTGTTCTGCACGCCCTCCAGGGCCCTGGCCTGGCAGGCGCTTTGCCCTTCGCCGGCGGTGCTGCTGGGGCTGGCGTGCGATGCCGAGCCGGAGATCGATCCCGAGGCGCTGCTGGCTCGTCGCGATGCGAGCTTTGCCCGTTCGCAGAAACACTATTACGTCGATCCGCCGCGCATCGAGCGTGGCTGGCGCAACCACCTGATCGACATGCAGGGGCGCTCGTACCTGGACATGCTCAATAATGTCGCGGTGTTGGGCCACGGCCATCCGCGCATGGCGGCGGTGGCTGCCCGGCAATGGTCTCTGCTCAATACCAACTCGCGTTTCCACTATGCGGCGATCGCCGAGTTTTCCGAGCGCCTGCTGGCGCTGTCGCCCTCCAACATGGACCGAGTGTTCCTGGTCAACAGCGGCACCGAGGCCAACGACCTGGCGATCCGCCTGGCCTGGGCCTACAGCGGCGGACGGGACATGCTCAGCGTGCTGGAGGCTTACCACGGCTGGTCGGTGGCCGCCGATGCGGTATCCACCTCCATCGCCGACAACCCCCTGGCCCTGAGCAGTCGCCCGGACTGGGTGCACCCGGTGACCGCGCCGAACACCTATCGCGGCGAATTCCGCGGCCCCGACAGTGCGCCGGACTACGTGCGCAGCGTCGAACACAACCTGGCGAAAATTGCCGAGAGCAAACGCCAACTGGCCGGTTTCATCTGCGAGCCGGTGTACGGCAACGCCGGTGGGATCGCGCTGCCGCCCGGTTACCTGAAGCAGGTCTACGCGATGGTGCGCGAGCGCGGTGGGGTCTGCATCGCCGACGAGGTGCAGGTCGGTTACGGGCGCATGGGCGAGTTCTTCTGGGGTTTCGAAGAGCAAGGCGTGGTGCCGGACATCATCACCATGGCCAAGGGCATGGGCAACGGCCAGCCGCTGGGCGCGGTCATCACTCGCCGGGAAATCGCCGAGGCGCTGGAGGCCGAGGGGTATTTCTTCTCGTCGGCCGGCGGCAGCCCGGTCAGTTGCCAGATCGGCATGGCGGTGCTGGATGTCATGGAAGAGGACAATCTCTGGGAAAACGCCCGGGTGGTTGGCGGGCATTTCAAGGCTCGACTGGAGGCCTTGATCGATCAGTATCCATTAGTCGGCGCAGTGCACGGCTCGGGGTTCTACCTGGGCGTGGAGCTGATCCGCGACCGCGACACTCTGGAGCCGGCCACCGAGGAAACCACGGCGCTGTGCAATCGCCTGCGGGAGCTGGGCATCTTCATGCAACCGACGGGTGATTACCTGAACATCCTCAAGATCAAACCGCCGATGGTGACTACGCGCCAGAGCGTGGATTTCTTTGTCGATATGCTGATGAAGGTATTGGACGAGGGGCTGTAATCGATCTGGAATGCCGATCTGTGAAGCTGTATTCCCCTGTGGGAGCGAGCCTGCTCGCGATAGCGATGGATCAGTCAAATAATATTTGGCTTGGACTCCGCCATCGCGAGCAGGCTCGCTCCCACAGGTTTTTTCGTACATCGATTTTTGTCGGTATTTTTCAATGAACTATCGTGTTTATTGTTTTTTGTTACTTTATTAGTCGATATTTATCGTATATAAAATGACCACTGCCTATCGCCCAGGAGATGACCCATGACAACGTTGCACAGCACTCCGCGCGCGGATGGTTTCCACATGCCTGCCGAATGGGCGACCCAGACCCAGGTCTGGATGATCTGGCCCGAGCGCCCGGACAACTGGCGCCTGGGCGGCAAGCCCGCACAGGCTGCCCACGTGGCGGTCGCCAAGGCCATCGCCCGTTTTGAACCGGTAACCGTGGCGGTGTCCGCGGGCCAATACGAAAATGCCCGGGCGCGGCTTGACGTGCCGAATATCCGCTTGGTGGAAATGTCCAGCGACGACGCCTGGGTCCGCGATACCGGCCCGACGTTCGTGATCAACGACAGCGGTGAAGTGCGCGGTATCGACTGGGACTTCAATGCCTGGGGCGGCTTTGACGGCGGCCTGTACGCGCCGTGGAACCGTGATTCGCAAGTGGCCGGCAAGATCCTCGAGCTCGAGCGCAGCCCGCGTTATCGCACCGAAGGTTTCGTGCTCGAGGGTGGGTCGATCCATGTGGACGGCGAAGGCACCGTGATCACCACCGAGGAGTGTCTGCTCAACCGCAATCGCAACCCGCACATGAGCCGTGAGGAGATCGAGGCGGTGCTCAGTGCGCAATTGGCCGTGGACAAGATCATCTGGCTGCCGGACGGTCTTTTCAATGACGAAACCGACGGTCATGTGGATAACTTCTGCTGCTACGTACGGCCTGGCGAAGTCCTGCTTGCCTGGACCGACGACCCGCAAAACCCGAACTACACCCGCTGCCACGCGGCGTTGGACGTGCTGCAAAACAGCACGGATGCCAAGGGGCGCTCCTTCACAGTGCATAAAATGCCGATCCCGGGGCCGTTGTATGCCACCGAAGAGGAATGCGCGGGCGTGGATGCGGTGGAAGGTTCCCAGGAACGCAACCCAACCGTGCGACTGGCCGGTTCCTATGTGAACTTCCTGATCGTCAACGGCGGCATCATCGCGCCGAGTTTTGACGACCCGCTGGATGCACCGGCCAGGGACATCCTGCAGAACCTGTTCCCGCAGCACGAAGTGGTCATGGTGCCAGGACGCGAACTGTTACTGGGCGGCGGGAATATCCATTGCCTTACTCAACAGCAACCCGCGCCGCGGGCAAAGTGAGTGGCGATGTAACAGCCTGATGATATCGCCAGCGCCGGCTCTAAACCGGTGATTTTGGATCCATCCCGGCAAGCCCGCGGCCCGATTGGGTCGCGGGTTTTTTTGTGTTCGTTCGTGGCTGGGCAGGGATGGATTGGCATAGCTCTTGTATTGGATCAGCAGCAGTTCCGGGGAAGGGAACTGAGTTGTTTTGTCATAAACCTTGGATAAATTAGCCGCTCATCAACCAGGAGAGGGCGCTGGAATGAATATGACAAGCGAGCGCACATGCCATCCCTTGGCCGTTAATGGTGAGTCGCTTCAAGCGTTGGCGCAGTGGTTGAAGTCCAACGGAACGCGTCAGATCAGAGAACCTGATCCGCGCCGGATGATCGTTGAGCGCTACCCCGCTGGCCTGTTCAGCGAGGCTGAGCTGGAAGCGCTGTGGGATGTGATGCAAGGATAGAATTCGACGGATTGATAAAAAGCGCTGGCCGGGATGGCAGCGCTTTTTTTGTGTCTATCCGCTTTCGAATCCCCTTGAATCTCTGTGGGAGCGAGCTTGCTCGCGATAGCGGTGGGTCAAATAACACAAATGTTGACTGAAACGCTGCCATCGCGAGCAAGCTCGCTCCCACAGGGGGCCGGTGTTTAATTCAAGTGGGCATTCGCCCGATCCACGAAACACACTGAAAGCCGTTCCGGCGTTTTTCCGCAGCGCTCGCGAGGCTACCCTGCTGCCTTCGAATCCCCATGGCTAGCGTAGTTTTCCATGACCACTCTCCATTACCTCTACGACCCGCTGTGCGGTTGGTGCTACGGCGCCAAACCGCTGGTGCAGGCGGCACAGGCTGTATTGCCAGTGATCGCCCATGGCGGCGGCATGATGACCGGTACCAATCGCCAGCAGGTCTCGCCGCAATTGCGCAATTATGTGATGCCCCACGACCGGCGCATCGCCGAATACTCCGGGCAGCCCTTTGGCGAGGCCTATTTCGACGGTTTGCTGCGCGACCACAGCGCGGTGTTCGATTCGGCGCCGCCGACCGCCGCCGTCCTTGCGGCCGAACAGCTCGGCGGCCATGGCCTGGAACTGCTAGGACGGCTGCAAACCGCACACTACGTCGAAGGGCGGCGTATCGCGGACGAAACCGTCCTGCTGGAGCTCGCCCAATCCATCGGCCTGCCGGCCCAGGCGTTCCTGGCGGCGTTCCGCGTGGCTGATGTGCAAGGGCATATCAAGGCCAGTCGCGCCTTGCTCGCCCAGGTTGGCGGCCAGGGCTTTCCGACCTTGGCTCTGGATCAGGACGGCCAGTTCACGTTGATCGACATCGGTCCCTGGCTGGGCAAACCCGAGGCATTCGCCCAATGGTTGAAGCAAGCCCTGCCGGAGCAGGCCTCTGCGCCATCAGCCACTTGCGGTCTGGATGGTTGTTCGTTTTGAATGTTCTTAGACATTTTTTGCCTAATTAAAGACGATTCACGAAATTGACACGCTCTTAAGGGCGCGACTAGGATTCGCCCTACGCCTGTGGCTGACAGCCATGATTCTTAAATAATAAAAAGGCCCGACACGATCACTCGTGGGCGGGCCTTTTCATTATTTCCAGGAGCAAGAGTCCGAAAAAGAGCGCAAAGCGCCATTTCGGCTGCTCGCCGCGGTGCGTATCAACCCGTACAAGGAAAATAATCATGTTGAACAAGCGCATCAGTTTGATCGCATTGGGGATCTTGAGCACGACACACGCCATGGCCAATGACCAGGCGGAGTCAAAGGGGTTCGTTGAAGACAGCAGCTTGAAAGTGCTGTTGCGCAACGCTTATATCAACCGCGACTACAAGGACGGCAGAGAGGACAAGGCCGAATGGGGCCAGGCGGCCATCGGTACGTTCTCGTCCGGTTTCACCCAAGGCACGGTGGGCGTGGGTGTCGATGCCTTTGGCCTGTACGCGTTGCGTCTGGATGGCGGCAAGGGGCGTAGCGGTGCGCAAGGCATCGATTTTTTCAAGCAAGGCGACAGCGGCAGCGCGGCCGATGACTTGTCCAAGTTCGGTGCGGCGGTCAAGTTCCGCGTTTCCAATACCGTACTGGCCTACGGTGACCAGATGCCGGCCCTGCCGGTGCTGAGCTATGACAACTCGCGCCTGCTTCCGGAAAGCTACACCGGCACGCTGATCACCTCCAAGGAGATCAAGGGGCTGGAACTGAACGCAGGCCGTTTCACCGCCGAATCGCGCAAGAGCGCCGAAGGCCGTGACAGCGGTGGCCTGAAGTCGATCAACGTGTTGGGCGGCAGCTATCAGTTCACCGAGCAGTTCAAGGCATCGCTCTACGCCTCGGATGTCGAAGACGTATTGAAGAAGCAATACGTAAACGCCAACTACGTGTTCCCACTGGCCAAGGATCAATCCCTGACCCTGGACTTCAACGGTTATCGCACCAAGCTGGACGACAGCTACGTTCGTGAAAGCAACGTCACCGGCGACGACAACAAGATCTGGAGCCTGGCCGCTACTTTCGCCACTGGCCCGCACAGCTTCACGCTCGCCCACCAGCGCAGCACCGGCGACAGTAACCTGGGCTACGCCTACGGCGGCTATCAGCGCGAGCAGAACCGTGTGGGTGATGGCGGCAACACGATCTACCTGGCCAACTCCTACTGGTCCGACTTCAACGCTGAAGATGAGCGCAGCTGGCAGTTGGGCTACGGCCTGGACTTCAGCACCTTCGGCGTACCGGGCCTGACCTATAACGTCGCTTATGTACGTGGCGATAACATCACCACGTCCACCAGCGAAGGCGGGACCGAGCGCGAGATCTTCAACCAGTTCAAGTACGTGGTCCAGAACGGCCCGGCCAAGGACTTGAGTGTCAGGTTGCGCAGCTCTGTGTTGCGGGTGTCGCAGAAATCCAGCGAGTACAACGTCAGCGGCAATGAGCTGCGGGTGTTCGTGGATTATCCGATCAGCGTCTTCTGAGGCCTGATCAGGTTGTAAGTCGATAGCCGTGGCGAGGGAGCAAGCTCCCTCGCCACAGTTGATTCATGCCTGCCTGAAGTGAACAGCATGGCGACGCCAAGCTCGGGTTCTTTTGGCTTTTAGCCCAAGAAAAGCCGCTGGAATCGCCTGTTTCCCCGAGAAAAAGTCGTCTTTATGTAACGTTGCCCGCCGTTTCAAGCGCCGCTTGAAATGCCTCAAATACTTTCTCATGGACGTAAATCCTGCACCTACTAGATTAGGCCGCTCAACGCAGTGGAGACCTATGAAAAATGATCGTTCTGAACAGGGAAGTGGGCGAAGCGCTGAGACGTGACAAATACGTCAACGTTCGCGGTGGGGACTTCAACCTCTACGGTCATTTCGGCGACTTTGTCCGGCTGACCAAAAGCTGGGAAAACATGGAGCCCGACAGTTATTACGGCCAGGCCGAGTCAGGCATGCGTTTTCGCCGCTACAGCGACTTCGAATACAACCCAACGACCCGTGAGCTCACGCAGCTCGAACACCGGGCCTACGTTCAGTCCAAGGCCAACAACAGCTATGTCGGCGGACTGGAGCGGCACTTCGAGGATTTCTCCAACGAAGTGATCAACTCGCCGGTGATGCGCAGCCTGATCGACACGGACTTCGAGGTGTACAAGAACGTCCTGCCGCAGGAACTGCACGATGAAATCTGGCAGTGCCAGATCCATCAGATCCGCATCGAGATCAAGCCGGGCAAACAGCTGGAAATCACCCCTGAAGGGATTCACTGCGACGGTTATCCGTTCAGCGGCGTGCACTTCTGGGGCCGTCAGAATGTGGCGGGGGCGGAAAGCCGCTTGTACACCGCCCAGGAAGAACAGCTGGCGGCGACGACCTACGAGGACATTCTCGACACCACGTTTTTCCTGGATCGCGACATGCGCCATTACGTAACCCCGGCGCGCAACACCCATAGCCATGACATGGCGTACCGGCAGATCCTCGCCATTTCGTTCTCGCGGCCCGGGACCGCTTTCGACATTGTTCGCTGAACGGCTCGAACCCATGGACGACCTGACGCAGCAAGTCCTGTTGCGTCGGGCCATGGTCCGGGACGCCGAGCGGCTGGAGCGGTTCTTTCGCGGTTTCGACGAAGTGTCGTTCTGCGAATGGCAGGACGCCCGGTTCTTGCGTGGTGTGTTGTTGCAGGACACCACCACCGCGTACCTGGCCATTGATGCGAGCGGTGAAGTGGTGGGCGCGGTGATCGGCGGTATGCTCGGCACCCGCGGCACGATCAATCACCTGGCGGTCAGCCCCCAGCATCGCACCAAAGGCCTGGGCCAGCGCCTGGTCGAAGCGGCATCGGCAGACATGAAGCGGGTGGGCGTGCTGCGCATGTTCCTTTTCGTCGACGATGCTAATCTGGCCGGCAAGCGTTTCTGGGCCGCCCAGGGGTTCTGTGAGCCTCGGGGTGAAATCACCTTCGAGAGGGATTTATGAACAAGACTTCCAGCCAGCCGCTGGCGGTCGAACCACAAGCCTCGCGTACCTTTGCTGAAGCCAGTCCGGTGGTAGCGGGTTATTTCACGGTTTCGTTTGTGTTCGGTCTGATGGCGGTCAACGCCGGGCTGCCCCTGTGGTTGCCGGTGGCGATGTGCCTGTTCGTCTACGCGGGCGCTTCGCAATTCGCAGCGCTGGCGTTGATTTCCAGCGGTGCCTCGCTGACCACCATCGTGCTCACCACGTTCCTGATCAATGCCCGCCACATGCTGATGTCGGTCTACATGGCCAAGGCCCTGCGCGCGCTGGGGCTCAGTCGCTTCGAACGCTGGTGCTACGCGGCGGGGCTGACGGACGAGTCGTTCGCGTTCCATAGCGTCAAGCTCGGCAGCGGGGCGCCGGTGAGCGTGCGCTACCTGGTCGGCTTCAACCTGTTCTGCCATACATCCTGGGTGCTCGGTGGTTTGCTGGGCGCCGTGTGTGCGCAATACGCGGCGCACCTCATCAAATACCAGCTCGACTATGCCCTGACGGCGATGATGCTCTATGTGCTGGTTTCGTTGTGCGACACCCGCAACAAGCTGATCGCGGCCCTGGCGGCTGTCGTCTGCATGGGCGGGCTGAGCCTGCTGGGCAGCTCGCCGTTCAATGTCTTCATTGCCACGTTCGTTGGCTGCGGGGTAGGCGTATGCCTGACCAAACGTTCCTGATCCTGGTCGTGGTCCTGATGATGGCCGTGACCTTCCTGCCGCGCGCCCTGCCGTTGCAGATCAATACCGACCACTGGCCGCCCTTCGTCGCCCGTGCCCTGGAATACCTGCCCGTGGCAATCGTCGCTGCCATCAGCCTGACCCCGTTGCTGATCAAGGACCAGCAGATACAACTCGATCGCCCTGAATTCTATGCCGCGATTCCGACGCTGTTATGTGCGTATTTCAGCCGCAACCTGTTTCTCAGTGTGGCGCTGGGCACGGCGGCGTACATCGCGCTCGGTTCGTTCCTGTAGCCTCAGGTCCACCACATCGTGCAGCGCCTGCCCAGACAACTCGGGATTGTTCACCGCCAGGCGAACCTCAAGGAAATCCTCGAAGTCCGGGAAAATCGCCAGGCCGTTGCCCAGCGCGGCCTCCCGGGACACCAGGCCCAGGCCGTCGAGCTGCGTGATCAGCGACAACGTCAGCGTTTCACTGCAGGAATAGACCATGCGTTGGCTTGACCCGTATTCGCCCAGGCCAGCGTCGAGAAAACGCAGGAAACTGTGGGAATACGGACATTCTTCTGCCGGACGCACCTGAAACTTGTCACCGAGCAGGCCAAGGGAATCGTCCTCGTCGCCACAATGGGCACCGACCACCCGCACCTGCACATCCGGCATGGTGATGCTGGTAAAGCCACCCTGTTGCTGCCCGATCAGGATCGCCAGGTCAAAATCTTCATTCCTGAGCTTGCTCAGATTCTCCATCGACTCGGCGTAGCTGAACTCCAGCTGATACTGGGGAAACACTGCGATCAATCGGTCGATTATCCGCCGGTTGAACTCCGCCGGCAGGGTGGTATTGAGCGCCACTTTGAGCGTGCGCTGTCGCGGCGTCTTGAGCGCTGCGACTTTTTCTTCCAATTGCCGGGTGGCAATCAGCACCTGATCCATGAAGGGGGTCAGTTCCGAGCCCTGGCTCGTCAACGTCAGGCCTTTGTTCGAGCGGCGGAACAATCGGAAACCAAACTGCTCCTCGACCTTGTTCAATTGCGCCGCCAGCGCCTGCACCGTGAGGCACGAATGCTCGGCCGCTGCCGACAACGAGCCGGTCTGCACGATACGCATGAGGTTGCGTAGGGTTCTGCTATCCATGAGGTAATGCCCTCTGCTTAAGTGGGCTCGCTATTGTTGTGCACCTGGGTCAGGCCAGGGGTCATGCTGGCTATCATCATGCACCTTGCCACGCTTGTCGCGATTTTGTGCCGAAAAGCGCCGGGAGGCGATGGTTGGAGCTTATGCGGGATTTGGAGGTTTTGCCCAGTCGTTGCTGGCCGGGATTGGTTTGCCGAGGGGTATATATGTGGACTGCTTGACGTCTTATTGATCTTGAAGTCATGCCGGGATATTCAAATGGAGAATCAATGGAATCCATTTGCGAATAAAAACTTAAAAATAATCCATATCTGTACTATCCTCTAAGCACCACCCCGCTACAAAGGAGCCCAAACCCATGGCGACTTCCTCCATCACCCTCAACGCACAGCAGCAATTGGATTCCCCGGACGCGGGTCGAGTCGCGTTGAAGTTTTTCTTCAACCTCATGGCGCTCTGGGGTTGCAGCGTCGAGCAGCAGCGTACTTTGTTGGGCAAGGTGGGCAACACGACCTTCTACAAGTACAAGCAATTGCCGGAAAACGTGAGGCTGCCTCGCGATACGCTGGAGCGCATTTCCTACCTCATGGGTATTCACAAGGCGCTGAGCATCATCTTCAGCAACAGCCGGGACCGTGCCTATCAGTGGGTCAGCAGCCCCAACACTGCTGCACCGTTCAACGGCCAGTCGGCGCTGTCCTACATGTTGACCGGTCGGGTGGTGGACATCGCTGACGTGCGGCGATACCTCGACGGAGTGCGCGGCTGATGGTGCCACCACTGGCGGACCCGCAATGGAAACGGGCCTATCGGATCGTCAACAGCAGCTTCCCGCCGATTTCGCTGTTTGAAGACGTACTCGACCCCGAAGACCTGCCCACCGCCTACGCCCTGGAAGCGTTGACCAACGATCGGCTGATGGAACAGGCTGGGGTGCTGTCCCGGGTACGCCCCGAGGACCGTATTTCCGGGCCCGGTTCCTCGCCGGTGATGGCGGCGTTTACTCACATCGGCAAGAGCAGCCGCTTCAGCGACGGCACCTTCGGCGTCTATTACGCCGCCAGCAGCCAGGAAGCGGCCATTGCCGAAACCTGCTACCACCAGGCACGATTCCTCGGCGCGACCAACGAGCCCGACCTCGAGTTGACCATGCGCACCTACGTCAACAAGGTCGTCAAACCCTTGCACGACATCCGCCACGATTATCCCCACCTCCACGACCCGGACCCTACCGCCTACGGTCCATCTCAAGTGTTCGCCCGACAACTGCGTGAAACCCTGTCGTGGGGGCTGCTGTACAACAGCGTCCGATTGCCCGGCCACGAGTGCGTGGCCGCGTTTCGCCCGCCGGCGGTTTCGATTCCGGTGCAGGGCAAGCATATTCGATATGTCTGGAGTGCCCAGAAGCGGGAGATTTCGTTTGTGTTTGAGGTGAGTCAGGTGTGAGTCAGGCTTTTAGGGTGTTTTATGGCTGGGCAATAATTATTGCCCAGCCATAATTTCCAATAATTCGCGATTATTGAAAGCAGAGGCTGCTATGCAGCCCACGGGAGCAAGCTCCCTCGCCACAAGAGCGTCTATTGATCAAATCTTGAACTGCTGCACCGAAGCCTGCATCGACCCCGCCGCATCGTTCAATTGATCCGCCGTTTGCGTCAGATTGTGAATGGAACGGGTGTTTTCACGGGACTGCTCGGCAATCGACTCCACACGCTGGGCCATTTCATCACTGGCTTTGGACTGCTCGGCGATGGTCTGGGAAATTTCCTCCACCACTTCGGCCGCATGTCGGGCGCCGGTGCGGATTTCGCTGATGGACACCCCGGCCTGCTGGGCCAGGTTGACGCCTTCGTCCACACGGCTGACGCAGGCCTGCATGTTCGCCACCGCGTCCCGGGCGCTGGACTGGATGCGCTCGATCATCGCAGTGATTTCCTGGGTGGACTGCGTCGTGCGCGCCGCGAGGTTGCGCACCTCATCGGCCACCACCGCAAAACCACGCCCCGCCTCACCGGCGCGGGCGGCTTCGATGGCAGCGTTGAGGGCCAGTAAGTTGGTCTGTTCGGCGATGCTCTTGATCACCTGGATAATCGAATGAATGTCTTCGGATGAGGCGTCCAGCGCCGTGATCTTGCTGGACGACTGGTTGACCACCTCGGCGATCCGGTTCATGCCTTCCACCACCCCGAGGATCACCTGGCCACCGCTGCTCGCCAAATGCTCGGACTGCGCCGAAATCGTCCGGGCGCTGTCGGCGTGCTGATGGATCTGGCTGATGTTCGCCATCATCTGCTCCATGCTTGCGGCCATGCTGGTTGCGCTCTGGGCTTGTTGATCGGCGCTGGACACAATCTGCCGCGCCGTATTACCCAAATTCTGGGAGGTGCCGTGCAATTCATCGCTCTGGCTGCGGATCGTGGCGATCATCTGCCGCAGATTGGACTGCATCTGCTCGATCACGCCCTGCAACTGACCCAACTCATCCTTGCTTTGAGCGCCCATCGAGCGCTGCAAATCCCCTTGGGAAATCGCCTGGGTATTGAGGATGATCTTGTTCAGCGGCGTCAGCACCGCCTTGAGCAGGCTCCACGACAACAGCGCCAGCGCCACGCAAGTGGCCAGCAACGTCGCGATCAGCCAGCGCTCCGAAGTCTGAATGCTGTGGTCCTGATGCTCACGCGATGACTGCGCCTGGTTTTCGATCAGCTCGCTCACCGCTTCGTTGCGCTCCTCCAGCGCCGAAAACGCCCCGTCGAACTCCGCCCGCAACGCATGGCCGTCCTGGGCACCGCCCAAGGCCTTGCCAATGATTTGCTTGGCTTTATCGATGTAGGTCTCGACCTGTGGCTTGAGCTCGACAATCGCCTTGGCGACATCCCCCGGCAACTTCGCCTCGGCGTTTTCGGCGATGACCTTGCGCATCCGCTGCGTATGCTCGTCGAACGCCTCCAACACTTCCTTCGCCCCCTGGGCATCCCCCGGCTTCACCAGCAGGGCGGCGAGCACATCGGCACGAATGGCGTCGTGCATCATGTCCGCCTCCATGTGCTTGCGCATGGCCGAGATACTGGTCTCGTTCTGCACCAGGGCCTCGGTCATGGAGTGATAACCCCATAACCCGATACCGCCAAGCAGCAGCGCAAAAGAAAGACTGACCAACCCCGAGCCTATGACCTTGGTGCGGATTTTCATCGCTTACTGCTCCTTGGAGCGGGGGAATTCTGGGAAGTGTAGTTGAGCGCAAGCGGAGCCTTGGAACAGGCAATGCCCTTATTCGAGGCTATCGGCGGGGGAAATGATTAGATGAGCCCGTGGCGAGGGAGCTTGCTTGCGCTGGGCTGCGATATAGGTAGCCCGTTCCTTTTACCAGCTCTATCGCACGCCCCGGTTTTACGGCGGATTCGCCTCCGAGCGGGAGCAGGCTCCCTTTGCGACGGGGGCCGGCACGCTCAAGATCCTTGCAACCATAAGCCGAGTTCATTTTTGCGCCAATGGCTTCCCCCTGAAGCGCAACGGTGCCGAGTCATAAAGTGCGGCAAACCGGCCCGCGTCCCACTCCCCTCGCATACCCTCCAACAACCCTCCATCCATTCGATACCCGCTGCTTGCCAGGGCCTGGCTCATCGCATCGGCGATTCGTTCGATGATCAAGGCGGGCTTATCGACTTTGCAATGCTTACGACCGAACTCGATCAATTGCTTGCGATCAGGATAAGTTTTTACCTTGTTCATCTTGATCGCCAATGTGCGGTCTACCAGCGAGCGGCCAGACTTGGGGTTGTAGTGTTCATAAACCGTGGTGGTGGTGACATCAAAAACCGGCGCCAACCGCACGCTTTCCAGTGCGTCTGGATGCGTATAGATAACACCAAAGTTTTTTAGATGGGCGTCGCCGTTGCGCACCATCACCGAGAGGCACACCGAAGAAAAAAAGCATTCCAACTCGCGAAGCGGTTCAGCATGACGGCATACCTGTTCCACTACTGCGGCGAGAATTTCGTAGCTTTGGGAGTATTTGTAATTGTCGTGGGGGTCTTTATGCAGGCCGAGCAATACCGCCATGTCTTCGAACCCCAGCCGTCCGGAAGGGGTCAGGTCGAACCTCTCCATAACAAACAACTCGCCGTTTTCCGAGAGCCAGAATGGCGGCGTTTCAAGCCCTGCCAGGCGTGCCGCCTCCAGGCAAAGGAATTCGTTTTGCGCCAGATGGGCATACTCCTCAGCACCGGATTTAACGATCAGATCGGAGCTGAGCATGGTTTTTCGATCACCCGTCAGCTTGTCCAAGTCAGGCACGAGCACCTTGGGCTGCACACCCGAAATACCCGACTCGAAATACGTATCGACCAGAAAATCAAAAACGCTTTGTGAAATGTCCGCCGACAGAATGTCCTGCAGTCCGACCTGAGCAAGAACAGGCACCGAAGCCTCGACAGGATTTAGATAGCTGAGTCGCCCGATTTGATTGCCACCTATTACCGACAACAGGCGCATATCATCAACTTGCATATGCCTGGCCATCCGACGCTTGATCTGGTCCGCCAGAAAACCCTCAGGCACATTCATGTCGAATATCGGATGAAGGACATTGCTAACTGAAGGCGTAGGGTCATAGGGCATGACCAGCGAAACCTCCCGAGGCGCCTCGGCACTGGCATACGCAAACGAGAACTGCGAACCTTTGGACAAGTCGCCGCTATAGCCTTGTGGTGTCATGACATTGAGCAACTTGCCCCTACTCATCATGTTCCACCAGATCTGCCAGGGATTTGAGATCAATGCGTTTGTCGACGATTTCCAGTGCCATTCCCAATGCAGACACGACCCGAAACAGGGTGTACATGGCCACGTTTTCACCGGCTTCAAGGTCGATGATTGTCTTGCGATTGCAGTGGGCTTTTTCAGCGAGACGTTGTTGGCTGTAGCCTTTGGCACGGCGTAGCGAACGTATTCTTTCGCCGAGAGCTGAAGGATTGAGAATGAGCATGATGTCCACCATAACGGACTTTTTGCGAGAGATCCCTGAGTATGTCCTTAATAGCGGACATTTCAATCGTCTTGTGACGGGCATCCCGAATGGGAAAGTGACATTCAGCATCCTGACCGCTGATCACACCACCTGAAACTTTGCTTCTGAAAATCTCGTAAGAATTTGCTTCCTGTGGCGAGAGAGCTTGCTCCCGCTGGGCTGAAGCAGCCCCTCTTTAATCCGCTTCTGCAAATAAAATTCAATGCTGCCCTCTCAGAGCAGCATTGCAGTGGCAGCCCTTAGGCCGGATTGCTCCCTGGCGCCTCAAGCACCTTCACCACATCATCGATGACGGCCTTGCTCATATCCTGCAAATAACACGACGCCCAGGCATACCGATCCGTACTGCGAATCATCGCCGCGTCCTCGGCCAGGACCTTGGCAACGTGGAGCAGGTCGGAGGCGTGGGACAGGGCTTCGCCGATGGGGATGCCGCTGTTGACGCGGAAGAGCGGGCGGTCGGAGTGGTAGCAGAAGGGGGTTAGGCCTGGGGTTTTGAGGTCTCTGGGATGGGTCATTGCGCACCTCCGTTTGCCAATTGGCGGCGGGCGGTGACTAGCAAAGCGATAAAGCGAGGCTGCAGCAGATCCATGGCGTGCATCGATAAACTCCCATATCAAATGAGAGCTGCCACGTTCGTTCTCAGGCGAATGGGTGGCAGCTGTGCGCAGGCTGAGAAACCGGAGATACAGGAACCCGGCAGACCCGAAGGTCTCCCACGCACAGCCGCCATTGCACGGAATGCGGACATAAAAAAACGCCGCAAAACGTGGTTCGGGCGCTGTAGCGCCTGCATCTTACTCGGGTTCTCAGGCCCGGTCGCTGAATTGGCAGCGACGGTTGGAGAGTAGCGGGCGATTGGGTAGGGTGCAATCGTGGCGCGATGCTGGCGGGTGAGGTTTAGGTAGCGATGCGTGCTCGGCGCTGGAGCAGGAACATGGGTGAGTTCTGGGCTTGCCGGAAGCAAGCTTTTCTTTCACTGTAAAGACCAATGTCATTACAGTGAGGGCCATCTTATGGCTTCCATCAACGTCCGTATCGACGACGACCTAAAGGCGCGTGCATACCGCGAACTGGAAAAACTCGGGGTGACCCCTTCTGAGCTGATGCGCCAAGCCTTGCAGTACGTAGCGGAGCGCGGCCAGTTACCGTTCAAGCCCGTCCTGATGACCGAAGACGATGAAGCCTTGTTCGCAACGGTGCGCGAGCGACTCGCAGCCCCGCAGGGGGTTAAGGTTTCGCTAGACGACCTATAGCCTCGACTTCGATGCACGGGCACTAAAGGAATGGCAAAAGCTAGGGAATACCGTCCGTGAGCAGCTCAAAAAAGAAGCCCACTACGATCCTGGCCAATCCGCGCATCGAAGCAAACCGACTGCATGCCTTTCCTGATGGCTACAAGATTAAGCTGCAAAGCAGCGGTTATCGATTGGTTTATCAGGTGATTGATCAGGAGGTCGTGGTGTTTGTCGTGGCCGTCGACAAATGTGAACGAGATCAGGTTTATCGGAAAGCGGCTGAGCGATTAGGTGGTTGAATTCGGCGGTCGGTGCGATCATCGAAAAGGTGATCAAAATAATCCATTTTTTTGCGCCCCCCTATAAATACTCTTAGTCAGGAACAACCTCGGCCATTTTCGGCTGAGGTCCACTCCTCCTGCTGGAGTTCAACTCATGAAAACCATGAGCTTGTTTGGTAACGATACCCCGGTCGACAGTTCAACCCATATTTGGTTGATGACGATCGGTAACGTGGCCTATTTCATTCCTCGTCGGTGATCTCGATGTCCGATGGTCATTGGGGCCATCGGACATTGTTGCCTCTTAGCCCGCTTGGCGCATATGAAGGCTCATTCCACGGCACCAAAAGGGAGACTGATGGGCATCGCCCGGCAAATCGAAGCGCAACATAAATGTTGCGAGCGCATCTTTTTTGTTGCACGGTGTGCTCCACCGAAACGGCGAAGGATGCACATGAAATACAGCGAGTTTCGGCGATGGTTGAAAGCCCAAGGGGTTGAGTTTCAACCCAGGAAGGGCAGTCACCTCAGGTTCCTTGAATGGCAGGTCAACTGTGTTTCCCGACCATGGAGCAAGGAAATGGGCGAAGGGTTGAGGCCTAGCTGTACCGGTAGTTGAGGCAGAGGAGAAGCGGCATGTTTGAATATGCGTTGGAAATTCACGAGGAGCCAGGCTGCGTCTGGCTGTCGTGCGCGGAAATTCCGGAAATGCACGCCGCTGGCGACAATCTCGCAGAAGCCTTGGACGGTGCCCTTGATGCGATCGGGACAGCACTGTCCATCTACGTCGATGAACGTCGGGCAATTCCCGACGGTAAATCAGATGGGAAGACAGACCATTTCCTGCTCCGCCTGCCTGCTCTAACTGCAGCCAAGGTTGGGCTGTGGAATGCGCTTCTGGAGTCTGGAATGAGCAAAGCCGAGCTGGCGCGCCGCCTGGACGTACAAAGGCCTCAAGTAGATCGTCTGGTCGACTTCTTGCACCACTCCAAGATCGAGAACGTCGAGCGCGCCTTGGAACAACTCGGTCGCCGACTCTCGCTTTCAGTGGAAGCAGCCTAGGCCCAGTGGCTGATCGCTGGTGACAAGCCCCCACAACGTCGCTGTCGGGGGCATTTTTGTACCTGGACATTGGGAGGCGGGTGCTTCGATTGCCATTGTGGGTGAGGATCACTGGCAAAAGATGCTGTTTGGTTGAGCTGGTTTTGGAAAGGTTGCCGGTTGTCCTGGCCGAAAGATTGTCGATGGGTTTGACGGCCTCATCGCGAGCAAGCTCGCTCCCACAGGTTTTTCAGAGGGGCGGATGAAAAGTGAACACCCAGAAACAACAAAGCCCTCGCATTTCTGCGAGGGCTTCGTTTTGTATGGTGGCACCAGACGAACGGTAGCTTGCTGCGAGGCCAGGTTTTCTGCGGATCTGGAATTCGCTGGAAAATTCGGCGTACCCCAACTAGTAACTATAAATAAATCAGCTAGTTATGGCGTTCGGTGGAATCGAACTCGGGATTTTTTAGAGGTCAGCACGTTGTCAGTCTGCAAGTAATTCAGAGCCACATACGGAATGGTAAGCCTCCTGAACTCGAACGTTGTCGATTATCCCCTCCGTAGAGAATAGGCAGGAATCCGCCAAAAACTGCCGTGGTGACAGACAGCAGACGGCCAATTGCTGCCTGTCAACAACGATCCCTGTGACGAACCACCTTACAGGTTCAGGAATGGGCGTTGCGTCATCAGGGCGGTTAGTACCGATAAGTGGCCTGAACCGAAACCCCATTCGCACTGTTGTCGTAGTTGGCACTGTATTCCGGTTGAAGACCTGAGTTGTTCGATTGCTTTACCGAGACTTTGGAATCCCAGAGATAACCGTAAGCAAAGTCGATCGTCAGATCGGGATTCGGCGAATAAGCACCGCCCAAGGTCACGGCTTGGCGATTCCCGACCGGAACGCGCACGCTGCGATCGGCGTTCCTGATGGGCGACGGGTCATAGGCGTAGCCTGCGCGCAGTAGCCATTGCTGGTTCAATTGATAAGAGGCACCCAGAGCACCAGACCAGGTGTCACGCCAGTTCATTTCTTCGGTCACACTTCCCAGGCCAGCTGCCTGGCCCAGGGGGGAAAGACCGCTGTTGAGGGCCTCAACCTTCTGGATCCGACTCCAGCGTTTCCAGGTAGCTCCCAGGTAACCCGTCCAGCGACTGTTGAAATGATGGGTGATGGACGTATCCACGGATTCGGGCATCGTGAGATCTATCTTGTTGTCATACTTTCCATCCAGCGAAATAAAGCTCGGGGAGCCGGAAACCTCAGTATGCCCTTCAAGTTCATAGTCCACCTTCGAGTGATAGTTGATCCCCCAGCTGGTGGCCTCGGTAAAGTCAATCAAGATGCCGACGTTGTAGCCAAGTGCGGTGTCATCGCCTTTGATGGTGACCAGCGTGTCTTCGCCGTTGTTCAGGGCGCCGGTGGCCAGGTAGTTCTGAAGCTTTGCATTGAAGCGGTTTATGGTCGGTCCGCCACCAATGGACACGTAATCATTGATCCGCCAGGCAATGGTGGGCTGCAGGGTGATCTCCTTGGTCGTGCTATAGGAACCATGGTAACGGCCTTGAAAACTGCTCTCGTAATCATTGATCAGACCACTCGGAGCATACAGGCCCAGACCCATCGAAAAACGATCGTCAAGCGGCGTCGACATGTAGGCAAAGGGCACAACCCCCAAAGGGACCGAGTCCCCTTTGTTCGTTCCCGGGGCACTGCTCTGCGCGTCACTGATGTCATCGCTCACCGAGACGACCGCGGCTCCGCCGGAAATCTCGGTACGTTTCAATTTGGTCAAACCTGCAGGATTTCCAAAGATAGTGCTGGCGTCCAGCGCAGAAGACGATCTCCCCGCATAAGCAGTACCCGCACTGCTTGCACTTTGTTCATTTAAGGCAATGCCATTGGCTAGGACGCTTGTGGAAGCGCTGAGTATTGCCACGACACCTGCGAATTTAGTCCAGGCAGACACTTCTCCCACGACTGAGAGATACATGATTGCACGGTTGCTCAGTTTCATTTCCCACCTCGTATTGTTTTTATTGATTGGTGCGCAGGCAAAGCTTCACCTTCCGGTGCACTTGGCAGTGCCGGTTGGCGTTCATCGATGTTGTGAAAAGGTCCCTGTAGAAGGCACCTTGTAGCCCGATTCGCCGGCGTGCTCTGTTGCAGATGCTGCCTTGCGAGGTAATGACAAATAGCGCGGTGAGCGCGCGGAGCTACGCCGGCAACTAGCTCCGATCACGGGCGATCAGAACGCGCCTGAAGTTCCGTTATGCGCCAAAGCCGTGAGAAATCCCTCTAGCCACTCATGGCGCTGCCGGTAGGCTTCATCCGTGACATGGCCATAAGGGCAGTCGAAGAGTGTTCGGCCGGAAAGTCCCGACTCGAATCCGACATCAAAAGGCTTTTTCTCTGCCTTAGTGCTGAGCTCCTCAAGTTCATGAAGGGTGATGATCATGATCATTCCTCGTGTAGCCCAGAAGGGCGTAATTGGTCGGGCAGAAGATAAGAAGGGGCTTGAATCCGCTCCAAGGTTTCTATTACCGATCGGCAACACTTTACTTATTGCAGGCAAGGGCGCCTCACCGGAGAACTGTTCGTTGATCCAGTTCTCCTACTACTATTATTGCCAGAGTTAGATTGTTCGGTGGCTAGAAGCTATATATGATGACCCCTTCTCCGTAACGGATACCAAGTTGATGGAGACTAGAAGGTATTTAACTAATAGCCCGACAGATTCTTAATAATGGCTCTGCGCGTGCGCTGTGGCAGAAATTTAGTCACGGCACGCATCAGTCGAGGACGCCAGGTATCAACTTCCCAATGAACGCCCCTTCGGTTCTGCACGGCTTTCCATACTGTTGCAGTAACATCGCTGGCTTTTAGATGAATACCTACCGAGTCGACGATATTTCCATGTGCCGCATCCATCATTGGCGTAGCCACAAAATTTGGCATCACGTCACATACATAAATCCCGTATCGATCCCACTCGATGTTTAAGGCCTCAGTAAATCCTTTTACCCAAAACTTGCTGGCTGAATATGATGCCTCGCTTGGTACGCCATATTCAGAACTGAGGGAACACATGTTAATCATCGCCGGCTCCGCGCTTTCCTTAAGGTACGGGAGCGCATGGAAGGCACCAATCTGTATCCCCTTAGCATTGACATCGGTGACCGAGAGGTGTTTCTCAAGAGTCACTTTCTCAAAATCATCGATGAAGGCTATGCCTGCGTTGTTGAACAGCACATCAATGGCACCGCCGCTCTCGGACGCAAACTCACTTAACACGGCGGCAAACTCATCAGATTGAGTAACATCTAGACGACGATAGAAATGACTTCCACCAAGTTTCTTTTTCAGCATGACAAGGTCTGTCTCACTGATGTCTGTCGCTGCGACTCGGTATCCCTGCTTAGCAAAAAACAAGGCCGTTTCGGCACCAATTCCTTTGCCCGCGCCTGTGATGAATATAGTAGGTTTATTGTTCATCTTAATGTCCATGTGTAAGCCGCTTAAGCGGAGCAAACTTGCTGACTGCCCTCTGAGCTTGGCACTGAGAGTAATAAATCAGTTTATCTGCACAGGGCAGTTATTTTTCCATCTTGCGAATCAGCGCATGAATTCTTTTATCACGGTCCAAAGTCAAATCCGTGAGCAGATTAAAGATCCCTCGAAGAATAGAAATGGGGATCCACCGGCGCGGACAGTTAATTCGGGCAGAACGAGTCTGAACCCCCTTGACGACTGCCTCCGCGATTCTCGCTGGCTGAATAGGCGCTCTCAACACACTTGGGTACGCCAGCTTCACAAGCTCAGTGGCTTCTGCATTCCCCCCAAAAGCGCTCTTGGCGATCGCTGTCGATACCCAACCTGGGTAAAGAACACCTGCAGTAGCACCTGTCCCTGCAAGTTCAGCCCGAAGAGAGCGGCCGAACATCTCTACACCAGCTTTGGACATGGCGTAGGGCGCATTCACCACCCCATTGACGAACGCATATACGGATGACGTGACTAGGACATGACCATTGCGGGCGCAAATCTGGGGCAGACACGCACGCACCGTCCGCCAAACACCCAATAGGTCGACCTCAACGACTCGTTCGAATGTCGCCTCGTCCATATTTCTGATGGTCGTGGGCGGATCACAGGCGATACCCGCATTAGCGAACACGACGTCGATTCCACCAAAGGTCTCTACAGCCCTCGCAACCGCTCGATCCAAATCTTCGCGGGAGGTGACGCTCGCGAATATCGCTAGAGTTCGTGGGCCAAGCTCCGTTGCAAGCTCTTGGATAGCGTTTTCTGTTACGTCCAGCAGTACAACCTTCGCGCCGACGGCATGCATTGCTCGAGCGGTTGCGGCACCAATGCCTCCGCCCGCGCCAGTAATTAATACGACCTTATCCTGCAAATGAAACATGTTCATATCTCGATATTGTTATTGTTGGGCAGACAGCGATGGCGCTAAGTCATGCAGCGTGGAAGCGTGCGGCTCCGCGTGAGACGCGACGCTTTAGAAAGGAAATTTGCTTCTGGATGACATGCTCGAAGGCCTCCCCGACATAGATGTCGAAATGTCCTTCCTTGCACATATGAATTTCAGCGTCAGGAGCCCTTTTGGCATGGCGCAATGTGGGGCCTGTAGGTGCGACGCTATCTGTTTCGCAGATGCAAAATAAAATTGGGCAAAGAAGCTTCGGGGTCTTTTTCCCCGGCCTATAGAGCCCGATAGCCAGCGCAAATCGAGCCGCTACGTAATTCTTGAAAGGGTATTTAGCGGGTACCAATCCAAGATACCCAGACTCCGCATCCGGTGCGGTCATAAGCGCCGCAGACCACTTTGGCCCAGCTAATTTGGCGGTTACAGGCCCGGCACCAATTAGAGAGCAAGCCACGTCGGCGACACCCCATGCGGTCAATTTGAGCGAAGTGAACAGGTCGACCTTTAGTAATGACGCCAACCCATCAGTAAAAGGGCACTGGGCCATCACAGCTGCGATCTTTGCATCAGCCGCTGCGGTGTAGATCACGTGCCCGCCGCTAAACGAAGTGCCCCATAGGACTACCTTTGCGGCATCCAAATCGTCATGGGTTCGAGCATAGGCAACGGCTGATCGCCAATCCTCCTGCTGACGCTTGATGTCCAGCAGTTGCCTAGGTTCGCCTTGGCTTGCACCAAAGTTGCGGTAGTCGAACACCAGGCATGCGTATCCGGCCTCACAGAAGCGCTCGGCAAACGCTTCTAGGCGCATTTCTCGTACGCCACCCAGGCCGTGAGCCATCACGATGACGGGATGTGGCTTAGGTTGTTCTGGCAGGTACAGCCAAGCGGCGCACCTTGCGTCGCCGGATGGAAAAGAGACATCGAGACGTTGGAACATGGCGGGTACCTTTGTTATTTTTTTGATGCTATTCCACTTTTGGATGAACATACAACAACCAATCGTCGTGTATACTCGCGCCATGACAAATTCCACGCCCTCTACTCCCGCTCCCGCTCCCACTCGCACCCAGCGCAAGGCTGAAGCCACGCGGCTAGCGATAATCCAGAATGCCGAAGCCTTGCTTTTGGAGGGCGGAGCGGCCGCTTTTACTCTCGAGGCCGTAGCTGAACGGGCAGATATTGCGGTGCAGACCATCTACAACAGGATTGGCGGGCGATCAGCTTTGCTTATGGCTGTTGCTGAACGGGCCTTTGAGGAAAACAAGGTTTACATGGACGCAGCTTATGCGGCTGCCGGGACGCCCATGGAGCGACTTTGGATCGTTGCACAGGGTTATTTTCGCTTCGCTTGTGAGCGGCCAAATGAGTTCCGCCTGCTCGCAGATCCCCCCAATGAGCCTGAAGCGGTCGCGCGAATGAGCGATTTGATAAGGCACCAGAACAGCAAGATGGAAGCAGCCTTACGCGATGGCATAGCTGACGGCACCATTGACCCCACGATAGACCCATGCCTGGCTGCCACCTCGTTATGGGCAGCTGCAAATGGCATCCTGAGCTTGTCTTGGCGGGCGGATGCAACTCCTATAAGTCAAAACGGAATGGAGCAGTTGTGGGCGCAATGGGTGAGTATTGTCGTCAAGGGCATCTCCATACGCCGTACATGATTCTTTGCAGTCCGTCATGAAAGAAGTGACTACCCCCGCTCCGGTAGACATCCCCGGCCATGCTGGATCGCCTCTGCTTTTGTAGTCACTCGATGACCGCTTTTGGCCGATTCTGTTGAAAAGTCGGTTCGCCCAAACAGTCTGGTCATTCACTGGTTAAATCGCCTTTTTTGCACGCTGCTACGTAAAGTCTGCGTCCGGAAGCCTCTGCCGAAAGCAAAGATTTAAATCTCGGACGCATACTTTTCTGCTGCGCAAACCATGGCCGACTTTTTCAACAGAATCGACCGGAAGCAGTCGTTCCTGGACGTCCGCTTCTGGCCCAGGCTGTGTAAATAAGCAGGCACCGTTTTAAAGTCTGCGTCGCTACGTAAAATCTGGCAGTCCTTGGTTAATCAGCAGACCTGAAATTTGCGTAGGAACGCGATTTCCGTTCTGGTTCTGAACCTCAATCCTGCGCTAAAACGTTTTTACACAGCCTCGGCCGTCTTCTGACATTCGTTTAGCGGTTGAACTGAAAGGGTTTTCCTAAGCGATGAGTGAGTAATTGCATGGTCAGCAAATAGTAATACCGCGTCGATTCAGCGTGCTGGTTTAGGTGGTGATTCAAAAACCACGCCAGGTGTTTTCTTTGCCAAGTCCATGGATTGTCGCGTTGCCAGCGCTCAGCGATTGCTGTTTGGATAGCCTTCGCCTGACGTAGGTGGCGTTGGCGGGTGGTATGCGACCCGGTCAGGACGCCTGACAGGAACAGCTCCATATCGAATGGCTTGCTCATGCTCGACCACCAATGTAAGCCGACACCACGTCGATACGGCCATGCCCCAGCTCATAGCTGATTTGTACTCGGGCATCCTGATCTAGGCGTCGGTCGAGTTGATAGCAATGGCCTCCGTTGATGGGGGCGGGATGGCGGGTGATTTGCTCATAGCGTTCGCACGCATAAGCCGCGCGCAGTTCGTGGAAGCCTTTGAAGTTGTGCGTATGGAGGATATCTCGGGCGGGGCGGACGATCCCCTGCAAGAAATCGAGGTAGCTTTCGTTCGGTGCCAGCAGGTTGCGGCCACCATCGGGCGAAACCTGTTCGGCAAACCTCAGAGCTTCTCGAATATGGTCATCTACCGTAATCCAGCGAGGTGCTGACGCACCGGATCGGCCGCCTTTGGTGCCGTCCTGGATGTTGATCTTGTCGTAGTGTTCGGCTTCACGCTTGAGTCGCGGTAGGTCGGCCAGAATCGCTTCGCGCAGACGCATGCCAGTGGCTCGCGTTAACTTAGCGATGGCCGCGGTGCGCGGCTGCTGATGTTTGCAAAGTACCTCTACGATCCGCTTCACGTGTTCGCGGTCTTGGCCTTGTGGCACCGAGCAACGAACGCTGGTGCGCCGCATTCCCAGCGCCTTGCTCGGACTCGGCACTTTCACATACTGATCACCGCGAAGCGCGGCCATGGTCCGGTTGACGCTGGACAACCGGTTTAGCGCGGTGGCGATGGCGAGCTCACCTTGGTCAACTTGCTGACGCAGATGTCCGGCGTAGTCCAGCAAGGTCTGCCAATTAATTTGCCGCGCATCGTTAAACCCCGGCCCTTCCTCCGACCGACACCAGCGTACAAACGCTTGCCACCGATCACTGTGCGCCTTGACCGTGCCGTAATGCCCGCCGCCAAACAGGTCTTTCAGTGCCTGCGGTCCTGCAAAGCTCAGTTGCCGGCCATAGCCAAAATTGCGCCCATCTCGTCTAGCTACTAATCCCATGACCATATTCCTCTCGAAGCCAAACCTTCGAAACCTTCCCCACGTCATCCCGCCAAGAATGCTGAGTGTTATCAGGGATCAAGGCCCCTGCGACCTGTGAGGGTTGTCCACTAACGCGGGACTGGCGGCTCTTTACGACCGGGAGCTTAGGCATCTCATAATCTGGCCTCCTGAGCACTTCCGCAGAAGTGGGCGGGTGGAGGCTGCACTGGCTGACGAGACCAGCGCCGCGAGATCCTGAGTCGGGTGAAGGCAGTGAGGCGACGACCGGGGCATACCTGACTGTCAGTCAGGTGCAGTCCATTCCGTGGGCTGCGGCACCATCATCGGCATCGCTGTTGCTGGTAACTTCGGTGTTTGTCACGCCGATTGTCACGAGGGGGAATGCCGCAAAGCCTTGTACGAGTTGGGCTGCAGCAGTGGTAGTAGCGCCCGTCTCTTTCCGGAAGAAAGAGACGGGCGCAGGTTGGCGCAATGAAATGGCCAAGCGGATAGGTTGCTGCAGGGCAGCGAAGTAAAGGGGCATCTGGCGCACGAGGGCCATGAGTAGAAGTGGCATCCATCACATGGGTAGTGACCGTGCGTGCTGCCGGACGCTAAACGCACTTGGGGAGAACCACCACGGTGTGGCGTAGCCTTAAAGGTCCTGGCTACCTGGGTCGCTGTCAACGACAGCGCTTTGCCAGATCTTTTCTACGCCTGTGGATAATTCGGGTCAAGGCTCGAATTTCCGGGAGTTCTGCGGCTGTGGATGAAATTATCCACCAGTGGAAATCAGTGGTTTTCCACAGACAGTTTGCGTGGGCTTTAGATTTTTTAAATGAGGTCCATCCAAGCAGGGCGGCTTTGCAGCCCCGCTTGGATGGACCCGCGTGGAAGGGCGGACTGCGGTGATCTCTTTGGCTTACCCACGTTTGGATGCGCCACGGCTATTTTGTAGGGCTGTAATGTTGTCGCCGACCGGGTGAGCGAATTCGTGGGGCGTCACATGCCCATGGCGGTTGGCGTCGATGTAGTTGCTCCACCACGCCATGATCAGCCGACGCTGTTCGAGGAATTCGGCCTTGTGGATATAAGCGGCGCGCACGCGGTTGCGTTCCTTGTGACTCATTTGCCGTTCGATGGCTGCGTCGGTCCATAACCCGGACTCCAGCAGGGCGCTACAGGCCATGGTCCTGAAGCCGTGGCCGCACACGTCCTTGCTGGTGTCATAGCCGACGTTGCGGAGCATGGTGTTCACCGTGTTCTCGGACATGGGCTTCCAGTACTTGTGGTCTCCCGGTAGCACTAACTCTGAAAAACGACTGAGGCTGCGCAGGCGCTCCAGTATTTCGATGACCTGCGGCGAGAGCGGAACCATTTGAATGTCGCCGTTCATTTTGGTCCCGCGTGTGGAGTTGCGTACCCCTTCAATCGGTGCGCGGGTATCGGGGATTTCCCACATGGCGCGTTGGAAGTCGAACTCACTCCATCGCGCGAAGCGCAGTTCGCTGGAGCGGACAAATACATGCAGCGTCAACAGGACGGCGAGGCGCGTCAGCTCGCGGCCGTTGTAGTTGTCGATACGGTGTAGAAGCTCGGGTAGACGGTTGAGGGAGAGGGCCGGGCGATGGATTGTGCGCGGCGCGTGAATCGAGCCTGCCAGATCCAGTGCAGGATTCATGGTGATCTGCCGAGCCCTTTTGGCCCCGCGCATGATGGTGGATAAGTAGTTCTGTACCCTTAACGCCACATCCATGGTGCCGCGTTCCTTGATGCGCTGGGTGATCTCTAGCAGGTCGTGGGTATCGAGTTCGGCGATGGGGCGTTGGCCGATCAGCGGGAAGACGTGGGTGCGCAGTCGGCTCATTACGGTTTTTGCGTGGCCTTCGGTCCAGCGACGGGACATGTCGGCGTGCCACTCCAGAGCAACGGTTTCGAAAAGCAGTGCCGCCCGCTGGGCTACGATCTTGGCCTTCTTCTTTTCTTCCATTGGGTCGAGGTTGTCGAGCAACAACGCCTTGGCTTCATCGCGCTTACGTCGTGCGACGGAAAGGGTAACGATGGGGTAATTGCCGATGATGAGCGTACCTTCCTTGCCACTGGGCTTGGTGTATTTCAAGCGCCAGGTCTTCACGCCATTGGGTTTGACGAAAAGGTACATGCCGCCGCCGTCGAACAGTTTGTAGGCGTGTTCGCGGGTTTTGGCCGTGCGGCATTGCAGGTCGCTGAGGGGGATCGCTAGACGTGGCATAGGGGTACGCGCTCCTGACCGGGAAATCGCAGTACCCCTAACATACCCTCGGGGAAGGGGGATTTTGTTGGATCCCGACGGAGGGTCCTGGAACGAAAAAACCCGCCAAAGGGCGGGTTTTCGGGGCTTCCAGAGTATTCGGTGGAATGCAATGGAGCCTAATGTGGTGCCGGCACCAGGAGTCGAACCCGGGACCTACTGATTACAAGTCAGTTGCTCTACCAACTGAGCTATACCGGCGTGTGGGCGACGATTATAGCGATTGGGCGCGTTCTGTAAACCCCTGAATTCTGACTATTTTTGCACGACCCATGCTCAAGCGCGGCGCAGCAGGGCGCGTACTTTCTGCAAGGCTCGCCACGCGCGGCTGTTTTGCATGGCGTGGAGTTGGGCTTCGGCCTGTTCCGCCCGTTGCAGTGCGGCGCTGAGCTGTAGGTCTGCATCGTCGATGGGGTGGCTGAATTTGTGGCCTTTGCAGAGCTGGAAGCCGTCGAGGTTGCACGGGGGGATGTCGAAGGCGGGTTTGAGGGCCAGGTGTTCTTCGGCGAGGTAGTAGGTGTTGATGCCGTCGAACAGGATGGATTTATAGCCGGCGTCGGTTATCAGGTTTTCCCAGGTCTGGTCGCGGGCCCACGGGGTTTCGATGAGGATGATCCAAGGGCGCCAGCGGCTGAAGTCCATGCCGCGCAGCACGGTTTCTTCATGGCCTTCGACGTCAATTTTCAGGAAGTGGATGGCGCGGTCCTGGGCGTATTGCTCGCAGATGGAGGCCAGGGTGCGGGATTGGACTGTCTGGGTGCGCACGTCCATGCCGGCGTCGCGGTGTTGTTGGGCGACGCTGGTTTCTACTGTGGATAAGCCTGTGTCGGCGATGGTGTAGAAAGTCAGGCTGTCGGCGTTTTCGCCGGCCACGCATTGCAGGTTGATGTCGTACGGGCGTTGTTGGCAGAGTGCGTCGTGGTAGGCTGGCACCGGTTCGATGTTGATGCCGCGCCAGCCGCGGTCGTAAAACGCGCGGGTGACCGAATCATCTGTCGGATGGTTGGCGCCGACGTCGAGGTAAAAGCCGTTTTCCACCGATTGAAGGGCGCGCCACAGGCGTATGTCTTCGAAGTTTTGTGCGTAGGAAATGAACGTCACGGCCTGTCCTTGAGTGTGTCGGCATGGTGTCAATCACGATACGTGGGGCTGTTGTATAGCACGGGCGCGGTGGACGCAATTATTGGCGCGGGGCAGCACTGAATTCGGCGGTTATGTCGTTTTGCTTAGACGCTTATGCACAACAGGCAGGATGGCGTGCGGGGCATCTTGCGATTTTGTGACCGCTTTCGCGTTTCGTCGCAAATACCTGTTTTCATGGTTTTTTATCCATGTGAACAAAAAATGACCAATGCTGATTCGGTCAGGAAATCACGGATTTCTTGGATCCGAGTTTATTTCATCAACAGAGTTATCCACAGGCTGTTTCGTCTCAGTAACGTTCTGCCAGCAACAGCAGATTGCGCGGCGTCAGTGGGGTTTCGCAGAAGGTGCCGAGGCGAACGTCGTAGCCCTTTTGCGAGAGGAAAAGTGCTCGGTCCAGCACCAGCCAAAGCTCCAGTGGCCGTCGGAAAAGGCCTCGCAGCAACTCCAGGTTGCGCACCTCGGCCAGGCGCTGGTGACCTGCTGCTTCCAGAGCGACCCAATCAGGCGTGCCGACTGTGGATAAGTCTTTCAGGGCCGCCAGATCGGTGCAGTACTGGGCGAAGGATTTTTCCAGCCAGGCGCTGGGCAATGACGGGGTGGGCAGGTAGTCGTCGCACCCTCTGATCTGCCGCTGCAGGAGGTCGAAACCCAGGCGCCAGGCCATGGATTGGTCCCGCTGTCTTCTTACACGCGCGCCAGCGGTGACGGTTTCGGCTTGCGGCAGGCCGAGATCGTCGAGTGATAGCTGTAGGGCAGAGACTTTGGCTGCGTCGGACAGTGCTTGATAGCGCTCGCTGCTGATGCGGTTGTAACAGCATGGCGCGATAGCCAGTTGTGCACAGCCCGCGGCGCTGGCCAGGTGCATCAGGCGCACATGCAGGTCGCCGCAAGCGTGCAGGGCCACGGGGGTATGTTCCGGATGCAGTACCTGGGCCGCGTCCGCCGCGAGCACATCTTGTTGCAGGTGCGTGGCGGGCAGGCGATGGCGTTGGCTCAACAATTGGCCGCTGGCGACCAGCGTAGGATCGTACTCCAGGCAGGTCAGTTGCTGCTCATCGTGCAGCAGGCGCCGACCGAGGTGGCCTTTGCCGGCGCACCAATCGAGCCAGTGGGTCGGCGGGGTGGTGAAGCGCAGGCGGCAGGCGAAGGCTTCGATCTGTTGCCATTTGCGCCCGGGCACGTCGACGTTCAGGCGATGGCTTGGCGCTTCGAGCGTGCTGTCGGGTAATGCTGCGACAGCACTCAACGCGCGAGAGGTAGCGGCCAGTTCCGGGAAGGGCGCTGGCGCGTCTTCCATCAACCATGGCTGGTGATGATCGTTTTCCGCAGCTTCCAGCGATCGCTGGCGTAGCCATTGGGCCAATTCCGGGTAGGACGTTTCCCAAGGCAGATGTAGATAGGTGAATGGGCGTGGTTTCCACAGCGCCTGGTGCGCCGTAAGAAAAGCGTCTAACGCCGTGAAGCGGGCGAGCAGTGCCTCGCCCGTCAGAACGCCGCTATCAGCGTCCTTGGCAGGCATCGACACGCAACCAGCGTTCCAGTTGCTTGAAACCTTGAACCAGGACGAAGGACATCAGCAGGTAGAACATGCCCGCCGCGAAGAAGATCTCCACCGGCATATAGGTCCGGGCAATGATGGTGCGGGCCATGCCGGTGAGTTCCAGCAGGGTCACGGTGCTCGCCAGGGCGCTGGCCTTGAGCATCAGGATCACTTCGTTGCTGTAGGCCGGCAGGCCGATGCGCGCGGCGCGAGGCAGCATGATGTAGAACAGCGCCTTGGGCCGAGACATGCCCAGGGCCCGCGCGGCTTCGATCTCGCCACGGGGGATGGCCTGGATCGCGCCGCGCAGGATCTCCGCGATGTAGGCGGCCGTGTGCAGGGTCATGGTGGCCGTGGCGCACCAGAACGGATCCCGCAGGTACGGCCACAGCGCACTGCTGCGCACGGCATCGAATTGCGCCAGGCCGTAGTAGACCAGGAACAGCTGGACCAACAGCGGCGTGCCACGGAAAAAGAAGATGTAGGCGTAGGGCAATGCCCGCACCTGCCACAGGCGCGAAGAGCGGGCGATGCCCAGTGGAATCGCCAGCAGCAGTCCGGCGATCACGGCGATGGCCACCAGTTCCAGGGTCAGTGTGGCGCCTTGGGCCAGCTTCGGCAGCCACTTGATGATGATGTCCCAGTTCATTGGGTGCTCCTGGTAAATCCACGGGCGGCGCGTCGTTCCAGCAGGTGCATGCCGATCATGGCGAGCACCGTCAGGCCCAGGTACATGAAGGCGGCGACCATATAGAAGGTGAACGGTTGCTTGGATACGGTCACGCCGATTTGCGCATGGCGCATGATTTCTTCCAGGCCGATCACCGAGACCAGCGCGGTGTCCTTCATCAGGATCATGAACAGGTTGCCCAGGCCAGGCAGGGCGATGCGCCACATTTGCGGCATGATCAACCGGGTGAAGATCCGCCACTTCGACAGGCCGAGGGCGACGCCGGCCTCGCGGTGGCCCTTGGGGATCGCCAGGATCGCGCCGCGAAACACTTCGGTGGCGTAGGCGCCAAAGCACAGGCCCAGGGCAATGACCCCGGCGGCGAAGGCATCGAGGGCGAGGTCGGGGTTGCCGAAATACTCACCCAGGGCACGCATCAGGTTGACGGTGCCGAAATAGATCAGCAGTACCCAGAGTAATTCCGGGATGCCGCGAACCAGTGTCGAATAGGTGCCGCCCAGCCATTGCAGCGGCTTGTGCGGCGAGGTCTTGGCCAGGGCGCCGAGCAGGCCGAGTACCAGCCCCAGGCAGAGGGCCGTGAGCGCCAACTTGACGGTCATCAGCGCGCCGGCGGCAAGCGCCGGGCCGAATCCGTAGAGATCGATCATCATGGGTAGGAATTCATATCGCGGCAGGCTTTGCTAAGGGCCGGCGCTGCCAGAGAGCTGCGCCGGCCAGGCACGTCAATATCAATAGATATTGAACGGGAAGTACTTGTCGTTGATCTTTTTATAGGTGCCGTCGGCCACGATTTCTTTCAGGGCAGCGTTCAGCTTGTCGCGCAGCGGATCACCCTTGCGCACGGCGATACCGATCTTGTCGCTTTCCACCACCGGGTCGCCCTTGAATTCGTAAGCACGGCCAGCATCGGTTTTCAGCCAGTCGTAGTTCACGTATTTGTCCGCCAGGATCGCGTCGACGCGGCCGGAGGTCAGGTCCAGGTAGGCGTTATCCTGGGTGTCGTAAAGCTTGGTGGTGATGTCGCTGCCCATTTCATCTTCCAGCCAGGTGCCGGCGAGGGTGGAGCGTTGTGCCCCGATGACCTTGCCGTTGAGTGAGGCTTTATCGGTTTTGAAGTCGACATTTTTTGGCGCGATGAATTGCAGTTTGTTGGAGTAATACGGGTCGGTGAAGTCCACGGCCTGCTTGCGTTCTTCAGTGATCGACAGCGACGAGACCAGGAAGTCGAACTTCTTGGCGTTCAGGGCCGGGATGATTCCGTCCCAGTCGGAAGTGACCACTTCGCACTCGACTTTCATCTTGGCGCAGAGGGCGTCGCCGATGTCTTTATCGAACCCCACGACCTGGCCGCTGGCGTCCTTGTTGTTGAACGGCGGATAGGCCGCTTCGATGCCCATCTTCAGCTTTTCGGCCGCCATGGCGCTGGCCGAAAAGACCAGGCTGGCCGCTGCGGCCAGGAGGAATTTCTTGTAGGTCTGCATGTGTACTGCTCCGTTAGCGGTTGCTGGACATGAATTGTTTGCAGCGCGCCGAAAGCGGGTTCTCGAAGACCTGCTGTGGCGATCCTTGCTCCTCGACCAGGCCTTGATGAAGAAACACGATTTCGCTGGAAACCTGACGGGCGAAGCCCATTTCATGGGTGACCAGCAGCATGGTGCGTCCTTCTTCGGCCAGGGCGCGGATCACACTAAGTACTTCCTGGACCATTTCCGGGTCAAGGGCGGAGGTGGGTTCGTCGAACAGAATCACCTTGGGCTGCATCGCCAGGGTGCGGGCGATGGCGGCGCGTTGCTGCTGGCCGCCGGACAGCTCGGCCGGGTAGGCGTGGCGTTTGTCGGCGATACCGACCTTGGCCAGCAGCGCTTCGGCCACTTCGACGGCTTCGGCCTTGCTCTGGCCAAGCACCCGGCGCGGGGCTTCGATGATGTTATCGAGCACGCTCATGTGCGGCCAAAGGTTGAAGTTCTGGAAGACAAAACCGATCTCGCTGCGCAGGCGATTGATCTGTTTGCCATCGGCGGCCACCAGTTCACCGTTTTTCGCGGCCTTTAGCTTGAGCTCTTCGCCAGCCACCAGGATCTGGCCCTGGTTGGGGTTTTCCAGCAAGTTAATGCAGCGCAGGAATGTGGACTTGCCGGACCCGGAGGATCCGAGGATCGAGATCACATCGCCGTCGCGGGCGGTCAGCGAGACGCCTTTGAGCACCTCCAGCTGTCCGTAGCGTTTGTGCAAATTGCGGATTTCAAGCGCGGGCGTGGCCTGGGCCATGTGCGGTCCTCATGGTATGTGCTCCCTTGCTGTTGGCAGCCTTCCTTGGCGAGGCGGCCAAGCTAGCATGCGTCCGAATGGCCGCCAACAGCGCGACGGGCGGTAAACCGGTGATGTGCGGCAGGTTGTCGCATCGGCACAGCAGACTGTCGCGCCATCAACAACCGAACGGCCGTTTTAACCTTGTTTACCGGTGAAAGCCCCGGGGAGTCGCGTAAAAAAAGGCGCGATGGTGCCAGCTTTGGGCGGGGGTTGGAAGGGTTAACCGGATGAGCGTGCCTATTCCGATTGGCATTCGCCTCAACTTCCAATCGGTCTGAACGTCGGTGTTCATAAATCGATCAAACGAAGAGGCGTCCCATATCAGGAGTTGTTGTCATGAAGTCGCTATTTTGCCTCGTCGTGCTAGGCGCGCTGCTTTTTCCCGTCATGCTCAACGCCACCGACCTCGCTCCTGTAGACAACACAGGCGTCCAAGTCCAACCCATGCAGCAGAACGGCATCACTTACCTGTCCGGCGGCATCGGCGAGGACGAAGCCCGGGCCATCGAGCAGGCCCAGGGTTACAACTTGCACATGACCTTTGCGATCGGCCCGGAAAACAAATACGTCCCGGACGTGGACGTGACCGTGCAAAAGGTATCGGGAGAAATAGTGCTGACCCTCAGCGATGCAGGGCCGCTGGTTTATGTGCAACTGCCACCGGGCAAGTACAACGTGGTGGCGACGCGCAATGGTGAAGCGCGGCGCGACACGGCTGAGGTAGGCAGCGGGGCCGCGCGCAAACTGGTGTTCCATTGGAACAGTGACGAATAGCCGGCCGGCTTATTCGGCGGCGGATTCTTTTTCCAGGACTTGGCGATAGCGGTCCAGCGCCTCGCTGAAGTCCTTGATGAACTCCGGTGTGCTAAGCCAGCGCTGGGCGGTCTCGCGGTCCATCTCATCGACCCACATGCGGTAGTCCACCAACATGTCGGCGGCCAGGTTGGTCGCCGCCATGCTTTCGTTTTCGGCGTTTTTCAGGTCGAGCAGACCCGGGCGTTCGATGATCATTTCGCTAACATTTGCCAGCAGCGTATCAAGCATTTCACTGCGGCTGACGGCCTCGGCGTCGCGCAACTTGGCGAACAATTCCAGCACGTAGACCGGAGGCTGGGCGGTGGCGTGGGCCGGGTCGCCATACATCGGGATCGATTTGCGCCCGGTCATGCGGATTTGCTTGGCTTTGTCTTTGGCGCGCTTGGCGCGTTTTTGCTGTTTGTTCAATGAGGCCATTGGGCTTCGGTTTCCAATTCGTTAGGGGACGGTGCCCGGCTCAGTCGATTTTCGGCACGGTAAAGCGGAATTCGCTGCCCTGGCCTGGCCGGCTTTCGGCGTGCAGTTTACCGCCATGGGCCTGGACAATCCCCTTGGAAATGTACAGCCCCAGCCCGGTGCCGTTCGGGTTGCCTTCCTTGGTCGTCCAGTAGCGCTCGAAAACATGAGGCAATTGCTCTGGCGCAATGCCTTCACCGGTGTCGCGGACACTGAACACGATCTCGTTACCGACGGACATCGCACTGATCCCCACCGAGCCCTGTTGCGGCGTGAACTTGATGGCATTGCCGATCAAGTTGGACAGTACCTGGAACAGCCGCTCGGGGTCGGCGTTGATCCGCAGGTTGGGTTCGGCATGGAAGGAAATGTCGATGGCCTTGGCGGTGGCCAGCGGTGTCAGCAGCGAACAGGCGTCTTCGAAGATCTGGCTGACATTCATCGGCTGGGGATTGATGGTGTAGCGCCCGGCATCGATGCGCGAGGTGTCGAGCAGGTCTTCCAGCAGCGCGTTCATGCGGCTGGTGGCCTGCTGCATGGTATCGATGGCGGAAGAGATTCGTTTGGAACTGTGGGAGCCGTCGGAGCTGAAGGCCTTTTGCATCATGCCGCAGAGCATGGAAATGACCGTCATCGGGCTGCGCAGGTCATGGGACACCACGGCCACCAGCTCATCGCGGGCTTGCACGGCCTGGCGTTCCTTTTGCACCTGGCGGGCCAGGTCGTTTTCCAGGGCCGAGCGCCGCAGGTCGTTGGCGGCGAACAGATCGCCATGGGTCCATTGGGTGCTGATGCCGGCCATTTCGACTTTCCAGATCTCGAAAGATGTCCGGGGCCGCAGGCGCAGGCCGGTCTCGCTGTTTTCCACGGCCAGGGGTTTTTGCGGGTCGCCGCTCCATTGGAGGGTTTGCTTCACTTCGGGACGGAACCACAGCACGCCGTTTTCCACCGGTTTGGGCAGGTGGATCGCCAACACGCCGCTCGCCACATCCTGATAAGCCTTGGCAGGTGCGAAGACGCTGCCCAGGTTGTGGTGGGCGAACACCGGTTGGCCGGTTTCCAGAATCCATTTGTGCAGCTCGCGGATTTGCTCAGGTTCTGGGCATTGGCCGTGGCGATGCAGCTTGTTGTTCTCGAAAATCGCCACACCGCTGGCCCCTGTCAGGTCCATGAGGCGTTGCGGCTCGTGGGACAAGCCATCGAAGACATTGTCGCTGGACTCGGCCATGGCAGTGGCGAGGACCTTGAGGTCTTCCAACTTGGCGTCCCGTTGCCGGGTGAGTTCCAGGGCCTGCATGGCGCTGATCTGCAGCGACAGCACCTGGCCGATAGTCTGGCAGGCCATGCGCATTTCATGGGGCACCAGCAATGGCTGGCGATTGCCGCAACTGATCAGCCCCCACAAGCGCTCGCCTTCCATCAACGAGATGCTCATGGACGACAGCACGCCCATGTTTTTCATGTACTGACGGTGGATCGGCGAGACGCTGCGCAATGTGGCAAAGCTCAGGTCCAGGGGCGCCAGGGTATCGGGCCGCAGCTCCGGGACCAGCGGTACCGGTGCGTAGTCGGCGTTGGGAATGATACGCAGCCAGTTGGTGCGATACAGCTCACGGGCCTGTTCGGGAATATCCGACGCTGGGAAAAACAGCCCTTTGTAGAGTTCCATTGAAGGTGCGCTGGCCTCGGCGATCACCTGGCCGTGGCCTTCTTCCTCGAAGCGATAGATCAGCACCCGGTCGTAACCGGTCATGGCCTGGATTTCCCGCACGCTGATTTCGTACAGGGCCTGGAGGGTTTTTGCACTTTGCAGGCGTTGCAGCATGCGGCCCAGGTTGGCCTCGCCGCTGACGCCTTCGGGGCGATAGTCGCTCAGGTGCTGTTCCAGTTCGACGATCAGGGCCCCCTGATGGCGATGCACCAGGGCATCAAAGCGCTGCTGGTTCACGACAATGGCCACGGGCACGTTGTCGCTATCCGGGGCGGCGCGACAGGCGACGAGGATCGCCTCGGCCTGTTCCAGCCCCAACAGTGCGTCGAGGGTCTGGCCCAACAGCCTGTGGGGATCGTGCGCCATCAACTGCAACACGTTGGCGCTGACCTGACGGATCACGAAATCGGGCTCGGACAGCATCAACAACACACCATGAGGCTGAATGGCCCCGGGGAAGCGAATCGGTTCGTCTGCGCAATTGGCCAGCAGTTCTTCGAAGGCTTCCTGGTTTTCCGGGGTCATAACAGTACCTTTTGGCTGTCCAGCCAGTGTTCAAAATGAGTGAACGTCGCCTTGGCGGCGCGTGTGACTTCGAGCGTCCGGGCCTCGCCAAGGTTCCTGTCGTCCAGGTATTGGAGGAAATCCTTCCAGCGTCGGCCGGTGAGTTCGCCATACACATTGAGAAAGGCCGCGCCACTGGACGCATCAAGACCGAGCTGCTCGGCCACCCTGCGCCGCAGGATCTGGCCGCCGAGGGTTGCGCCTTCCAACACATAGGAAACGCCGAGGGCGGCGGCTCGGGAGTCTATTCGTGGCAGTGCCTGGCAGGTGGGTAGTGCCTCGATAGCGGCGTCATCCAGGCCCAGAGCCGCGAGATCGGCCCGCAATACCGGGAGTTTGATGCGCAAGGATTGGTCCAGCCCGGTTGGAATCAGCGCCAGCCTGTGAAGCCGCTGCTCCAGGGGCTGATAAAAACCGTAGTAGGCCGCCATCAAGCGCCGGTATAGGTCCAGGTCCAAATCTGGCGAGAAAAACGGCAGGCGTTTTTCCAGGGCGACGTGCAGTTCCGCGGTTTCGGTCCGCAATGTCTGGATCAGGGAAGGGGGGGAAGAGGCCGGTGACATGCGGGATGGAGCTCATTGAGTGGCGCGTTGCTGGAAAAAAAGCGCATCAAGCTTACATGGGTTTTTTGAGTGCGCGACCATTGGGTATCGGCTTTTTATTCCTTGAAGTCGCTGCGCCCGATTGCCCCTTCCTCAAGGCGTGCCTGTTCGCGATCCAGCGCGTTGCGCAGCTCTTCTTCGGTGGGGAGCACCAATTGATACTGGCTGGCGAATAGCTGTTCATTGCCCTGCAACACGGAATAACGCACCACCGACTCATCCTTTTGAGCGCAGAGAATGATGCCCACGGTAGGTTTGTCGTCGGGGCCGCGCTTGAGGTCATCGTAGAGACGCACATACATATCCATCTGGCCGATGTCCTGGTGGCTGAGCTCGCCGCGCTTGAGATCGACGATCACAAAGCACTTGAGCAGGTAGTTGTAGAAGACCAGGTCGATGTAGAAGTCTGTGCTTTCGGTGCTGATGCGCTGTTGGCGTGCGACGAAGGCGAAGCCTTTTCCCAGTTCCAGAAGGAAGCCTTGTAGCTGGTCGATCAAGGCCTGTTCGAGATCGGTTTCCAGCAGCATGCCGGTATTGGGTAGCCCAAGGAACTCAAGGACCACCGGATCCCTGACGATGTCCCTGGGACCGAAATCCAGTTTCTCAAGATTGATGGCCGCTTCCTGCTCTACCGCAGGTCGGTCGCGACTTGCCAGGAGACGTTCGTAATAGAGCGTGCCGATCTGGCGTTCCAACGCGCGGGTGGACCAGTTTTGAGTGACGGCTTCGTTCATGTACCACCGACGTGCATTCGCATCTTCTATGCGTAGCAGCGTTCGATAGTGAGTCCAGCTCAATTCGTGACGCAGTGCGTCACAGATTGGAAACGCCTGATAAAAGAGGCGCATGTAGCGCAAATTTGAAGCATCAAATCCCTTCCCAAACCGCGACGTCAGCACCTTCGCCAGCGACGGTAGCAACCTTGCGCCGTAAGCCGCCCGCTCGGCGCCGCCCTGCTCGAACTCGATGATGTGCCGGCCGATCTGCCAGCAGGTTTGTACCTGGAGCGTATCGATGGCTCGCAGGACCTTCTGGCGAGCCTGACGAATCAGCTCGCCGAGTTCGTTGATCAAGGGGGCAAGCTGTGGGTCATCCTGGGGCAGCAGTGGCGTCATCGCAGTGTCCAGCCATTGAGGGGGGGCGGACCGCAAGGATGCTCCAGGCGACGTCTCGATGATGCCGGACGGGGCTGATTGCTTGGAGGGAAAAATAACTGATTTATGCAGGACGGGGATGACGCCGTCCTATGTCCGTTGGCCTTGGTGCGTAGGAGCTATCCCTACAGCCTGTAGTCAAGCGCGAGTCCCTTCGCTGCTCAGACCTTACCTTGCGCCAGAGCCTGGGATGCGGCGACATAATCAGCCTGGAATTGCTTGCTCTCCACCCAGTCCAGCGCCGTCTGCTCATCGACACCCGTGGTCAGGCGGCGATATTCGATCAGGGCGGTAATGATGAAGTCAGTGGCTTCTTCCTCACCTTCCTGCTCCAGCACCAACTCCAGCAGTGGATGGCCCAGGAAGGCCGTGCACATGGCCTGTTGGCTGATCTTTTCGGCGGCACCCATCAGTTGGAACAGGTCCGATAGGTCCACGGTTTCCAGATCGATGCGCTCATCGTTCGGGTCGAGGAAGTCATTCGGCGCAGTGGCGCGCTTAACCCGGTTCTGCTTGGCTTTCACCTTGGCGCGCTGGTTTCGTTTCTGCTGTTTGTTGACCGATGCCATGGGTCGGTTCCTTGCTGGAAAATAAGGCCACCTATCCTACAGCTTCAACGCGGACGCTTCGAATCTCAATCCACGATGAAGAGCGTAGCCCCCGATGAAGTGGAGGATCGATGAGGTTCGGCCTGGTCGGCGACCTGGTAGCTCATGCCGGCCTTGAGCAAAAATTGCCGACCGTCTTCGAGTTCAGTATTGAGCTCGCCCTTGAGGCAAAACAGGATATGGCCCTTGGTGCACCAATGGTCGGCCAGGTAACCGGCTGTATATTCCACCATCCGTACCCGAATATGCCCGAATTGCCGCGTGCGCCAATAAGCGGTTCCGGTGATGCCCTTGTGCTCGGTGGGTTCGATGGTTGACCAATCGGTGGTGCCGAAGGGAATGCCGGTGATGTCCATGTCGACTCGCTTGCTGGAGGGGAGCGGACGAATGTAGCTGAGTCTGTGTGGCGGAGAAAGGAATCGTCGGCAACAGGCACTTTGGCAAATGTCCTTCTGATGCCGCTGGCGCCTACATGCTGTCCTGGAGTTTGGCTTGATGAGCCATCCAGCCATGGATATAACTCAATATCTGCTGGGTTCCTGCCTCGGTTTCTACCAACTCGATAGGACGATAGCCATTCAGGTGGATGTTAGGTTGTTCCATCCATTTGAACGCCTTACCTCGATTCCCTCGAATGGGAATAACCAATTCAAGGACCTGTTGTAATAAATCGGGACGTGCATACCAGGACTCTGGTTTTACCGTCGCCTTTCGTCCGGGGATTACTCGAGGTAGCTGACAGGCAGCGAGCTCCGCGTGAGTGATATGAGTACGCACCCAATGAGCCGTGTCGGCTAGCTCGGTATTAGGAATTCGTTCGTGGTTGGTCGTGGGAATAACGACACCCACCCTGACAGTCGTGTGTGTACGAATCATCTGGAGGGCCGGGGCGATATCGGTGTCGTTTGTGACAAACACAGCATGATCAATCGCCCCGGTAATCGCGTCGTGATACGCGTGCAGAGACAGGTTCACATCGCTCTGCTTTTCCTCGATTTTCCAGGCCTGGATTTCTTCGCATTCACGAGGGGCGCGATCCGGATGGCGAGAATCGACAACTTTCACCTTCATCCTATTGACCGCATAGTAGCCTTCCACCAAGTCGATGCGTTCGCCGTACAGCTTGCGCAAGGCCGTGTGATAGCGAGCTTGAGACGAAACTGAGTCCTGTGCTCGTGCCACGGATTCGATGATTTTGGCTGTGAAGAATTTTATCGAGGGGGCGGCAAGCAGTGATGGTTGTCTGACGAGGTTGTCATTGTCCTTGATCAGCACAGATGGCAGGACGTGTTTTTCAAACAGTGGCAATAAATCGAGCCATTTATATGCGGTTCCCCTCAGGCAACCGTAGTAGAAGTTGTAGCCATCGATGTAGATACGGGTGCGCAGAGGTTCGAGCTCGGGCGATCCCTGCATATCTCATGCTCCAGAAACGAAAAAACCGGCTTGCGCCGGCTTTTTCCCCCTCCAACCAGATGGTCAGGCCACACCGGTCACGAGGGTTAGTTGTTGGGGGCAGTATTACGCAGATTCTGCGTGTGACGCAAATTTTCACTGCGTTTGACGCAAACTCGATTCCGGAATGGTAGAGCCCATCAGGATCGGCGTGAGGGAAGAGGTTAATCGCTCACGATGCGGCGATCAAAGACAGAAACGAGCAGCAACACTTATGCTGGCTGGTCCATCAGGGCTGCCCAAAAAAGACTGGCGGGTGGCACAAGGAAACGCGGGCAATAAAAAACCCCGATCAATTGCTTGATCGGGGTTTTCGGTATTTGGTGCCCAGAGACGGAATCGAACCGCCGACACGGGGATTTTCAATCCCCTGCTCTACCGACTGAGCTATCTGGGCAACGGGGCGCATTAAACGGGTTTTTCAGGGGGGCGTCAAGCAAGTTTTCAAAAAATATTTAATTATTACCGTCGCTTACGATCCGCCCCCGCGCTGAACAGCTTATTCGGACGGCGGTACGTAGCCTTCGGCCTTGGCGTAATCTTCGCCGGAAAAGAACTTGTCCATCTCGCCCTGAAGGTATTTGCGATCTTCGGCGTTCATCATGTTCAGGCGCTTTTCGTTGATCAGCAGGGTCTGGTGTTTCTGCCAGTCGCCCCAGGCCTTGGCCGAGACGTTGTCGTAGATGTCCTGGCCCTTGGCGCCCGGGAATGGAGCACGTTCCAGGCCTTCCAGTTGTTCTTTGTACTTGCGGCACATGATGGTGCGGGTCATTGCAACTCTCCTGCGTTCATTACGGCGGCCGCGCGTTCGAGCAAGGTTTTGACCGGGGCGGCAAGGCCCAGGCGCGGCGGGGTGGCGAGGTTATACCAGAGCCAGTCGGCCTCGGCCACGTGATGGCCGGTTTCCCGGACCCGGACCAGCCAGGGTTCGATCGCCAGCTGGAAGTGGCTGAAGGTGTGCACCAGGCCCGGCATTTCGTGTTGGCTGCCCAATTCCAGCGAGTGTTGCAGGGCCAGGTGCTGCAGGTCGTCGAGGTCGTCGAGTTCCGGCAGGCTCCACAGCCCGCCCCACAGCCCGGTGGAAGGGCGACGGTAAAGCAGGATCGCGCCCTCGTGGTTGGCCAGCATGGGCATCAAGGTGCGCTTTTTCGGCACCTCCTTGCGCGGCTTGGGGATCGGATAGCGGGTTTCCAGGCCCAGCATATGGGCCTCGCAGCCTTGCTTCAGCGGGCAGAGCAGGCAACTGGGCTTGCTGCGGGTGCAGAGCGTGGCGCCCAGGTCCATCATCGCCTGGGTGTAGGCGTTGACGCGGTCCTGTGGCGTGAAACGCTCGGCGGTGGCCCAGAGCTGTTTCGCCACTTTGGGTTCGCCCGGATAGCCCTCTTGGGCGGTGAAACGCGCCAGCACCCGCTTGACGTTGCCATCGAGGATCGGCGCCCGCAGGCCCATGCTGATGCTGGCGATGGCGCCGGCGGTGGACAGGCCGATGCCCGGCAGCTCGGTGAGTTTTTCCACGTCCCGGGGGAATTCGCCGCCGTACTGCTCGACGACGATTTTCGCGGTCTTCTGCAAGTTGCGCGCACGGGTGTAGTAACCCAGCCCGGTCCACAGGTGCAGCACTTCGTCCTCCGGCGCGGCGGCCAAGGCTTGAACGGTGGGCAGCGAGGCCATGAACCGGTCAAAGTAATTGAGCACGGTACTGACCTGGGTCTGTTGCAACATGATTTCCGAGACCCACACCCGATAGGGCGAGATGGCTTGTTGCCAGGGCAAATCGTGACGCCCGTGGCGGTCGAACCAATCCAGTACCGCGGTGGAAAACTGCTCGGCTCTCATCGCTTGAACAGCCCCTTGAGCGCATCTTTCAGTTCGGGGCTGACCTTGTCGCCGAGCTTCTCATCGATCTTATCGCCGAGCCGATCGCCGGCCAGCTTCGCCGCGACCTTGCCCAGCCCGTCGTTGTCCAGGCGGCAGGCCTTCGCGCCCAGTTCCAGGGGACCGCGGCAGCGCAACGGCCATTCGACATCGACGTAGCGCTCGTTGACCTGGCAGGCCGGGTCGGGCATGTCGCTCTTGTCGCCTTCGACGATGACGCCGACGCGGTAGTCCATGCCCAGCACTCGCAGGTCGATATCGCCGTTGCCGTTGACGGTCATGCCGGGAATACGGACTTTCAGGTCCGGGTTGTGGGCAACGCCATTGTTGAAGGTGAGATTGCCGTTGAGTTGCTGGAACGGCGTGTCCTTGCCCCGGGGCTCGCCACTGAGGGACTTGCGATTGAGGGTAGCGATGCCTTTGCACAATTGCTGTTCGAGATTGGCATTGAGCAGCATGCCATCGTTGATGACGAACCCGGCGTTGCCGTTGAGGCTGTCGATCAGGGCCTTCTGGCTATTGCCGGTGGCGGTGATCGCGCTGTTGAGCGTGACCAGGCCTTTGACCGGCGGATTCTTGCCCTGGCTTTCGATGATCTTCTCGGCGGGGACCCGGTTGATGCGGGTTTGCAGGCTCAACTGTGGCGTAGGCTGGCGCACATCCAGGGTGCCCTTGGTTTCGAAGTTGCCGCTGTACAGATCGCCCCGCAGGTTCTCCAGGGTCAGCAGGCCGCCCAGGCCGGTGGCCTTGAGCGCGGCGTTCTGGATCGGCAGTTTATCGAGGGTCAGTTGCCCGAAGGTCAGGTCGGCATCGAGGTCCAGCTTGCCCAGGCGCTCCACCGGAAACAGCCGATCGTTACTCCAGGCACCCTGGGTCGGAGCGCTCGGCAACGGTGTGCTGCCGGCACCGGCCATGGCGCTGGCTTCGGTGTTGCTGACTTCAGCCTCACGGGCCGCCTTGGAACTGTCGGCTTCGGCGGATTTTGGCGGCAGGTAGCGGTCGACGTTGAAGGTGTCGGCCTTGAGCTGCACGCGCAGGGCCTGCTTGGCAAAGTCTGCCACGGCGATACGGCCGGTGAAGTGGCTGTCGTCGACCTTCAGGTTGATGTCGTTGAATTCGACGCTGCTTGGCGTGCCGGCAATGCGGCTGGCCAATTCGACCTTGCTCAGGCTGCCTTCGGCCATGGCCGGGAGTGTCTGGCCGACGCTGTCGACGAACTTCGCCAGGTCGAACTGGGCGATCGATATTCCACCATTCAATTGCGGGCTCTTGTCGAGGTCGTTGACCTTCAGCTCACCGAGGGCGCGCAGTTGGTTGAGCGACAGCTTGATACCGGTCCATTCGGCGACGTTGGCCGCCTTGTCCAGGAACAGTTGCCCTTGGGCGGCGAAGTTCAGGGTCTTGCCCTGCAACGGGTCGCCGGTGGCCTCGCCGGACAGTTTCAGGTCTTCGAACTTGTAGCGCTGCAAGGCGCGCTCGAAGCGCAGTTCGCCGGTCACTTCGGTGCGTACGCGCACGGCCGGCTGGTTGCTGGACAGGAATGCAGTCAGCGTCACCGGAATATTGGTGGAGTCGTGGACCGGGCCGGTGCTCAGCTGGATGCTTTCGGCGGTGAACAGCTTGCCGGTCTGCTCGTCGGTGTATTCGACCCGGGCGTTATTCACGGTCAGGCTGTCGATGTCCAGGCGAGTCGGCTGGGCAGGTTTTTCTGCCGGGGTGCTAGCAGGTGGGGCTGGCTGTTCGGCCGGTGTCGGTGCCGGGGTGTTCGCCGTCGTCGCGGAGGCCGGCGCTTTACCGATGTCTTCCCAGTTTCCGTGACCGTTCTTGTCACGGTTGAGCCGCAGGTTCAGGCCTTCGACGCGCACATCGCTCATCTGCACTTCCCGGCGCAGCAGCGGGATGACCCGGACGGAAAGACCGAGCATCTGCAGGTCGGCGAAAGGTTGGGTTGGATTGGCCAAGGTCGCGACGCTGGCGTCGTGCAATTCCAGGCCCAGCCATGGAAACAGGCTCCAGCCGATATCGCCATTGAGGGTCAACTCGATGTGGGCCTTGTCGCGGGCTATCTGGCGGATCTCTTCTTTGTAGTCGTTGGGATCGAACAGGTGGGTCAGGGCAAAGCCCAGGGCCACAATGATCAGCAACAACCCGAGAAGTACCAGACCCAGGATTTTGCCGAACGCTTTCATGGGCGAATCCTTGTAGGTTGAGTTCAAAATTTAGCCGCGAGTATAACGCCCCGAGTTGTGGCGCGTTGAGTGATCGTTCTTCCGGCAGGCCTGCCGAACAAAGACCCATGGGGACGGGGCTGGTTTCAGCCCCGGAAAAAATAAATCGTTAGTCCCCTACAGAAAGCGGGCAAGCGTGCGATAAGACAGATGGCACGAAAAAGGTGATATCACTTTGGTTTTTCTGCCACGAGCAAATGGTAACCTTTGCCCGTTCGTCCGTCCTTCTGCGACGTGATGTCGCACACTATGGAGCTTCACCAGAAAATACAGCCATGCCTGCGTGCAATGAAGGCTGAGGGTGATGCGTGGCTGACGAACCATTCCAATAACTGGGGGATACACAATGAGCACGAGCATCACGGCGGGCGGCGTCGCCGACCAGCCAGCGTTCCTCTCGAAGGAACGCATCATCGCCAAGCCGGGTTTCAACCGGTGGCTGGTTCCACCGGCCGCACTGGCCATTCACCTGTGCATAGGCATGGCCTATGGCTTCTCGGTGTTCTGGTTGCCACTGTCCAAAGCCTTGGGGATTACCAAGCCTGTGGCCTGTGCGCCGGATATGAGCTTCATCTCGCAAGTCTTTTCGTCCCAATGTGACTGGCCGATCTCGATGCTCGGCTGGATCTACACCCTGTTCTTCATCTTCCTGGGCTGCTCGGCAGCGATCTGGGGCGGCTGGCTGGAACACGCCGGGCCACGCAAGGCCGGCGTTGTATCGGCCTTGTGCTGGTGCGGTGGCCTGCTGATTTCCGCGCTGGGTATCTATACCCATCAGATCTGGCTGATGTGGGTCGGTTCCGGGGTGATCGGCGGTATCGGCCTGGGCCTGGGCTACATCTCGCCAGTGTCGACACTGATCAAGTGGTTCCCGGACAAGCGCGGCATGGCGACCGGCATGGCGATCATGGGCTTCGGCGGTGGTGCGATGGTCGGTGCTCCGCTGGCTGCGGCGCTGATGAATCATTTCGCTTCGCCGACGGGCGTGGGCGTCTGGCAGAGCTTCCTGGTCATGGCCGCGATCTACTTCGTGTTCATGATCGGTGGCGCCTTGTCGTACCGCGTGCCGCCGACTGGCTGGAAGCCTGAAGGCTGGACCCCGGCACCGAAGAAAGCCGCGAACGCGATGATCACCCATCGCCACGTTCACGTGAATGTCGCCTGGAAAACCCCGCAGTTCCGTCTGGTATGGCTGGTGCTGTGCCTGAACGTATCCGCCGGTATCGGCATCCTCGGCATGGCTTCGCCATTGTTGCAGGAAGTGTTCGGCGGCAAGCTGCTGGGCAATGACCTGCCGTTCGGTCAGTTGGACGCAGTGCAACTGGGCCAGATCGCGGCTATCGCGGCCGGCTTCACCGGTCTGTTGAGCCTGTTCAACATCGGCGGTCGGTTCTTCTGGGCCTCGTTCTCGGATTACCTGGGTCGTAAAAACACCTATTTCGTGTTTTTCGCCCTGGGCTTTGCCCTGTACGCGCTGATCCCGAACCTCGGTCACCTGGGCAGCGTCGCGCTGTTCGTGGCGGCGTTCTGCATCATCCTGTCGATGTACGGCGGCGGTTTCGCCACCGTGCCAGCCTACCTGGCGGACCTGTTCGGTACGCAAATGGTTGGCGCCATCCACGGTCGTCTCCTGACTGCCTGGGCTGCCGCAGGCGTGCTGGGTCCGGTACTGGTGAACTACCTGCGTGAATATCAGCTGAGCATCGGCGTTGAACGTGCCGCGGCCTATGACATCACCTTGTACATCCTTGCCGGCCTGCTGGTGCTGGGCTTCCTGTGCAACCTGCTGGTCCGCCCGGTCGCCGACAAGTACTTCATGACCGACGCCGAACTGGCCGCCGAACAGGCGCTGGGCCATGACAAGGGCGCCGACAGCACCACTTCGCTGGAATGGAAAGCCGCACCGGGCACCAAGCCCCTGGCGATCGCCGCCTGGCTGGTGGTGGGCATTCCGTTGGCGTGGGGTGTGTGGGTGACCCTGCAGAAGACGGCGGTGTTGTTCCGCTAAGCGACAATATGGATAGGCCCGAATCCATTGGAGACGGGCCAACCTTGTGGGAGCGAGCTTGCTCGCGATGGGGGCGTGTCAGTCGACATCATTGTCTGCTGACCCACCGCTATCGCGAGCAAGCTCGCTCCCACAGTCGTTTTGGGTGATGGCACAGACTTGTACGCACATGTCTAGCACCGACAGCCCGGGCTTCAGCCCGTCAGTGATGTCACCTCTTTTGTTTCTGTTTGCCGCTCGCGCCCCTATAATGGCTGCCTTTTTCGCCCAATGATTTTGCGGAGCTGGTGATGGCCGAACGTAAGGCGTCTGTCGAGCGCGACACTCTGGAAACCCAGATCAAAGCCTCGATCAACCTGGATGGCACCGGTAAGGCCCGGTTTGATATTGGTGTGCCTTTTCTTGAGCACATGCTGGACCAGATCGCCCGTCACGGGCTGATCGACCTGGACATCGTCAGCAAGGGCGACCTGCATATCGACGACCACCACACGGTGGAAGACGTCGGTATCACCTTGGGCCAGGCCTTTACCAAGGCCATCGGCGACAAGAAAGGCATCCGTCGCTACGGCCATGCCTACGTGCCGCTCGATGAAGCGCTGTCGCGCGTGGTCATCGACTTCTCCGGCCGCCCTGGCCTGCAAATGCATGTGCCCTATACCCGTGCCACCGTCGGCGGCTTCGACGTTGACCTGTTCCAGGAATTCTTCCAGGGCTTCGTCAACCACGCCAACGTGACCCTGCACATCGACAACCTGCGCGGGCACAACACCCACCACCAGATCGAAACCGTGTTCAAGGCGTTCGGCCGCGCGCTGCGCATGGCTGTGGAACTCGATGACCGCATGGCCGGCCAGATGCCTTCCACCAAGGGCGTCCTGTAATGCAGACGGTCGCGGTTATCGACTACGGCATGGGCAACCTGCACTCGGTGGCCAAGGCCCTCGAGCACGTGGGCGCCGGCAAGGTACTGATCACCAGCGATGCCGACGTGATTCGCGAAGCTGACCGGGTGGTGTTCCCCGGCGTCGGTGCGATTCGTGATTGCATGGCCGAGATTCGTCGCCTGGGCTTCGACAAGCTGGTGCACGAAGTCAGCCAGGACCGTCCGTTCCTCGGTATTTGCGTGGGCATGCAGGCCTTGCTCGATCGCAGTGAAGAGAACGACGGTGTCGATTGCATTTCGCTGTTTCCAGGCCAGGTGAAGTTCTTTGGCAAGGGCCTGCATGAAGACGGCGAGCACTTGAAAGTCCCGCACATGGGCTGGAACGAAGTGAAGCAGGCGGTGGATCACCCGCTGTGGCACAACATTCCGGACCTGGCGCGTTTCTACTTCGTGCACAGCTACTACATCGCCGCCGGTAATGCGCGGCAGGTGGTGGGCAGCGGTCACTATGGCGTCGATTTCGCCGCGGCCCTGGCCGACGGTTCGCGCTTCGCCGTGCAATTCCACCCGGAGAAGAGCCATACCCATGGCCTGCAACTGTTGCAGAACTTCGCGGCGTGGGATGGGCGCTGGTAATGGCCCGCAAGAAACCGCCGATCCTCACCCTCACGCCCGAGCAGGAGAGTGAAGCGAACCGCAAGATCCAGCGGTTCATGGAGGAACGTTTCGAGCTGGACCTGGGCTCGTTCGAGGCGGCGGAAATTCTTGACCTGTTTACCCGCGAAATTGCTCCGCACTATTACAACAGGGCGATTTTCGATGTGCAGGCGCACCTTAAAGAAAGGTTCGAAAGCATTGAAAGCGACTTGTGGGCGCTCGAGAAAAACTGATTCCCGAGCCAAGCTGAATACTCGTATTTAAGGGTTTGCCAGATGCTGATTATCCCCGCTATCGATCTCAAGGACGGCGCTTGCGTACGTCTGCGCCAGGGCCGCATGGAAGACTCCACGGTGTTTTCCGATGACCCGGTGAGCATGGCCGCCAAGTGGGTGGAAGGCGGCTGCCGTCGCCTGCATCTGGTCGACCTCAACGGCGCCTTCGAAGGGCAGCCGGTCAATGGCGAAGTGGTCACGGCCATCGCCAAGCGCTATCCGAACCTGCCGATCCAGATCGGCGGCGGCATTCGCTCGCTGGAAACCATCGAGCACTACGTCAAGGCTGGCGTGAGCTACGTGATCATCGGCACCAAGGCCGTGAAAGACCCGGCTTTCGTCGCCGAAGCCTGTCGCGCGTTCCCTGGCAAAATCATCGTTGGCCTGGATGCCAAGGACGGTTTCGTCGCCACCGATGGCTGGGCTGAAATCAGCACCGTACAAGTCATCGATCTGGCCAAGCAGTTCGAAGCCGACGGCGTGTCCTCGATCGTTTATACCGACATCGCCAAAGACGGCATGATGCAGGGCTGCAACGTGCCGTTCACTGCGGCGCTGGCCGCTGCCACCAAGATCCCGGTGATCGCTTCCGGCGGTATCCATAACCTGGGTGACATCAAGTCGCTGCTCGACGCCAAGGCGCCGGGCATCATCGGCGCAATCACCGGCCGTGCGATCTATGAAGGCACCCTCGACGTCGCTGAAGCACAAGCTTTCTGCGATTCGTACAAAGGCTGAGGACTGACCATGGCGCTGGCCAAACGCATCATCCCTTGCCTGGACGTGGACAACGGCCGGGTGGTCAAGGGCGTCAAGTTCGAGAACATCCGTGATGCCGGCGACCCGGTGGAAATCGCCCGTCGCTACGATGAGCAGGGTGCGGACGAGATTACCTTCCTCGACATCACGGCCAGCGTCGATGGCCGCGACACCACGCTGCATACCGTCGAGCGCATGGCCAGCCAGGTGTTCATCCCGCTGACCGTGGGCGGTGGCGTGCGCACCGTGCAGGACATCCGCAACCTGCTCAATGCCGGGGCGGACAAGGTGTCCATCAACACTGCCGCGGTGTTCAATCCGGAATTTGTCGGCGAAGCGGCCCAGCACTTCGGCTCGCAGTGTATCGTCGTCGCCATCGACGCGAAGAAGGTCTCCGGCCCGGGCGAAACCCCGCGCTGGGAAATCTTCACCCATGGCGGGCGCAAACCCACGGGCCTGGACGCCGTCGAGTGGGCGAAGAAGATGGAAGGCCTCGGGGCGGGTGAAATCCTGCTGACCAGCATGGACCAGGACGGTATGAAAAACGGCTTCGACCTCGGTGTCACCCGTGCCATCAGCGATGCCCTGGGCATTCCAGTCATCGCTTCCGGCGGTGTTGGCAACCTGCAGCACCTGGCCGACGGCATTCTTGAAGGTCACGCCAGTGCGGTATTGGCGGCGAGTATTTTCCACTTCGGTGAATACACCGTGCCGGAAGCCAAGGCCTACATGGCTCATCGCGGTATCTGCATTCGGTAGGCACCTTCATCGAAAACAGCTCGGTGCCCTGTCAGGGTGTCGGGCTGGTGTCTTGCCGGCTTGTGGTAGAACTCAGCAGGTCTTCCCTGGGCTTGGATGCCTGACCCATTTTGTCGTAAGCGATGCTGCAGAACCTCTGCGGCAGTTGTTCGTTTATCAACAAGTAGCCTTTCTGGTTATAGGGTTCGTAGTCTTTCGCTTCAGTGCAATCCGTCGTTTCCAGCGGGCCGAACTTGACGGTGTAGGTATGGTATTGAGCCTCGGACTGTTCCAGTGCCACTCCGATGCCTGCGTACATTGATAAGTTCGGTTGGGCTGTCGGAGCGCCGTCCAGGATTTCTACCGGCAGCGAAAGGGTAGTGAGTGGCTCTGCCGGCCCCGAGGAGTCAACACCAATAATGCATAGGAAATAGAAGCCTGGCTGAGTGCCGATAGCAGTGTCTATAAACGCGTCGACCGAGCTGATTGGGTCGCTATAGTTGTGGCCGCTTTCGCAGTGCTTTGCGGCACGAACTGTCTTGTGGCGATAGAAGGCCGTGCTGATATTGAAGCGGTAGTTCCAAGTCGGGATTGCTGTCGTTCCGTCAGGTTGTTTTACCAGCCGCTGATACCTCGCCGGGCTATTGGCTTCCAGGTCCACGGAAAATGACGGGTAGAGTGCGCAAGATGGCGTCTCGTCCTTGACCAGATGGCCTTGCACGAAGCATCCGTTGAGAAAAGCCGTCGCAGTTCCATAGTGGTTGTCAGGGCTTGATTCATAGCCACTGTCGGTGCGCATACAAGGCGTATGCCATTCGCACGGAGCGAAGCCGTCAGGTGGGGTACTGGTATTCAGCACACCGACAATCTCGTTGGAGTAACGATCAAGGATTGGGCTTCCTTCGCTGCCTCCCGCCAGATCCTTGCAATGATTCATCACGTTGTTTCGCCATACAAACTGGCCTCTGACGACCTCCTCGGCGGATTGCAATGTGCACGCGGCCATGCGCAACGTGGTCTTCGCAAAACCCAGCGAGGCACCGACAGTCAACACATCGGTTCCATCACTCGGGTGACCCTGGGCCAGTTTCAAAGGTGTTATACCGGCCTTGATGAGTTCCTGAAGGCTGACGTCCAATTCAATAATGGAAATATTGCTACCGTGCATACTTCGCCAGGCCACTTTTTTTACCGGATAGGTCTGGAATAACAAGGTGTCGGCGAAGTAACTGAAGTACATGTGGCCGCTTATGGGAGTGTCTGTCATGTTGCTTTGATCGATTTGCCTCGTGCAGAAACCCGTGGTGACCACATAGGCGGGGGTTGGTCCGACGACAGTGGAATCCAAGGTGTCGAGCAGGGTCGCGGTGCAATAACTGTCGGTATACAGCCGGCCGATACCCCGCCAGTGGTCATATCTGCCATCCGCATTTTCCAGGACCCTGGATCCTGCAAAATTTTCCAAGCCATCGCCATAGTCCTTGCTGTGGGCACTGCCATGCAAAACCGACATGCACAGCGCGGCGATTAACGGAAAAGAGATCAATTTCATAAAAACGCTTCCTCTGATGATTGAATGAACCGGTAAGGCCGGTGAACTTCAATTAACCAGAGCGCGACTGTGGGTTGGCGGTAACTAATTACCTCACCCTTGAAGGCTGGGATCTCTAGCCTGAAAGGTTGTGCAGGTGAAGACCGTAGACACGATTGCGGCCCTGAGGCACTCTTGGTTCGCCATGGATCTTCGGTAGTCAGACATGTTCAGACGTTTGGTTTTCGTCCTTGCCGGCACCGTGCTGTTGTTTATCAATGGGGCGCAGGCGCAAGAACATCGCGACGTCGGCGTGGTATTGCTGACGGAAAATTTCCCGCCATACAACATGGCCATCAACGGCAAGAATTTCGCCCAGGACGAAAACATCCATGGCATCGCCGTGGACATCGTGCGCGAAATATTCAAGCGCGCCGATATCTCTTACAGCCTGACGCTGCGGTTCCCTTGGGAGCGCATCTACAAACTCGCCCTGGAAAATCCGGGCTACGGTGTGTTTGTCATGGCGCGGTTGCCGGAGCGTGAAAAACTGTTCAAATGGGTCGGCCCCATCGGTCCGGACGACTGGATCTTGCTTGCCAAGGCCGATAGCAAGATCGCCCTCGACTCGCTGGAGCAGGCGCGCCAATACAAGATCGGTGCCTACAAGGGCGACGCGATCGCCGAGACGTTGGCCAAGCAAGGGCTGAAGCCGATGGTCGTGCTGCGCGATCAGGACAATGCCCGAAAGCTGGTCAATGGCCAGATCGACCTATGGGCCACCGGTGACCCGGCCGGGCGGTACCTGGCGCGACAGGAAGGGGTGGACGACCTCAAGACCGTGCTGCGCTTCAACAGTGCCGAGTTGTACTTGGCGTTGAACAAGGAAGTGCCTGACGACGTGGTTGCCCGGTTGCAAAAGGCCTTGGATGAGCTGCGCAAGGAAGGTGAAGTGGACGCGATCATGGCGCGGTATCTCTAAGGGTTTTACTCGCCGTGCGACCGCCTTCGTCGGATCGCCGCCCGGAGCAAGCTCGCTCCCACAATGGTTTTGCACTGGACACAATATTTGTGTTCGCAGCAGATCCCCTGTGGGAGCGAGCTTGCTCGCGAAAGCGGTGGATCAGCTTGTAGAGATGTTGGATGTGCTGGCCCCATCGCGAGCAAGCTCGCTCCCACAAGGTCAACCGGTTGTTCACAGATGCGGTGCCTGCCACAGACCCCCTGTGGGAGCGAGCTTGCTCGCGATGGGCTGCTACCGATAAACCCCATCTTTCCCATGCCCAACCATCGCCCGGTTGCTGCGCAGGCTGATCATCGACTTGATGTCGATCCATTCGATGCCCTGGGCCTTGAGCTTGGGCAGTTCGCGTTCGAGCACTGCCAGGGTCTGCGGGTAGGGGTGGCCGATCATCACGGCCGAGCCTTGCCGGCGGGCCAGGTCAATGGCGATCTGGAGCTGGCCGGCTATGGCCGCTTCGGTGCGCTCGTCATCCAGGAACACATCCCGCGACACACTGGCGAGGCCGATCTTCTGCGCTTCGGCGGCGGCGACGGTCTGGGCGCTGGTGCGGCTGTCGACGAAAAACTTGTGACGCTGCTGCAAATTCGCCATCAGCCAGGCCATGGCCTGGGGTTGGGCGGTCATGCGGCTGCCCATGTGGTTGTTGATCCCGCTGGTATAGGGCACGGCGGCGAACGCGGCGTCCAGGCGTTTGCCCAGTTCTTCGATGGGCAGTTCCGGATGCCAGGCGAATGGCCCGGTGGCCGGGTCCATGGGCATGTGGAGCATGACCAGCTTGCCGGCGCGATGGGCTTCGCGGGCGAATTCAGCGGCATGGGGCGTGTCGGGCATGATCGCGGCGGTGACCGGACCGGGGAGGGCCAATACCCGGCGATCCCGAGGCAGGTTTTGCCCCAGGTCGTCGATGATCAGGCTCAGGTACGCCTTGTGCGGCGAAGAAGGTGTGGCGGGGGCCGCGTTAACGGCCCCCGCCAGCAGGCACAGCAGGACGAAGGTAAACCGCAGGACCATCTCAGCGGCCGGACGTGATATTCAACCCCTTGAGCAAGCTCAAGGCCTGGGCCAATTGATAGTCGTCGTCCTGCGGCATTGGCTTGGCCTTGGCGCCGGAGCCGGTCGGTTTGTCGGCGCCGCCGTTGCCATTGCCCAAGTGACCCTGCAGGTCGGCTTCCTTGAAGTATTCGCTATCCGCCTCGCTAGTGATCTTGGCCTTGCGCACTTCGATGTCCGGGACGATGCCCTGGGCCTGGATGGAGCGGCCGTTAGGCGTGAAGTACAGCGCGGTGGTGATCTTCAGGGCGCGCTCGTTGTTCAGTGGCAACACGGTCTGCACCGAGCCCTTGCCGAAGCTGGTGGTGCCCATGACCACGCCGCGTTTCTGGTCCTGCAGGGCGCCGGCGACGATTTCCGAGGCCGAGGCACTGCCGCCGTTGATCAGCACTACCAGTGGCACGGCTTCGCTCAAATCGTTGCCAGTGGCCGAGAAACGCAGTTCGGAATTGGCGATGCGCCCCTTGGTGTAGACGATCAGGCCCTTGGTGATGAAGTGGTCCACCACTTCCACGGCCGATTGCAGCACGCCGCCGGGGTTGTTGCGCAGGTCCAGGACCAGGCCGTTGAGTTTCTTGCCGTTGTCCTTGCGCAGCTTGGCCAGGGACTTGGCGACTTCTTCGCCGGTCTTGACCTGGAATTGGGTGATGCGGATATAGCCGTAGCCCGATTCCAGCAACTGGCTCTTCACGCTCTTGACCTGGATGACCGCCCGGGTGAGGGTCACATCGAACGGCGTACCGCCGTCGCGTACCAGCGTCAGGGTGATCTTCTGGCCGATCTTGCCGCGCATCTTGTCCACGGCTTCGGTCATGCTCTGGCCGCGTGTCGGTTGGCCGTTGATCTTGACGATGAAGTCACCGGCCTGGATGCCAGCCTTCGAGGCAGGCGTGTCGTCGATCGGCGAGACGACCTTGACGAAACCGTCTTCGCTGCCGACTTCGATGCCCAGGCCGCCGAACTCGCCGCTGGTGCTTTCCTGCAATTCGGCAAAATCTTCCGGCCCCAGGTAGGCCGAGTGCGGGTCAAGATTGCTGAGCATGCCTTTGATGGCGTTCTCCAGCAGCATCTTGTCATCCACGGGCTCGACATAGGCGGCCTTGATCCGGTCCATGACCTCGGCAAAGGTGCGCAGTTCGTCCAGCGGCAGCGGGGCCTTGGTGGTCGCGGCGGTGGCGGCGGGTGCCGATGGGGCCGGTTCGGCGGCAAAAGCCAGGGGCGCACCGATCACGAGGGCGATCGTCAGGGCCAGCGAGGTGAGGCGGGACAAATGCAGCATGTCGAACGAACTCCTTAATAGGATGGGCGCGCTATCCTTGCGCACGACACCATTGGGCCGGGTCGCTGGGGCGACCCTGCTGACGAATAGCGAAATACAGCGCTGGCGTATCCTGCCCGCCACTGTTGCCGACCGTGGAGATGGACTCACCGGCCTTGACCACATCGCCCGCCGCCTTGAGCAGCGTCTGGTTGTGGCCGTACAGGCTCAAGTAACCGTTGCCGTGATCGAGGATCACCAACAGGCCGGCGCCACGCAACCAGTCGGCGAATACCACGCGACCGCCGTGCACGGCGTGCACCTGGCTGCCGGCGGAAGCGCTGATCATGACCCCGTCCCACTTGGTGCGGGTGTCGTCGCCGCGGGTTTCACCGAAGCGCGCAAGCAATCGACCATTGACCGGCCATGGAAGTTTGCCTCGGGCTGAAGCAAAAGCACCGCCGAAGGTTTCGCCATCACTGGAAACCAGCGCGCCGGGGCTGGTTTTTGCCGGTTTGCGCGGGGCGTCGCCGGCGTCTGCGTCGGCCTGGGCTTCACGTAAGCGCTTTTTTTCGGCTTCCTGCTGGGCGATCAGCGCTTTCTGACGCGCTTCTTCTGCCTCTCGAGCCTGGCGGGCCAGGGTTTCCTCGATGGTTTTCAACACATTGGCCAATTCGGCCTGGTCCTGCTCGCGAGCCTTGAGCTTGCTGTCGCGGGCCTTCACGTCGTCATTGAGCTTGGCCAGGGCCACCTGGCGCTCCTTGCGAACCTTCTCGAGTTCTTCACGCTGGGTGTCGAGGCTGCTTTTCTGCACCAGCAACTGGGCTTGCTGCAGCTCGATGTCTTTTTCGACATTGGCCAGTTGGCGCAGGGTTTCGTTGAAATTCTTGAGTTGCTCCAGGCGGGCCTGGCTCAGGTAGTCGTAATAAGTGAGGGTGCGGGCGAATTTCTCGGGGTTCTGTTGGTTGAGCAGCAGCTTGAGGTATTCCTGGCGGCCGTTCTGGTAGGCGGCCCGGGCCTGGATGGCGATCAGCTTTTGCTGCTCAGTGCGCGCGCCCTGGAGTTTTTTTTTCTCTCCATCGAGCCGCTGCAGCTCGGATTCGCTTTTCTTCAGCTCTTTTTGCAGGGCGTCGACCTGCTTCTCCAGCTTGCCCATCTCGGTTTCGGTGCCGCGCAGGTCTTTCTGCACGCTGGATTTTTCTTCCTGCAACTTGCCCAGCAGCTTTTTCAGCTCGGCAATGTCCTGGCGCGTGGCTTCCAACTGCTGTTGGGTTTGCGCGCGCTCGTCGGCAAAGGCCGGTTGGAGCAGGCAGGTCAGAGCGAGGGCTATCAGGACGCGAAGCATAGAGGCGGGCGACACCAGGGAAAGGGACGGCCTAGTATGCCCGCCCCACGCTGCAAAAAAAACGCCCATTTGGGGCTGTGTGATAACTGGCCGAAAAAACACCAAAAACCAATGTGGGAGCGAGCTTGCTGTGGCGAGGGAGCTTGCTCCCGCTGGGCTGCGAAGCAGCCCCTCGACAATAGATCAAGCCAGAAGCATCTGCGATGGCTGCGCCATCGAGCGGGAGCAAGCTCCCTCGCCACAAAAGCCCTGCTCAATGCTGCGACGCCTGGTCAGACCAGGATCGAAGTCCCGGTCATCTCCGCCGGCTTCTCCATGCCCAGCAACATCAGCATGGTCGGCGCTACGTCAGCCAGCACGCCGCCGTCGCGAACCTTGAAGTCACGCTTGCCGACATAGATGAACGGCACCGGCTCGGTGGTGTGGGCGGTGTGGGCCTGGCCGGTGGATTCGTCGGACATCTGCTCGACGTTGCCGTGGTCGGCCGTGATCAACGCTTCCCCGCCGACTTTTTCCAAAGCCTCGACGATGCGACCCACGCAGGTGTCCAGGCATTCCACGGCCTTGACTGCCGCCTCGAACACGCCGCTATGGCCCACCATGTCGCCGTTGGCATAGTTGACAACGATGACGTCGTAGCGCTGGTTCTCGATGGCATCGACGATGCGGTCGGTCACTTCCGGCGCGCTCATTTCCGGTTGCAGGTCGTAGGTGGCGACTTTTGGCGACGGGATCAGGATGCGTTCCTCACCCGGGAAAGGTTCTTCACGGCCACCGGAGAAAAAGAACGTCACGTGGGCGTACTTTTCGGTCTCGGCGATGCGCAGCTGGGTCTTGCCGTTTTTCGCCAGGTAGTCGCCGAGCACATTTTCCAGGCTGCCGGCGGCGAAGGCCGATGGCGCGGGAATGCTGGCGGCGTATTGAGTCAGCATCACGAAACCGGCCAGTTTCGGCTGGCGGGCGCGTTCGAATTCCTTGAAATCGTCTTCGACAAATACGCGGGTCAGTTCGCGGGCGCGGTCGGCGCGGAAGTTCATGAACACCACGGCATCGCCGTCTTCGACTTTAACCGGCGCGCCGAGGGTGGTGGCCTTGACGAATTCGTCGCTTTCGCCGCGCTCGTAGGCGGCTTGCAGGCCTTCTTGCGCGGTGGCGGCGTGAAACTCGGCATTGCCATCGACGATCAGGTTGTAAGCCTGGGCGACTCGGTCCCAGCGGTTATCCCGGTCCATGGCGAAGTAGCGACCGATCAGGCTGGCGATCCGGCCTTTGCCCAGCGCCTTGAACGCGTCGTCCAATACTTTGATCGACGACTCGGCGCTCTTCGGTGGCGTATCGCGGCCATCGAGAAAGGCGTGCAGATAAATATTTTCAGCACCGCGCTTGGCAGCGAGTTCGGCCATGGCGACCAGGTGGTCCTGGTGGCTGTGCACGCCGCCGTCGGACAACAGGCCCATGAAGTGTACGGCCTTGCCGGCGGCCACGGCTTTATCCACGGCGGCGCAGATGGTCGGGTTTTCGAAAAATTCGCCGTCGCGGATCGATTTGGTCACGCGGGTGAAGTCCTGGTACACCACACGGCCTGCGCCGAGGTTCATGTGGCCGACTTCGGAGTTGCCCATCTGCCCGTCCGGCAGGCCGACATCCATGCCGCTGCCGGAGATCAGGCCGTTGGGTACGGTGGCCCACAAACGGTCCAGCACCGGCTTGTTGGCCGAATACACGGCGTTGGATTCGTGGCTGTCACTGTGACCGAAGCCGTCGAGAATCATCAGGACCAAAGGTTTAGGCGTGGTAGTCATGGAATCCACTCGTGGCGGGTTAAAAGAAGACGATGGAAAAGGGACGGGCAGTTTAAAGGTAAGTTCCGACGGCGTCACCGCCGGGCGGGGTTTGGCCGGCCTTGCGTGCTGTGTATACTGGCCGACATTTTAACGCCCTGGAACCTCCTTCGATGGTTGCTCACCTGATTGAATTTGCCACTAACCACTACATTCTCGTCGGTATCTTCGTCGTACTGCTGGCGTTGCTGGTTGCCCACACGATGCAGGGCGGCGGACGCAGCCTGAGCACCGGCGAGCTGACCGCGCTGGTCAACAAGGACGCCGGCGTCGTGGTCGATATCCGCCCGAGCAAGGACTACGCCGCCGGTCACATTGTCGGCGCGCTGAACATTCCTCAGGACAAACTGATCGCTCGTGCGGCCGAACTGGAAAAACACAAGGCCAAGACGCTGATTCTGGTGGACGCCCAGGGCCAGCAGGCCGGTACCCTTGCCCGCGAACTGATGAAGTCCGGCTTCACCGCCGCCAAACTGTCCGGTGGCGTTGCGAGCTGGAAAGCCGACAATCTGCCCCTGGTGAAGTGACATGCCCCACGTAGTTGTCTATTCCAGCGATTACTGCCCTTATTGCTCCCGAGCCAAGCACCTGCTCCAGAACAAAGGCGTGGCTTTCGAAGAGATCAAGGTCGACGGCAAGCCGCAACTGCGCGCCGAAATGACCCAGAAGGCCCGGCGCACCTCCGTGCCGCAGATCTGGATCGGCGACACCCACGTGGGCGGTTGCGATGACCTGTTCGCCCTGGAGCGCGCCGGCAAGCTCGACGCGCTGCTCAAGGCCTGAATTCCCAATTAATAGAACCTGAAAGTAAGAAGGATCTGCGATGACTGACCAACAGAACACAGCTGCCACTGAAGAAGAAGCCGCACCGCAATTCTCCTTGCAGCGCATTTACGTTCGCGACCTGTCTTTTGAAGCCCCGAAAAGCCCGGCGATCTTTCGCCAGCAGTGGGAGCCGAGCGTAGGCCTGGACCTGAACACCCGTCAGAAAGCCCTGGAAGATGACTTCCACGAAGTGGTGCTGACCCTGTCGGTGACCGTGAAGAACGGTGACGAAGTGGCGTTCATCGCCGAAGTGCAACAGGCCGGTATCTTCCTGATCAAGAACCTGGACGCCGCTTCGATGAGCCACACCCTGGGCGCGTTCTGCCCGAACATCCTGTTCCCTTACGCCCGCGAAACCCTGGACAGCCTGGTGACCCGCGGTTCGTTCCCGGCCCTGATGCTGGCTCCGGTGAACTTCGATGCCCTGTACGCGCAAGAACTGCAGCGCATGCAACAGGAAGGCGGCGCGACCGTTCAGTAAACGGCGCTCCAACGCCTGAATACAAAACCTGTGGGAGCGAGCTTGCTCGCGATGGCGGTGTATCAGTCGACATCAAAGCTGACTGACCCAATGCTATCGCGAGCAAGCTCGCTCCCACAGGTGTTTCTGGCTGGCAGCCAGGGCTCAGGCGAAGCCGTTCTGCCGCCACGCCTCATAAACCGCCACCGCCACGGTGTTGGACAGGTTCAGGCTGCGGCAGCCTTCGCGCATTGGCAGGCGCAGGCGCTGCTCGGCGGGCAGGGCGTCCAGCACGTCAGCCGGCAGGCCACGGCTTTCCGGGCCGAACAGGAACGCATCACCAGCGACGAAGCTGGCGTCATGGAACGGCCGCGAACCCTTGGTGGTAAAGGCGAACAGGCGCGGATGCCCGAGGCTCTCCAGGCAACTGGCGAGGTCGGCGTGACGCTGCAAGGTGGCATACTCGTGATAGTCGAGGCCGGCCCGGCGCAAGCGCTTGTCGTCCATGTCGAAGCCCAGCGGTTCGATCAAATGCAGGTGGCAGCCGCTGTTGGCGCACAGCCTGATGACGTTGCCGGTATTGGGCGGTATTTCCGGTTGAAAAAGGATGACGTGAAACATGCACGGCTCCGCAGATAAAGATGAGCGGCATTCTACGCCGCAAACCGACCGACGTTCGAAGCTATTGCCTCGGGTGATGGGGTCGTTGGCGATCGTCGGCATGATGGTGGGGCTGATGATCGGGCGCCTGACCACGCCCGACCCGAGCGCGTTGCAACAGGTCGAAGTGACAGACGGGGCGCTGGTGGCCTGGTTCAACAATGAACCCAAGCTCCATGGGGAAATCGTCGACGGCTCGGTGGCGCTGCTGCTCCAGGCAGAAGGCCGGCCGCAGAAGGGCCAGTTGAAAGTCAACGGCAAGGACGTGAACTGGCGGGTGCGCTTGAGTGACAAGGGGTTGTTGCTGACGCTGGTGGCGGCGCGTCCGTTGCGAGGGGAGTGGACCGGCAGCGAAGTCGATGACCGCTGGCGGTTGGAGATCCGTCTCCAGGAGCAATAAAAGAGGGAATCCCCGGCCTGCCTGTACCAAGGTCCCCAAAACGGGAGGGCTCGCGCTGAGCGCGTGGCCCTGGGTGTAAAGAAGGGAAACCTTGACCTGCCTGTATCAAGGCCCCCAAAACAGTGGGCTCGCTGAGCCCGTATAAAATGGGGAATCCCCGGCCTGCCTGTACCAAGGTCCCCTAAACTGGGTAGTGATCTAGCTATTGCAGGGGGCGTGCCAGTTTTAAATGGTTTGTCACAAAAAGACCGCTGGTGATGTGAAAAGCCCCGTATTCCGGGGCCTTTGCTTTTGTTTGTGCGTTTTTTTTCGAGCTGTGCCGATGGGGTTTGGCTTGTGGTGCATGTGCAATTGCGGTTCGCAGTGCATTGATGCGGTGCATGAAGCCTTTAAAAGCATCGTCGGATCGCCGCCCGGAGCAAGCTCGCTCCCACGGTAGCTCTGTGTCGTTCACAAAACCTGTGGGAGCGAGCTTGAACTGGTCAAGTAATCCCGGACACCGATTACGGTATTTATGCCGCTTTTTGCTCCATGGCTATTGGCGACAGGTAGTTGTTGTAGCTGTGGAGCCTGATTCGGTTGTATCGCATGAAGAAGCTGG
>NZ_JBIXJT010000014.1:0-178960 GCF_052871455.1 Pseudomonas sp. LARHCG127
CAGTTGTTAAAGAGCGGTTGGCTGAGTCTTTCGTCTCAACCGAGGCGCGCATTCTACAGCGCCCCGTGTATCTGTCAAGCGGTTATTTTAAGAAGCTTTCAAAGTTTCCTTTTCAACTTCAACCACTTGCGCTTCCGATCTCTCGTTAGCGGGAGGCGAATTCTACAGCGTTACTCGCTGCTGTCAACACCTCTTTTTCACCGCTTTCGACCGAGAAGATCGAACCGCCGATAGAGCCAAACATCACCGCTCTATCTGCTCCTTCCGGGCCTCGATGAACTGAAGCCCAACACCTTCGAAACCTACTTAACTCATTGAATCTCAAGGAGTTTTCCGTTTCGACTGCGCCGGAAGTGGGGCGAATTATAGACTTCCAGAATCTGCCGTCAACCCTTAATTTCAGCTTTATTCGGATTTAAGCGTAATACGCGCAAAAGCCTTCTTGCCGGCCTGGCATACATGAGTAGAGCCCAGCTCATATATATAGGTGCGATCCACAACCTCACCATCTACACGCACACCGCCCGAACCAAGGAGATCTCGTGCCACCGCCGCATTCTTGACCAGGCCTGCTTTATTAAGGACGGCCGCAATCGGCATATCCTCGGCAGCAACCAGCTCGATCTCCGGCAAGTCATCCGGCAGCTCGCCATCCTTCATACGATTACCCGCCGCACGGTGAGCGTTGGCAGCTGCCTCTTCACCATGGAAACGAGCAACGATCTCTTCGGCCAGCTTGATCTTGATGTCCCGCGGATTAGCCCCAGCCTCTACATCAGCACGGAACGCATTGATCTCATCCATGGACCGGAAGCTCAACAGCTCGAAGTAGCGCCACATCAGCGCATCAGGAATGGAGACCAGCTTGCTGTACATGACGCCTGGCGCTTCCTGGATGCCCACGTAGTTGCCCAGCGATTTGGACATCTTCTTCACGCCATCCAACCCTTCCAGCAATGGCATGGTCAGGATGCACTGCGCCTCTTGACCATAACCGCGCTGCAGCTCACGCCCCATCAACAGGTTGAATTTCTGATCGGTGCCGCCGAGCTCAACGTCCGCGCGCAACGCAACCGAGTCATAACCCTGTACAAGCGGATAGAGGAACTCATGGATAGCGATTGGCTGATTGGTTGTATAGCGCTTGTCGAAATCATCGCGCTCAAGCATGCGAGCCACGGTGTATTGAGACGTCAGGCGAATGAAATCCGCCGGCCCCATCTTATCCATCCAAGTGGAGTTGAAAGCCACTTCGGTCTTGGCCGGATCAAGAATCTTGAATACCTGGGTCTTGTAGGTCTCGGCGTTATCGAGGACCTGCTCACGGGTCAGCGGCGGGCGCGTAGCACTCTTGCCGCTCGGGTCACCGATCATGCCGGTGAAGTCCCCTATAAGGAAGATGACCTGATGGCCCAGATCCTGAAACTGGCGCAGCTTATTAATAAGCACGGTGTGACCCAGGTGCAGATCGGGCGCCGTCGGGTCGAAGCCAGCCTTGATACGCAGCGGCTGCCCACGCTTGAGCTTTTCGATCAGCTCGGACTCGACCAACAGTTCTTCCGCACCACGCTTGATCAGCGCTAGCTGCTCTTCAACCGACTTCATAACAGACCCGTAAGGCTCAGATTCAAAGGGCCCCAACCATACAAGATCGCGCACCAAATACAAGGTTTGCCAGGCGCAAGGACGCTAATCCACAGAACAGAGCGTTCGCGGGCTTGCTTCGCAGGGGTTTTGGTTATATTTTATACAGTTATTTCATCTTCATCATGTCATTCATCTTTTCCAATTCATTTTTTCAAAAGCCAAAATTACTTATGACCACAGAACCGTCTAAAGCGCCGCCGCTTTACCCGAAGACCCACCTGCTTGCCGCAAGTGGCATCGCAGCCCTCCTTAGCCTGGCGCTCCTGGTGTTTCCCTCCAGCGATGTTGAAGCCAAAAAGACGACTCTGAGTCTTGAACTGGAAAGCCCTGCTGAACAACTGACACAAGAACAAGACGCCGCCGAAGCCGTTCAAGCCACAAACGAACCGGCCGCTTCTCCGTTTGCACAAATTGAAAACAGCCCGCAAGACCCTGCCCAGGCCGCCGCCCAGGCAGAAGCGCCTGTGGCAGAAGAAAAGAAAGGACCGGACCATCGCGAAGTGATTGTTGCCAAGGGCGACACTCTCTCCACACTCTTCGAAAAGGTTGGCCTGCCTTCGACTTCGGTCCATGAAGTCCTGGCCAGCGACAAACAAGCCAAGCAATTCACTCAATTGCAACGCGGCCAGAAACTCGAATTCGAACTCAATCCAGACGGACAGCTGACCAACCTGCACACCAAGCTGAGTGATCTGGAAAGCATTACCCTGACCAAAAATGACAAGGGTTATGTATTCAACCGCGTCACCGCCAAGCCTACCGTTCGCTCGGCCTACGTCCACGGCGTCATCAACAGTTCGCTGTCCCAGTCCGCTGCGCGCGCAGGCCTTTCCCATAGCCTGACCATGGATATGGCCAGCGTCTTCGGCTACGACATCGACTTCGCCCAGGACATTCGCCAGGGCGACGAATTCGACGTCATCTACGAGCAGAAAGTGGTCAATGGCAAGAGCGTCGGCAACGGCCCGATTCTCTCCGCGCGCTTCACCAACCGGGGCAAGACGTACACCGCGGTGCGCTACACCAACAAGCAAGGCAACAGCAGCTACTACACCGCCGACGGCAACAGCATGCGCAAGGCATTCATCCGTACACCGGTTGATTTCGCCCGTATCAGCTCGAAGTTCTCCGCAGGTCGCAAGCATCCGATCCTGAACAAGATTCGCGCCCACAAAGGTGTCGACTACGCCGCCCCTCGTGGCACGCCAATCAAGGCAGCCGGCGACGGCAAGGTGCTGCTGGCAGGCCGTCGCGGCGGTTATGGCAATACCGTGATCATCCAGCACGGCAATACCTATCGCACGCTGTACGGGCACATGCAGGGCTTCGCCAAAGGCGTGAAGACTGGCGGCACCGTCAAGCAAGGCCAGGTGATTGGCTACATCGGCACCACCGGCCTCTCCACCGGCCCGCACTTGCACTATGAGTTCCAGGTCAACGGCGTTCATGTCGATCCACTTGGCCAGAAATTGCCGATGGCCGATCCGATCGCCAAGGGCGAGCGCGCACGCTTCCTGGCCCAAAGCCAACCTTTGATGGCTCGCATGGATCAAGAGAAAGCCACCATGCTGGCCTCGAGCAAGCGCTAAGCATGGCGCTCTATATCGGTGTGATGTCCGGGACCAGCCTGGACGGCTTGGATATCGCACTGATCGAACTGACCCCGGCCATCAAATTGATCGCCACGCACTACATCCCCATGCCCGTCGTTCTGCGCACCGAATTGCTCGAATTGTGCAGCAGCGGGCCCGATGAGATCGCCCGCTCCGCCATTGCCCAACAAAGCTGGGTAAAGCTGGCCGCGCAGGGTATCCATACCTTGCTCAACGAACAGAAACTCAAGCCTGAAGACATCAGGGCGATTGGCAGCCACGGCCAGACCATCCGCCATGAACCGGCCCGTGGGTTTACTGTGCAAATTGGCAACCCGGCACTGTTGAGCGAATTGACCGGCATCACCGTCGTCAGCGATTTCCGAAGCCGCGATGTCGCCGCTGGTGGGCAAGGCGCCCCACTGGTCCCGGCGTTTCACGAAGCATTGTTCGAAGCACGAGCCGGTCATCGTGCCGTGCTGAATGTCGGTGGCTTCAGCAATCTCAGCCTGATAGAGCCCGCAAAACCTGTCACCGGTTTCGACTGCGGCCCAGGCAACGTATTGCTCGATGCCTGGATTCATCAACAACGCGGCGAGCATTTCGATCGCGACGGTCAATGGGCTGCCAGCGGAAAAGTCGAGCCAGCCTTGCTCAAGGCACTGCTCAGCGACCCCTTCTTCGTCACCAAGGGTCCGAAAAGTACCGGTCGTGAAGTATTCAACCTGCCGTGGCTGAGCCAGCATTTGTCGCAGTTGCCGGCCTTCGCCCCGGAAAACGTCCAGGCGACGTTACTCGAACTGACCGCCCTGACCATCGTCGAATCACTGCAGCATGCCCAGCCGAATACTCAAGAGTTGCTGGTCTGCGGCGGCGGCGCGCACAACCAGGCGTTCATGAAGCGCCTGGCTGAATTGCTGCCAGAGGCCACCGTCAGCAGCACGGCGGCATATGGCGTGGATCCGAACTGGGTCGAAGCCATGGCGTTCGCCTGGCTCGCCCATTGCTGTCTTGAAGGTATTCCAGGTAACCGCCCAAGTGTCACGGGCGCCCGTGGCCTGCGCGTACTCGGCGCCATCTACCCGGCCTGAATCCAATAATCACGGACAAAAAAACGCCGCAGGGCCCAAGGCACTGCGGCGTTTTTTATACTGAAGCCTTCAGATCGAGAACGAAGAGCCGCACCCACAGGTCGTGGTGGCGTTAGGGTTCTTGATCACGAAACGCGAGCCTTCCAGACCTTCCTGATAATCCACCTCGGCACCTGCCAGGTACTGGAAGCTCATCGGGTCGACCACCAGGCTGACCCCTTCGCGCTCGACAATGGTGTCGTCTTCGGCCACTTCTTCATCGAAAGTGAAGCCGTACTGGAAACCGGAACAACCGCCGCCCGTAACAAATACGCGCAGCTTCAAACGATCATTGCCCTCTTCATCGACCAGGCTCTTCACCTTGTGCGCGGCACCGTGGGTGAATTGCAAAGCCGTGGGGGTGAAGGTTTCGACGCTCATGCTGAATATCTCCCGGCGCTTACGCCGCCATAATGCGTGATGGCGGGCATTATCCGCTTCTCCTAGAAAATTGGTCAACTATTTAGAAGAGCAGCGGCGAGCTACAAGCCTCAAGCTTGTAGCCGCCAACATAAAGCTTGTTGCTGCTATTACGGCAACATCCCCGCATGGGACAGCCCCAGACGCTCATCCAGCCCGAACAGGATGTTCAGGTTCTGCACGGCCTGGCCGGACGCGCCCTTGACCAAGTTGTCGATGACCGACAACACCACCACCAGATCACCGTCCTGCGGACGATGCACGGCGATCCGGCAAACGTTCGCACCGCGCACGCTGCGGGTTTCCGGATGACTGCCAGCCGGCATCACGTCGACGAACGGTTCGTTGGCATAACGTTTTTCAAACAGCGCCTGCAGATCCACCGAACGATCGACGACCGTCGCATACAGGGTGGAATGGATACCACGAATCATCGGGGTCAGGTGCGGCACGAAGGTCAGGCCGACGTCCTTACCCGCTGCCCGGCGCAAGCCCTGGCGAATTTCCGGCAAGTGGCGATGCCCTTTGACCGCGTACGCCTTCATGCTTTCCGACGTCTCGGAATACAGCGAGCCGACACTGGCGCCACGCCCGGCACCGCTGACACCGGACTTGCAGTCGGCGATCAGGCGCGAAGCATCGGCAAGGCCGGCTTCCAGCAGCGGCAAGAACCCCAGCTGTGTCGCCGTCGGATAGCAACCCGGTACAGCGATCAGTCGTGCCTGCTTGATCTTCTCGCGATTGACTTCCGGCAAGCCGTAGACCGCCTCTTCAAGCAGTTCCGGCGCACCGTGGGGCTGGCCGTACCATTTGGCCCATTCATCGGCGTCCTGCAGGCGGAAGTCCGCCGACAGGTCGATGACCTTGGTGCCGGCGGCCAGCAGTTCGCCGGCCAGGGCGTGAGCAACACCGTGGGGCGTGGCGAAGAACACCACGTCGCAGGCACCGAGGGTCTTGACGTCCGGAACGCTGAACGCCAGGCCGTCGTAATGGCCTCGCAGGTTCGGGTACATGTCGGCGACGGCCAGGCCGGCCTCGGATCGGGAGGTGATGACCACCACTTCAGCCTGCGGATGCTGTGCCAGCAGACGCAGCAGTTCGACACCGGTGTAACCCGTGCCGCCGACAATACCGACCTTGACCATAACCCTGCCCTCAACGAACCCACTGGAAAGCCGTCGATGATAGGGGCCGCAGGGCGTGGCGACAACCGTCAAGGTGACGTGCGGCCGCTCTAACCTCTACTATCGGGCTACCGTGATTTCTTGGAATAACTAAAAATGCTCTATCTGTGGCTCAAAGCACTTCACATTGTCAGCATGGTCTGCTGGTTCGCCGGCCTGTTCTACCTGCCTCGCCTGTTTGTCTATCACGCCCAAAGCGAGGACAGCGTCAGCAAAGAGCGCTTCAGCGTCATGGAGCGCAAGCTGTACCGCGGCATCATGGGCCCGGCGATGATCGCCACCCTGATATTCGGCATCTGGCTGCTGAGCCTCAACGCCGGAGCCTACTTCACTCAGGGAGGCTGGATGCACGCCAAGTTGACCCTGGTCGTGCTGTTGATCGGTTACCACCACATGTGCGGCGCACAGGTGAAACGCTTCGCCCGTGGCGAAAACACCCGCAGCCATGTCTTTTATCGCTGGTTCAATGAGGTGCCGGTTCTGATATTGCTGGCTATCGTAATTCTGGTCGTCGTCCGACCGTTCTAATCTCCAATCAGCATTCATTATCCGGGGTACTTCCAATGTCGTTGCCCGCTCTGCTTGAACAACGCTTGCGCCTGCCCGTCGTGGCGGCGCCCATGTTCCTGATTTCCAATCCCCAATTGGTGCTGGCGTGCTGCCGCAATGGCATCGTCGGCAGCTTTCCGGCGTTGAACCAGCGCGAAAGCAGCGGCTTCAAGGCCTGGCTGGAAGAGATCGAAGCAGGCCTGGAGACCCTGGAAAACCCGGCGCCCTACGCCGTGAACCTGATCGTCCACCACAGCAACCCGCGGCTTCAAGCCGACCTGGCCATCTGCACCGAACACAAGGTGCCGATTGTCATCACCAGCCTGGGCGCGGTGAAAGAACTGGTGGACGCGGTGCACGGTTATGGCGGGCTGGTGTTCCATGACGTGACGACCCGGCGTCATGCCGAAAAAGCCGCCGAAGCCGGTGTCGATGGCTTGATCGCCGTTGCCGCCGGCGCAGGCGGGCATGCCGGGACCTGGAGCCCGTTTTCACTGATTGCCGAGATCCGCCAGTTTTTCGATAAGACCCTGCTGCTTGCAGGATGCCTGAACCACGGCCATCAGATTCTGGCCGCACAATTGCTCGGCGCGGATCTGGCCTACTTCGGTACGCGATTTATCGGTACAAGCGAAAGCCACGCACCTGACGCTTATAAAGAGATGTTGCTCACATCCAGAGCCGCGGACATCGTGCATACTCCTGCTGTATCCGGGGTGCCGGCGAGTTTCATGCGCCAGAGCCTGGAGAATGCCGGTTTCGATCTCGCCGCCCTGCAGAACAAAGGCGAGGTGGATTTTGGCTCGAAACTCAAACCGCTGAACGATGAAGCCAAGGCCTGGAAAACCGTATGGTCCGCCGGCCAGGGCGTGGGTGGAATCGATGATTTGCCCAGCGTCGATCAGTTGGTGGCGCGCCTGGATGAAGAATACCGTCAAGCACAAGCCCGGGCGGCACAGCTTGGCGGGCAATGGCCGCGCTGAACCAGCCCAAACAAAACAACTACTTAACTTTCAGAGACAAGGATGCCGGGCATGAGCGAAACCCGTTTCAATATCGTGTTCGACGGCGGCGTGATGCCGGGCGTCGATACCACCACCGCCAAACTCAACCTCGCCGAGTTGTTCAAGAGTGATGTCAGCGCCATTGAACGACTGTTCACCGGTCGCAAGGTGGCCCTGAAAAGCGACCTGTCCCAGAACGAGGCGCAGCAGTACCTCGAAGCGCTCAACAAGAGCGGAATCGACGCCAGGATCGAAGCCGAACCCACCGTCCAATTGAGCCTTGGCGAAGTACAGGACGCGCCGCGGCAACCGAGTGGACGCCACCCCGATTCGATCGTCGAACCCGCCTCGCCCTACGCGCCTCCCCGCGCCGAAGTCGGTGAAGCACTTGCCGAGTACAGCACCCTCAAGCCCTTCAGCTTCGATGGCCGTATCGGGCGCCTGCGCTACCTGGCCTGGACCATGGCGTTGACCCTGGCCCTGTTGCCCTTGGTTGGCGTGGGCTTCTGGCTCGCCTCGACCTGGCTGCTGGCTTCCGACTCGATAGCGGCGCTCATTGTCGGCGGCCTGCTCGCCACGGTCGTTGTGCTTGCCTTTGCCTTCGTGAGCATCCAGTTCAACGTCCAGCGCCTGCATGACCTCGGTTGGTCGGGGTGGTTGTGGCTGATCAACCTGGTTCCCTTCGTGGGCAGCATCTTCCCGTTCATCCTCATCATCGCGCCAGGCAATACCGGTGCAAACCAATATGGCCCGCCACCCCCGCGCAATACCACGGGGGTCAAGCTGTTGGCCTCGCTCTGGCTCGTGATGATCGTATTGATTTTCATCGCCACGTTTGCAGGTATCTTCGGAGCCCTCCAGGAGGACTACGACACCAGCAGCCTGAGCAGCTACGAAAGCAGCGAGTCCAGCAGCGAAACCGCTGAAGAGCCCGCCGTCGAGGCAGCCGAGCCCGCTCCGCCTTCTGTAGACTATGAAGAAGAAGAGGAACAATAAGCGCGCTTCATGCCGGTGACAGCCCAGTCATTTGGCGGCGGGCTGTAGCGATGGAGAACTGCATGACCCGTTACGCACTGATCACTGGCGCTTCCAGCGGCATCGGCCTGGCCATGGCTGAAGCGCTGGCCCGGCGCGGCCGCAACTTGATACTGGTGGCTCGACAACGTGATCGGCTGGAAAGCATTGCAATCGAACTGACCCAGCGGTTTGGCGTGGAGGTACTGTTCCGGGCTTGCGACCTGGGCGAACCGCTGAGGCTTTCAGGCTTTTTGCTGGAACTGGAGGAAGGTGAACGGCAGATCGACCTGCTGGTCAATTGCGCTGGCATCGGCACCAGCGGGCCGTTCCTGGGCCAGGACTGGATGACCGAGCAGGACCTGATCGAAGTCAACATCCTTGCCCTGACACGGCTTTGTCATGCCGTTGGCAATAGCATGGCGCTGCTTGGCGGCGGCCAGATCCTCAACGTTGCCTCGGTCGCCGCGTTCCAGCCCGGTCCTTGGATGAGCACCTACCACGCCAGTAAGGCCTATGTGCTGCACTTCTCCGAAGCCCTGCGGGTTGAATTGAAGAAATGCGCGATCAAGGTCTCGGTGCTTTGTCCTGGTCCGACCCGAACCGGCTTTTTTTCCAAGGCGCAGATGGACGAACAAAAACTCATCGCCAGCAAATCGCTGATGAGCCCGGAAGAAGTCGCCCTGTACGCCGTGCGCGCACTGGACAAAAACCGCGCCATCATCATTCCCGGACGCCGCAACCGCTGGCTGGCCGTACTGCCGCGGCTGGGATCACGGTGGCTGGTCCGGACTATCGCCGGCATGGTCAACAAGGCTTACTGCCCGCACTGATGCCCTCAAGCTGAACAGCCAAGACACCTCGATCGAGGCCTTCGAGGCATTCGACCTCAACGAACCCAACGGAGAAAACAGCTGTGGATACTCTGTTTACCAAGATCATCAACCGGGAAATCCCGGCGAAGATCATTTACGAGGATGACCAGGTACTGGCCTTCCACGACATCGCCCCACAGGCGCCCGTGCACTTTCTAGTCATTCCAAAGAAACCGATCCGCACGCTCAATGACCTTACCGAAGAAGACAAGGGCCTGGCCGGGCACATTCTGTTCACTGCCCAGCGCCTGGCGCTGGAATTGGGCTGTGAAGAAGGTTTTCGCGTGGTGATGAATTGCAATGAACTGGGTGGGCAGACGGTCTATCACATTCATATGCATGTGCTGGGTCAGCGCCAGATGAACTGGCCGCCGGGCTGATACCCCTGACCCAACGCAAATCTTCGGCGGCCGATTGGGTTAAACTGGCCGCTGTGATTTTTCCCGGAGGTAAGCATGACTACCCAACGTCACTACTCGCCGATTGACCGCCTGTTGCTGCAAGCCGACACCGCGATGCGCACCCTGCTGCCCTTCAGTGGCCAGCCGTACCGCCCATCACCGGCTATCGTGCAACCGGACGCGCAATTGAGTGACGAGCAAACCCGCCACGTCGCTGGATTGATGCGTATCAACCACACCGGCGAAGTCTGTGCCCAGGCGCTGTATCAGGGCCAGGCGCTGACAGCGAAGCTGCCGCAGGTGCGTAAGGCAATGGAACATGCCGCCGAGGAAGAAATCGATCACTTGGTCTGGTGTGAACAACGGATTCGCCAACTGGGCAGCCACACCAGTGTCCTGAACCCGCTGTTCTATGGGATGTCGTTCGGGATCGGCGCCGTCGCCGGGCTGATCAGCGACAAAGTCAGCCTCGGCTTCGTCGCGGCGACCGAACATCAAGTGTGCAAGCACTTGAACGAGCACCTGGAGCAATTGCCGGCTGAGGATGAGAAATCCCGGGCGATCCTCGAGCAGATGCGCGTGGATGAAGAACACCATGCCGAAAGTGCGCTTGACGCCGGTGGTTTCCGTTTCCCGGCCCCGGTGAAATTCGGCATGAGCCTGCTGGCCAAGGTCATGACCAAGAGCACTTATCGGATTTGACGGTGATTGGGATCTGGATAACCCATCCTTATTCCTCGGAAACTAAAAAAGGCGACTTCCCAACGGGGAGTCGCCTTTTTTCTATCCGACAATTTCAGTGCAGCAAATCGCAAGCCCTTGAATGGCGACTCAACCCAACTCGATGATTTCATAATCGTGGGTGATTTCGACCCCGGCGGCACCGAGCATGATCGAAGCCGAGCAGTACTTCTCGGCAGACAGCTCAATGGCGCGCTTGACCTGGGCTTCCTTCAGGGCTCGCCCCTTCACCACAAAGTGCATGTGAATCTTGGTAAACACCTTTGGGTCTTCAGTGGCGCGTTCCGCTTCGAGGAACGCTTCGCAGCTTTCGACGGCCTGGCGGGACTTCTTGAGAATGCTGACCACGTCGAAGTTGCTGCAACCGCCCACGCCCAACAGCAGCATTTCCATCGGCCGAACACCCAGGTTCCGGCCACCGGCCTCTGGCGGGCCGTCCATGACGACCACATGACCACTGCCTGACTCACCGAGGAACATGGCTTCGCCAGCCCATTGGATGCGTGCCTTCATCGCCAAGACTCCACTGTTAAAAAAGGGTCGCCAGCTTAGCACAGCACCTCCTCATGACGGCTCTCCGTCTTAGGAAGCTCTTCCTGTCAGCCTGTAGGTAAATTCTCGAATCTATTCAAGACGCCTCTGTTAAGCTGGCGCGAATTCGCTGGCGTATGGCCAGCTTTTAGCGATAGCCATTCGCCCTCATCACAAAACCAAATCACAACACTGCGCAGTCTTTCGGGATACAACCATGGTTGCCATTACTCCCACGCTCAAGATCAAGAATCTCGACAAACTTTTGATGCATTGTCAGCGCCGCCGCTATCCAGCCAAACACAACATCATTTGTGCAGGTGATCGTTCCGACACGCTGTTTTTCATCATCAAGGGCTCGGTTACCATCCTGATAGAAGATGACGACGGTCGGGAAATGATCATCGCCTATCTCAACTCCGGAGATTTCTTCGGCGAGCTGGGGTTGTTCGAACAGGCGGGCAAGGAACAGGAACGCAGTGCCTGGGTGCGGACCAAGATTGAATGTGAAGTTGCGGAAATCAGCTACGCCAAATTCCGAGAACTGTCCCTGCAAGACCCGGACATTCTTTACGTCCTCAGCGGACAAATCGCACAACGCCTGCGCAATACCACCCGCAAGGTCGGCGATCTCGCGTTTTTCGATGTCACCGGACGTGTCGCACGTTGCCTGCTGGAGTTGTGCAAGCAGCCTGATGCCATGACCCACCCCGACGGCATGCAGATCAAGGTGACCCGCCAAGAGATTGGTCGGATTGTCGGTTGTTCGCGGGAAATGGTCGGTCGCGTACTCAAGGACCTGGAAGAGCGCAACCTGGTCAGCGTCAAAGGCAAGACCATGGTGGTGTTCGGAACGCGTTAAGCGCCCAGCAGTTGGGTCAGCATTTGCCGATACAACGCTTCGAGTCGCTCCAACGCGTGAGGCGCCGGGAATTTTTCATGCAGGGCGATGTGGCTCTCGGCACGCACTCGCTGCTCCAGGCCACAGGCTTCATTGAAGCGATTGACCGCCGCGACCATGGACTCGCGTTCGTTCTCCAGCAACAGCGCGCCATGAACCAGGCCCACCGGACGCTGACCGCCCTTGCTCTGGCGCCAGCGCTGAGCGGTGCCGACCATTTTCCGACCGTCGAGGTTGACGTTGAAGCGCCCGTCGCAAAAGGCCCCTTCCACTTCGCCCAGCGAAGCCACCCCGCCCAACTCATCCAACAACTGGCAAATGGGATCGCACAATCGTCGATATCCGGTTTCGATGCGGCCATGGTCACCTTCGCTGCGCGGTGGCGCGTAGACCAAGGCGATATTGACGGTAGCGGCCGACTGCGGCACCGGCTCACCGCCGGTTTCGCGCAGCAGGACAGGCCAGTCATGGGCGGCCGATACTTCACTGGCGTGCTCGAACCCCGGCAGGCGACTCAAGCGGCGCGGCATGACCAGCGCGCGGTCATTGGGCTGCCAGAACAGCAGCCCAAACTCGGCGTCGCCCGCGCAGATGCTGGCCAACAGATCCTGTTCGGCTTGCAGGCCCGCTTCGACGGTGAGGGACATCACAGGCGACATGAATCAGTCCAGCGTCGAGCCGCTCACCGGCAGGCCTCGTTCAGGAAAGAACAGCCGTTGCAATTCCGTCCCCGGGTTCTCGGCCCGCATGAATGCCTCGCCCACCAGGAATGAGTAAACATCGCTGACTTCCATCAGCTCGACATCGGCCCGATTGAGGATGCCACTTTCAGTGATGACCAGGCGATCCCGTGGGATGCGCGGCAACAGGTCCAGAGTGGTTTCCAGGCTGACTTCGAAGGTGTGCAGGTTGCGATTGTTCACCCCGACCAGTTTGGTATCGAGGGTTTTCAGGGCTCGCTCCAACTCGTCGCCGTCATGGACTTCCACCAACACATCCAGCCCGACACTCTTGGCCACTGCCGCCAGCTCGGCCATTTTCACGTCGTCCAGGGCGGAAACGATCAACAGCACGCAATCGGCGCCCAGGGCCCGAGCCTCGACGATCTGGTACGGGTCGATCATGAAATCCTTGCGGATCACCGGCAACTTGCACGCTGCCCGCGCCTGCTTCAGGTAGTCGTCGGCCCCTTGGAAAAAATCGACGTCGGTCAGCACCGAGAGACAGGTCGCGCCGCCCTTCTCGTAGCTTCGTGCGATCTCGGCCGGAACGAAGTGTTCACGGATCACGCCCTTGCTGGGGGACGCCTTCTTGATTTCGGCAATCACCGCCGGCTGTTTTTTCTTGGCCTGATCGATCAGCGCCTTGGCAAAGCCGCGCGGCGCATCCGCTGAACGCGCCAGGTTTTCCAGCTCGGCCAGACTGACGCGAGCGCGACGCTCAGCTACTTCCTCAGCCTTGCGAGCCAGAATATTTTCCAGAACCGTTGGCACGCTCATCCTTCGTTCTCCACTTTGAATACGGCGGTAAATGCACCCAACTCTTCGAGTTTTTCCCTGGCCAGGCCAGTGTGCAGTGCATCATGGGCCAGTTCCACGCCTTGCTTGAGGCTGCTGGCGTGGTCGGCGGCGTACAACGCGGCGCCGGCATTGAGCACGATCATCTCAGCTGCTTTCTGGCCATTCTCGGTCTTGCGGCGACCCAGGGCATCGCGGATCAACTCCAGCGATTGGGCCGGACCATCGACCGCCAGGCCATGCAAGCTCTGGCTCTTCATGCCGAGGTCTTCAGGTTCGACCCAATACTCGCTGATCTGGTCATTTTTTAGTTCGGCCACGAATGTGGGTGCCGCCAGGCTGAATTCATCCAGGCCATCCTTCGAATGGACCACCAGCACATGCTTGCTGCCCAGGCGTTGCAGGACCTCGGCCAAAGGCCGGCACAACGCCTGGCTGAACACTCCCACCACTTGATGCTTCACGCCGGCCGGATTCGTAAGCGGGCCGAGCATGTTGAACAGCGTACGCAGGCCCAGCTCACGGCGCGGCGCGGCAGCGTGTTTCATGGCGCTATGGTGAGTCTGGGCAAACATGAAACCAATGCCGACATTGTCGATACAGCGCGCCACTTGAACCGGTGTCAGGTTCAGGTAAATTCCAGCCGCCTCCAGCAGATCGGCACTGCCGCTCTTGCCTGAGACTGCGCGGTTGCCATGCTTGGCAACGGTGCAACCGGCCGCCGCAACGACAAACGACGAGGCGGTGGACACGTTGAAGATATTGGCGCCGTCACCACCGGTGCCGACCACATCGACCACGCCGTCCAGGGTCTTGAGTTCGACCTTGTCCGCCAGCTCACGCATCGCCGAAACGGCACCGACGATCTCATCGATGCTCTCGCTTTTCATGCGCATGGCCATCATGAACGCGCCGATCTGCGCATCCGTGCATTGGCCGGTCATGATTTCGCGCATCACGTCGCGCATCTCGTCGGTGCTCAGGTCGAGATGGCCGACGATACGGCTCAGGGCTGTCTTGATATCCATGAAAAGTCCTTAGCGCGTGCCGCCGGTTTGTTTGAGGAAGTTGGCGAACAGCTCGTGCCCCTGCTCGGTGAGAATAGACTCGGGATGAAATTGCACACCTTCGATATTCAACGTCTTGTGGCGCAGCCCCATGATTTCATCCACCGAGCCGTCTTCAAGCTGGGTCCAGGCCGTCAACTCGAGGCAGTCGGGCAGCGTTTCGCGCTTGACGATCAGCGAGTGGTAGCGGGTGACGGTAAGCGGATGATTCAATCCCGCGAATACGCCCTTGTCCTCGTGAAATACCGGGCTAGTCTTACCGTGCATGACGTGCCGGGCGCGCACCACATCGCCACCGAATGCCTGGCCGATCGACTGATGCCCCAGGCAGACGCCCAGGATCGGCAGCTTGCCGGCGAAGTACTTGATGGCGTCGATGGAAATACCCGCTTCGGTCGGCGTGCAAGGGCCAGGGGAAACCACGATGCGCTCAGGCTTGAGGGCTTCGATTTGGGCGATGGTCAGTTCGTCGTTGCGCACGACCTTGACCTCGGAGCCCAGCTCGCCAAGGTATTGCACAACGTTGTAGGTAAAAGAGTCGTAGTTATCGATCATCAGCAACATGGCGTAAGCAACCTATTGAATTCACTGACTTTAAACACAGCCTTCAGCGAGTGACCCGCACGCTGCTGCGCTTGGCGAGGCAATTGATGCCCCGGCGAAGCGGTTCTACAGCGGGTAAAGAAGGCAAATCGGTACAGGTCCGGCGAGGCCGGCGGAGAATCGTCAGGCGCGCCAACGCCAACGGGCGTGTGCCTTGATCATTTGATCCAGAAGTTTGCTGACAATCGACACAGGGGAAGTCTCGTTCATACGTCCCGGCACAGTAGCTTAGCTGGGCGGAGCACGCAATATGAGCGATCCCGAAGGGCTTTGAAACAATCACGACGTTCCGGATAGATGGCAAAACGCCGAAAGATTTTGGTACTGTCGTTTCGTTTTCTAACAAAAATAAGATCAAAACGGACTTTCATATGATAAAGAAGACGCTGTTCGTACCGATTGCCGGTTGCCTGCTCGCGCTCGCCTGCGCCCAGGCGAACGCCGCCCCCAACCCGTATTCCAAGTTCATCGTGTTCGGCGACAGCCTCAACGACGCCGGCCAGTTCGCCGACCCGAACGGCCCACCCGGCTCGACCGAGCGCTACACCAACCGAACCGGTCCGATCTACACCGACGGCAGCGGCGAAGCCTATTCGGCCAACTCCACCCAATTGCTCGGTGGGCGCCTGGGCTATTCCGCCGACGAGACCGCCGCTTCCACGTCGGCGGTCCGCGCCGGCGAGGGGCTGGCAGATGGCAATAACTGGGCGGTAGGCGGGTATCGCACCGACCAGATCCTCGAATCGATCACTGGCGTGTCCGACACCGGCGAGCGCAGCCGTCCCGGCTACTTGCAGTCCAATGGCCTGCGTGCCGATCCAAATGCGCTGTATTACCTTTCCGGTGGTGGTAACGACTTCCTTCAAGGCCGGGTATTGAACACCGCCCAAGCAAACGCCGCCGCCGACCGCCTGGCCGACAGCGTGCAAGTGCTGCAAACGGCCGGTGCCCGCTATGTGATGGTCTGGCTGCTGCCCGACCTGGGTCTGACCCCGGCTCTCAATGGCGGCCCCTTGCAGGACACCTTTTCGCAATTGGGCAACCAGTTCAACCAACAACTGATCACGCGACTGCAAGGCATCGACGCCGAAATCATTCCGTTGAACATTCCGCTTTTGCTGAAGGAAAGCTTCGCCGACCCGGCACGATTCGGCCTCGCCACCGGCGAGAACCTCACCGCAACCTGCTTCAGTGGCAACGGCTGTACGGAGAACGCCACCTATGGCATCAACAGTGCCACGCCGGATCCCAGCAAGCTGATCTACAACGACGCGGTCCATCCCACCGAAACCGGGCAGAAACTGATCGCCGACTACGCTTTTTCCCTGCTCGCGGCGCCCTGGGAGCTGACGCTGCTGCCGGAAATGGCCCACTCGACCTTGCGTGCTCACCAGGATGAATTGCGCAGCCAGTGGCAATCGGACTGGGAAGATTGGCAGGCGATCGGCCAGTGGCGAGCCATCGTCGCCGGTGGCGGCCAGCACCTGGACATGGACAACCAAGGCAGCGGCGCCAGCGCCGACGGCAGCGGCTACAGCCTTAACGTGGGCGGCAGCTATCGCCTCAACGAGGCTTGGCGCGTGGGTGTCGCCGCCGGCTTCTACCGCCAGGACATGGACGCAGGCGATAACGATTCGACGTACAAGCTCAACAGCTACCTGGCGACGGCTTTTGCCCAGTTCCAGCAAAACCGCTGGTGGGCCGACGCGGCGCTGACCGGCGGCAAGCTCGACTACGACAACCTGGAGCGCAAGTTCGACCTGGGCGTCAACGAAGCGCAGGAGAAAGGCGATACGGACGGCCATCTCTGGGCATTCAGCACGCGGGTGGGCTACGACATCGCCCAGCCGGGCAGCGAATGGCACCTCTCGCCGTTTATCAGCGCTGATTATGCGAAGGTGGAAGTGGATGGTTATTCGGAAAAGAGCAACCGCTCCACGGCCCTGACCTTCGATGACCAGACCCGCGATTCGAAACGCCTGGGCATTGGCTTGCAGGGCAAATACAACATCACCCGGCAGACCCAGGTGTTTGGCGAATATGCCCACGAACGGGAGTACGAAGACGACACGCAAAAGGTCAACATCGCCCTCAACAGCCTGCCGGCCAATGACTTCACACTGGAAGGCTACACACCACAGAGCCACCTGAATCGCCTGAGCCTGGGGGTCAGCCACAAGTTGACGCAGGACCTGGCGTTGCGGGGCGGTTATACACTGCGCAAGGACGATGACATGACCCAGCAAGGGGTGAGCCTGGGGGTCAGCCTGGACTTCTGATCGAGGGGAACCTGTGGGAGCGAGCTTGCTCGCGATAGCGGACTGTCAGCCAACCTATTTGTTGAAGGTAACGGCCTCATCGCGAGCAAGCTCGCTCCCACACGGATTGAGTTGCCTGAAAGTACTGTGGCGAGGGAGCTTGCTCCCTCGCCACAGTTGTATGCTGAAGGGCGTCAGTCGTTCGAGGTCTGCTCGGCCAGCGCCACGGCGCGGAACATCGCGCGGCGCTTGTTCAGGGTTTCTTCCCATTCCAATGCCGGCACCGAGTCGGCGACGATACCGCCGCCGGCCTGCACGTGCAGTTCGCCGTTCTTGATCACCGCGGTGCGAATGGCAATCGCGGTGTCCATGTTGCCGTTCCAGGCGAAATACCCCACCGCCCCGCCGTATACCCCACGCTTGACCGGCTCCAGCTCATCGATGATTTCCATCGCGCGGATTTTCGGCGCGCCGGACAAAGTGCCCGCAGGCAGGATCGCCCGCAAGGCATCCATCGCCGTCAGCCCGGCCTTCAATTGGCCGGTGACGTTGGAGACGATGTGCATCACGTTGGAATAGCGCTCGATGACCATCTTCTCGGTGAGTTTCACCGAACCGATTTCCGAGACCCGCCCGGTGTCGTTGCGCCCCAGGTCGATCAGCATCAGGTGCTCGGCGATCTCCTTGTCGTCCGACAGCAGGTCCTCTTCCAGCGCCCGGTCCGCCTCCTCCGTGGCGCCACGGGGGCGAGTGCCGGCGATCGGGCGCACGGTGATCAGGTTGTCTTCGACCCGCACCAGCACTTCCGGCGAACTGCCCACGACATGGAAGTCGCCGAAGTTGAAGAAGTACATGTAGGGCGTCGGGTTGAAGCAACGCAACGCCCGATAGAGATCGATGGGCGCGGCCTTGAAGTCGATGGACATTCGTTGCGACGGCACCACCTGCATGCAGTCGCCGGCGAGGATGTATTCCTTGATGGTGTCGACGGCCCGTTCGTAATCGTCCTGGGTGAAGCTGGAACGGAACACCGGGTCGGCCGCCGACTGCTTGCTGAAGTCCAGGCCGGGGCGCGGCGTGATCGGCTGGCGGAGTTTTTCCAACAGCGCCTGCAGGCTTTTCTGGCCTTGCTCGTAGGCATCTTCCCGGGACGGGTCGGCGAGGACGATCGCGTGCATCTTGCCGGCGAGGTTATCGAAGACCACCACCGCGTCGGAGACCATCAGCAAGATGTCCGGCACGCCCAGCGGATCGGGGTTCGGGCAGGTGCCCAGGCGCTTTTCCACATAGCGCACGCAGTCGTAGCCGAAATACCCCACCAGGCCGCCGTTGAAACGCGGCAGGCCGGGGATGGTCGGCACGTTGTAGCGGGCCTTGAAGGTTTCAACGAAGGCCAGCGGATCTTCGACTTCGAGGCTTTCGATTTCGACGCCGTCGTGGGTCACGCTGATGCGATGGTCATGGACCCGCAGCACCGTACGGCACGGCAAGCCAATGATGGAATATCGGCCCCACTTTTCGCCGCCCTGTACCGATTCGAGCAGGTAGGAGTTGGGCTGGTCGGCGAGCTTGAGATAGATCGACAGCGGTGTGTCGAAGTCGGCCAGGGTTTCGCAGGCAAGGGGGATGCGGTTGTAGCCGGCAGCGGCTAGACGCAGGAATTCTTCACGGATCATGGGATGCCTCGTGGCAAGAGGAGCTGACAGTCAGGTATGCAAACGCGCCGGATAACCGGCCAGGATCATGTCAGGTGCGCCAACGCCAGCGGGCCAAGGCCTTCATGACTTTCATCCAGAGTTTGCGAGTGACCACCACGATGGCGTTTCCAGAAGAGGATTGAACAGCGTCGGGCAACGTTATCTCAGCGGCCGGGTCCAGGCAACCGGGAATTAGCAGGCGCAAATCGTCGATCACCAGCGTCGGAAACTCTTCGGCGATGGGCCGGCCGTGGTTGTAGCCATAACTCAACGCCACACACTTGACCCCCGCCGCCTTGGCCGCCAGCACATCGCTGCGCGAGTCGCCGACAAACAACGATTGGGAGGCCGGGATGTTGGCCATTTTCATCACGAAGAACAGCGCGGCCGGGTCAGGCTTTTTCTGTGGCAAGGTATCGCCACCGATGATCCAACGGAAATAGCGGCCGATTTTCATCTGGTCCAGCAGCGGCGCCACGAAGCGTTCCGGCTTGTTGGTGATCAGGGCCATTTCCACGCCCTGCTTTTTCAGCCACTTGAGGGTGGAGCGCACGCCAGGATAGACCACTGTCAGCTGGTGATTGTCTTCGTAGGCTTCATTGAACAACGCCAGCGCCTGCTCGGCTTCGGCCTCATCGACGCCTTGGGCATCGATGTCGTTGGCCAGGGCCCGGCGCACCAGCATGGGCGCACCGTTGCCGACCCAGTGGCGCACCGCGTCGATGCCGGCGGGCGGGCGTCCAAGCTTGAGCAGCATCGTGTCCACGGCCGCCGCGAGGTCCGGGACCGAATCGACCAAGGTGCCATCGAGGTCGAACATCACCAGACGCGGCAAGCTGCCGGGGAAGAGCTGCTCGAAGCCGCTCATGGGCGCGCCAGGGCCAGTTCGGCGCGCATTTTTGCAATCACCTCTTGGTAGTCGGGTGCGTTGAAAATTGCAGAACCGGCGACAAAGGTGTCGGCACCGGCCGCGGCGATTTCACGGATATTGTTCACGTTCACGCCACCGTCGATTTCCAGGCGGATGTCACGGCCCGAGGCGTCGATCAGGGCACGGGCTTCGCGCAGCTTGTCGAGGGTGCCCGGGATGAACTTCTGCCCGCCGAAGCCAGGGTTGACGCTCATCAGCAGGATCATGTCGACCTTGTCCATCACGTACTTGAGCACGTCCAAGGGTGTCGCCGGGTTGAACACCAGGCCAGCCTTGCAACCGCCTTCGCGGATCAACTGCAAGGAGCGGTCGACATGCAGCGTGGCTTCCGGGTGGAACGTGATGTAGGTAGCGCCCGCCTCGATGAAGTCACCGACGATGCGGTCCACCGGGCTGACCATCAGGTGCGCGTCGATCGGCGCGGTGATGCCGTATTTGCGCAGCGCCGCGCAGACCATCGGGCCGATGGTCAGGTTGGGCACGTAGTGGTTGTCCATGACATCGAAGTGCACGATGTCGGCCCCGGCGGCCAGAACGTTGTCCACTTCCTCGCCCAGGCGGGCGAAGTCGGCGGAGAGAATCGACGGAGCAATAGCGAAGGGCTGCATGACGCACCTGTTTTGAGCGAAATCACGATGGCGCGCATTGTATACCTCAAGATTTGGCGCGCCCACCGTGACAGTCGATCAATACGCCGCGCGGTAGATCTTCTCGATATCGGCGGCGCTCAGTTGACGCGGATTGTTGCGCATCAGGCGCTCGATCCCCGCCGCCTCTACCGCCATGGACGGGATCACGTCCTCGGTCACCCCCAGGCCGCTCAGGCCCTGGGGAATCTGCACGGCGGCGCACAACGCAACCATGGCTTCCACGGCTTCGTCGGCCGCTTCAAGATCACTCAAATGAGCGGTCCTGATGCCCATGGCCTCGCCGATATCACGCATGCGCTCGACGCAGGCCATCTTGTTCCAAGCCATCACATACGGCAGCAACAAAGCGTTGGCGACACCATGGGACACATGAAAGCGCCCGCCCAACGGATAGGCCAGCGCATGCACCGCCCCGACCCCGGCATTACCGAAGGCCATGCCGGCCATCAGGCTGGCCGTGGCCATGTCTTCACGGGCTTGCAGATGGTTAGGATTGGCATAGGCCTTGGGCAACGCGCGGGTAATCAGTTTGATTGCGCCAATGGCAAGGGCATCGGTGATCGGCGAAGCATTGAGCGACAGGTAGGCCTCGATGGCGTGCACCAGCGCATCGACGCCACTGGCGGCCGTGACGCTGCGCGGGCAGGTGAGGGTCATTTGCGGGCTGACCAGCGCCACGTCCGGCAACAGGAAATCGCTGACGATGCCTTTTTTCAACTGCGCGGCCTTGTCGGAGAGGATTGCCACGTTGGTGACTTCCGAACCGGTGCCGGCCGTGGTGGGGATGGCAATCATGGGCGGGCCTTTGCGCGGCACCTGATCGACGCCGAACATGTCCTGCAATTCACCGTGATAACCGGCATAGACGCCCACGCATTTGGCGATGTCGATAGCACTGCCGCCGCCCAGGCCGATCAGGCCATCGTGGCCGCCGTCGCGGTAGGCTTGCATGCAGTCTTCGACGATGGCGATTTCCGGATCCGGCATGACCCGGTCGAAAATCTCGTAGTCGCGCCCGCCCAGGTGCTGCAGGGCCAAGTCCACGGTGCCGGACTTGACCAGCGCCGCGTCGGTCACGATCAGCGGATTGTCGACGTCCAGTCGCGTCAGCTCGGCGGCCAGTTGCTCGATGGCAGCGGCCCCGGTGATCAGTTTATGGGCGATCTTGAATGAGGAAAGACTCATGTGCGCGGCCTCTTATTCGAGTGTGGGCTGGCACAAGGATAGCTCGGTATTGAGGGTTGTCTGCCATTCAGCTTATGAATACACGCAAACCCAATGTGGTAGCGGGCTTGCTCGCGAATGCGGTGGAACATCCAACATCTGTGTCGACTGTTACACCGCTTTCGCGAGCAAGCCCGCTCCCACAGGGATCAACGCGGGCCGTCAGACTTGGGCAGTGCGCAGCTTCTCGCTACGCCCGCGCAACCATTCCAGGGTCAGCAACAGGACCACAGAGAACGCAATCAGCAACGTCGCCGCCGCAGCGATGGTAGGGCTGAGGTTTTCGCGGATACCACTGAACATCTGCCGTGGCAGGGTTGCCTGCTCAGGGCCAGCCAGGAACAGCGTCACCACCACTTCATCGAACGATGTTGCGAAGGCGAACAGTGCGCCAGAGATCACGCCGGGGGCGATCAACGGCAGGGTCACCCGACGAAACGCCGTCAGTGGCGATGCTCCAAGGCTGGCGGCGGCGCGGACCAGGTTGTGGTTGAACCCCTGTAAGGTCGCCGACACCGTGATGATGACGAACGGCACACCCAGCACCGCATGGACCACGATCAGCGAGAAGAAACTGTTGCCCATCCCCAGCGGTGCGAAGAACAGATAACTGGCCACGCCGATGATCACCACCGGCACCACCATGGGCGAGATCACCAAGGCCATCACCAGCGCCTTTCCGGGGAAGTCGCCGCGGGTCAGGCCGATGGCCGCGAGCGTGCCGAAGATCATCGCCAGCAAGGTCGCCGCCGGGGCCACGATGATGCTGTTTTTCAGCGCCCGCATCCATTCGGCCGAGGCGAAGAAATCGTGGTACCACTGCAGCGAGAAGCCTTGCAGCGGGTACACCAGGAAACTGCCGGAGTTGAACGACAGCGGAATGATCACCAGCACCGGCAGGATCAGGAACAACAGGATCAACCCGCAGAGTATGCGCAGGCTGTAGAACCACACCCGCTCAATGGGGGACATGTAAGGACTCACCATTTTCGATCTCCCCTTAGCTCAGGCGCAGGCGACTGGCGCCCACCAGCCAGCTGTAAATCAGATAAAGCACGATGGTCGCCAGCAACAGCAGCCCGCCGAGCGCCGTGGCCATGCCCCAGTTGATGCTGGTGTTGGTGTAGAACGCGACGAAGTAGCTGACCATCTGGTCGTTCGGGCTGCCTAGCAGCGCCGGCGTGATGTAGTAGCCAATGGCAAGGATGAACACCAACAGGCAACCGGCGCCGACACCGGCGTAGGTCTGCGGGAAGTACACCCGCCAGAAACTGGCGAACGGGTGGCAGCCCAGGGAAATCGCCGCCCGCATGTAAGTAGGCGAGATGCCTTTCATCACGCTGTAGATCGGCAGGATCATGAACGGTAATAGGATGTGAACCATGGAGATGTACACACCGACGCGGTTGAACACCAGTTCCAGGGGTTTATCGATGACACCCATGGCCATCAGCGCGCTGTTGATCAAGCCACCCGATTGCAGCAGCACGATCCACGCCGCGACCCGCACCAGGATCGACGTCCAGAACGGCAGCAGCACTAGGATCATCAACAGGTTGCTCTGGCGCGATGGCAGGTTCGCCAGCAGGTAGGCCAACGGATAGGCCAGTACCAGGCAGATCGCGGTAATCACCAGGCCCATCCAGAAGGTGCGGGCGAAAATGTCGAGGTAGATCGACTGGTCAGGGGTGGCCGGGGCCAGTTCGCCGAGGTCATCGATGCGGTGATCGACGGCCGCCAGCAGGTAATACGGGGTAACGTTACTGGTGTTGCGGCGGATCACCTGCCAGTACGCCGGGTCGCCCCAACGCTCATCGAGGTTTTCCAGGGCTTCTTTATAGGAAGCCGGCTCGGTGGCAAACGGCAACGCCCGAGCGGTCTTGGTCAGCAAGCTGCGGTAGCCGGCCAATTCCATGTTCAGGCGCTTGGACAAATCCCCCAGGGTCTGATTCTTGCGGGCTTCGGCCAGGTCTTCAGTGGCAGCCTTGTACACCGGCTCGCCCGGCAGACCGCGCCCGTCCCAGGCCGCGACAGCGGCGACAGTGCGCGGCATGGCGCCCACCACTTCCGGGTTGCTGACGCTTTTGAACAGCAGCGCCACGATTGGCACCAGAAACACCAGCAACAGAAACAGCACCAGCGGCGCGATCAAGGCCTGGGCCTTCCAGCGGTTGACCCGCTCGGCATGCTTGAGCCGCTGCTTGAGGGTGGGGCTGGTGCCCGCGTTCAGTGGAACGGCGATGGCCATGGCGAACTCCGCAAATCTTTTTATCGTTACAGGGGCGGCGAGCCGCCTCTGTTCTTTTGAAACACCCGGGTCGATGAAAGAGCCTGTGGGAGCGAGCTTGCTCGCGATGGCTGCGGCACATTCAAAATTGATGTGCCTGACAGACCGCTATCGCGAGCAAGCTCGCTCCCACATGAATCTCGTCCAGTTTCAGACCGTCGGGTTACTTCGCAGCCCAGGAGTTGAAGCGCTGCTCCAGTTGCTCGCCGTTGTCAGCCCAGAAGCTGACGTCGATCTGCACCTGGTTGGCGATGTTTTCCGGGGTGGTCGGCATGTCTTTCAGGACATCCTTGGCCAGCAACGGCACTGCCTGGGTATTGGCCGGGCCGTAGGCGATGTTTTCCGAGTAGGTCTTCTGCTGCTGCGGTGCCACCGAAAAGGCGATGAATTTCTTCGCCGCTTCCGCGCGGGTCTTGTCCAGGCCGCGAGGAATGGCCCAAGCGTCGAAGTCGTAGATACCGCCGTTCCACACCACTTTCAGGTTGCTTTCTTTTTGTACCGCGGCGATCCGGCCGTTGTAGGCCGAACTCATGACCACGTCACCCGATGCCAGGTACTGCGGCGGCTGGGCGCCGGCTTCCCACCACTGGATGTTCGGCTTGAGCTCATCGAGCTTCTTGAACGCACGGTCCTGGCCATCTTTGCCGGCCAGCACCTTGTAGACGTCCTTCGGTGCAACGCCGTCGGCCATCAAGGCGAATTCCAGGGTGTACTTGGCGCCTTTGCGCAGGCCGCGCTTGCCTGGGAATTGCTTGGTGTCCCAGAAGTCCGCCCAGCTGGTCGGTGCGGTCTTGAGCTTGTCGGCGTTGTAGGCCAGCACGGTCGACCATACGAAGAAACCTACGCCGCAAGGCTGGATAGCGCCCTTGACGTAATCCTCGGCCTTGCCGAACAGGGCCGGGTCGAGTTGCTCGAACATGTCTTCGTCACAACCACGGGACAATTCCGGAGACTCGACTTCCACCAAATCCCAGGAAACGCTCTTGGTGTCGACCATGGCCTTGACCTTGGCCATTTCGCCGTTGTACTCGCCAGCCACGATCTTGCCGTTGCCGGCCGCTTCCCACGGTGCGTAGAAGGCTTTGACCTGAGCCGCCTTGTTCGCCCCGCCGAAAGACACCACGGTCAGGTCCGGGCCCGCCGCCATCGCGCTTGCCGCACCCATCATGCCCAGTGTCAGGGCTGTGAACTTCAGGGATCTCAACATTTATTGTTCTCTCCACGTGCAGGGTTGGTGTTGGTACAGCAGGGGGCGATCAATTCGCCTCTAAAAGGGGATCGAGCGCACGCACATGCTCGACTTGCCAGCCAAGCGGAACCACGTCCCCGACGGCGAGCGCGGGATCGAGCTCGGCAATCGGCTGTTTCACGAAGAAGTCGTTCTTGCCGCAGACTTCCAGGCGAACCCGGACGTGGTCGCCCAGATAGATGAATTCCGCCACCCTCCCTGAGAAGCGGTTGACACATTGTTCGCTGACACCGTTGAGGCTCACCCGCTCCGGACGGATCGACAGGGTCACCGGCTCGCCGGGCTGGCCGACGTTCACCGCCAGGGCCTCGACTTTCTCGCCGCGCGCCAACTCCACCAGGCAACGATCGCCGGTGTGGCTGTGCAGGCGACCGTTGAGACGGTTGTTTTCGCCAATGAAGTTGGCGACGAAGGTATTTTTCGGCTCTTCATACAGGGTGCGTGGTGGGGCGATTTGCTGGATCTCGCCCTGGTGGAACACCGCCACGCGGTCGGACATGGTCAAGGCTTCGCCCTGGTCGTGGGTCACGTAGACCACGGTCACGCCAAGTCGCTGGTGCAGGTGCTTGATTTCCATCTGCATGTGTTCGCGCAATTGCTTGTCCAGCGCGCCGAGGGGTTCGTCCATCAGCACCAGCTGCGGTTCGAACACCAGCGCCCGGGCCAGGGCCACCCGCTGCTGCTGGCCGCCGGACAATTGCGCCGGGTAGCGTTGGGCGAAGCTGTCCAGCTGGACCATGCTCAGGACGCGCTTGACCCGATCGCTTACGTCGCTCTTGTTCAAGCCACGCACAGTCAGTGGGAAGGCGAGGTTCTCGGAGACGGTCATGTGCGGGAACAAAGCGTAGTTCTGAAACACCATGCCGATGTCGCGCTTGTGCGGCGGCACATTATTGATCGAGCGCCCGGCCAGCAGGATCTCGCCGGCGGTTGGGGTTTCAAACCCGGCGAGCATCATCAGGCTGGTGGTCTTGCCGGAGCCGGAGGGCCCGAGCAGGGTCAGGAATTCGCCTTTGCGAATGTCCAGGTTGAGGTCTTTGACGATCAGGTTCTCGCCGTCGTAGCTCTTTTGCACACCACGAAAGCTGACCAGCACATCACTGGCCCCCGCGCTTGAATCGACCTGGCTCATACCCGCACCTTTTGTTTTGATGACTGCTTGTGAATCAAGCCTAGTGGAGCCTGGGGGTCGCGCAAATCGGGGGGCAGGAGAGAATCGCCTCAGCCGGATGGAAGAGTCGGGGTAGGGATTGCCCTACAAGGATGGCGGGATTGGATAAGGACAGTGGCGAGTTTCAAACGGCGAGCTGCAAGCAGGGGCGAACGCGGTATTGGGGCGTGTCGCAAATAGGTATGTCAGCGCATTTCCTTGTGGGAGCGAGCTTGCTCGCGATAGCGGTAGATCAGCCAACATCAATGCAGAATGGGCCGATTCAATCGCGAGCAAGCTCGCTCCCACAGGGGAACGTGTGGAGGGTTAGAGCAGCTTGTGCTCCATGGCGTACTTCACCAGCTCGGCCAGCGAGGTGATGTTGAGCTTTTGCATCAGCCGCGCCTTGTGGGTGCTGATGGTCTTGCTGCTCAGGGCCAGTTGCTGGGCGATGTCGTTGACGTTGGCCCCCTGGGCCAGGCGTTCGAAGACCGAGAATTCACGTTCGGACAACAGCGAGTGCAGCGGCCGCGTATCGGTGAGGCCGACTTCGAAGACCATGCGGTCGGCCAGGTCCGGGTCGATGTAGCGTCCACCGGCCGCTACCTTGCGAATCGCCATGAGTAGCAGGGCCGGGTCGCTGTCCTTGGTCGCGTAGCCGGCGGCGCCGACTTTCAGCGCGCGAGCAGCCATTTGCGCCTCGTCATGCATCGACAGCACCAGGATAGCCGGCGGATTGTTCAGCGCCCGGATCCGTGGGATCGCCTCCAGGCCGTTGACCCCCGGCATGGAAATGTCCAGCAGCACTACTTCGCAGGGCACGTGACGCAGGGTCTCGAGCAATTGTTCGCCATTGCTCGCCTCCCCTACCACCACCAGATCCTTGGCCAGGCCGATCAACTGCTTGATGCCTTCGCGGACGATGGTGTGGTCTTCGGCTACCAGTACACGGATCACATTGCTCTCCAGATTCAGGATCTCATCGCGAACGGGTTCGCAATGGCTACTTTACGCTCGACATCCTTGCAAGCCGATACACCGCTTTCGCGAGCAAGCCCGCTCCCACAATGGATCGGCGGTAAACACACATCTTGAATCCACCCCGATACAAGGTGGGAGCGGGCTTGCTCGCGAAGGCGCCAGCCCAGGCAACCCAAGACCATCAGGCCTCCTGCAACGGCACCCGCACCGACAGGGTCGTGCCCTCCCCCGGCTCGCTGTCCAAGGTCAATTGCCCACCCATGATCAGCACCCGTTCGCGCATGCCGACCAAACCAAAGGATGTGGGCCGGCTCGTATCGGCAATAAATCCTACACCGTCGTCGCTGACCGTCAGACATAAATCAGCACCTTGCTGGACCAGCGTCAACTCCACGGTATGCGCCTGGGCATGGCGCATCACGTTGGTCAGCGCCTCCTGAAGAATCCGAAACAGGCCGATGGCCTTGGCGTCACTCAGGGTTGGCAGGTTGTCCGGCACCTGCACCAGGCAAGGAATCTGCGTACGCGCCTCGAAGCGCCGGGCCTGCCATTCGATGGCCGAAGCAATGCCCGCATCCAGGATGGGCGGGCGCAACGCCGTCGCCACGTCCCGCACCAGTTGGAACAACTGGGCAATCAGGCGCTTCATGCTGTTAAGCCGCTCCTGCAGACCCGGGTCGAGTTGCGCATAGGCCAACTCACACATGGATGTTTCAAGCTTCAACACCGTCAGCATCTGACCCAGCTCATCGTGAACTTCCCGGGCAATACGGGCCTTTTCCTCTTCCCGCACACTCTCCAAGTGTGCCGACAATTCGCGCAATTGCTCCCGGGAGCTGGCCAGCTCCAGCTCGATGCGCTTGCTGTTCGTGATGTCCCAGACGATACCGTCCCAGACGTAGGCGCCATCTTCGAGGCGACGGGTGATCGCCTTGATCTCGGCCCAACGCTCCTGGCCTTCGCGGGTCAGGATACGGCCCTGCCAGGACCAGTCACTGTCGGTATCCAGCGCCTGGTCCTGGGTACGGTGGTAGTCGGCCTTGTCCTGCGGGTGCACCAGGCTGCGCAGCCCAGTGTCGCTGCGGGCCAGGGTTGCAGGGGAATAGCCCACCAGGCTTTCGCTGCCTTCGCTGATGTAGGCGAAGTCGATCTGGCCGGTCACCGGCGCCCGCTCCAGGCGAAAGACCAGGCCCGGCACATTGGCGGCGATGCCTTGCAACCGCGCCTCGCTTTCGCGCAACGCCGCCAGCGCACGTCGGCGTTCGGTCACGTCGTTGAGGTAGACCACCAAATATTCGGCGTCGCGAAAACGCAGGAAGCTCAGGGAAACGTCGGCCGGCAGGATGCTGCCATCGGCTCGCACGCATTCGGTCTCGAAACTCTGCGGTCCGTCTTCACTGGCCCGGGCGCGCTTCCACAGGTTCAGCCAGCGATCCATGTGCAAGCCCGGTTCGAAGTCAATCAGGGGCCGGTCAATAATGGCGCCCGAGGCGTAGCCGAGCATGGTTTCGGCCGCTCGGTTGGCATAACGCACGTGGCTGTCCCAATTGACCCAGAGGATGCCCACCGTGCTTTGGTCGATGGAGAACTGCGTCAGGCGCAAGGCCTCCTCGCTGGCCGTACGCTGGGCGATGTCTTCCCGCGCGGAACGCAATCGGCGCTCCAGGCCGCGTTGCTGGCGGCGCTGCCAGAACACGATGGCGACACTGCTGAGCAGCAAGGCCAGGATCAACAGGGTCAGGTTCTGCCAGAAACCCGGGGTTTCGGTCAGGCGCGGGTATTTGGGCTTGAGCCAACGGCTGTGCAGTTGCTCCAGCTCCTTGGCCGGGATTGCCTGCAAACCGCTGTCGATGATCTCGCCCAGTTCCGGCCAATCCCGGCGTGTGGCGACCCGCAGCAGCTGCGGCAGGCCAATGTCGCCCACCACCGCCAGCTCGGCGAATTCGGGTTCGACCATCAGTCGTCCAAGTTGCGCCTCGTCGACCACCGCGTATCGGGCCTGCTGGGTCAGCAGCAATTGCAGGGCCTCGCGCTCCAGCGGCACGCCTTGCAGATTCAGCGTCGGGTAGTTGCTGCGCAGGTAATCAGCCGTGGCGCTGGGCATGCGCACGGCGACGCGGGCCTGGGCGTCGAGTTTTTCCAACTCCACCCCCTCGGCGCCCTTTTGCGCACCGACGATCAATTGCGGCACACGCATGTAGGGGTTGGAGAACTGCCAGAGCTTGAGCCCGCCCGGGGACTGGGTCAGGCCGGGAGCGATGTCCACCTCACCCGCGCGCACCGCGGCTTCCAGTTGCGCCACGTCCTGGAAATTGCGCCAGGTCAGCTCGACGTTCAATGCCTTGCCCAGCCATTGCATCAACTCGACGTTGGTGCCGGACAACCGCTGCAAGCGCCGGTCGTATTGCGCATAAGGCGCCTGCAAGACCAGGCCGACCCGCCATTGTGAATGTTGCATCAGCCACTGGCGCTGCCCTGCATTCAATTGCACCCCTGGCGCCGACGGCGCGGGCGCGGCCCACGCCATCAAGGGAAGCCATAAACAGCCGATAACCCACAGGCAGCAAAAACGCATCATCGAAGTCTCATGCACTGACAAATACTGACCAACCCATTAGGCTGCCGGAAATACTTCTGGTCATGGAATATCCGATGCCCTTTGTTTATCGCCTGGCATTGCCAGCATTGTGCCTGTCGCTGATCCTGCCAAGTGCCTTTTCTGTCCAGGCCAGCGAAACGGCCCCCGTCGCCGAGCAACCTGCCGAGGAGAAACCCGTCGAGCGCCAGCCCTTGCTCGAGCGTAGCCAGGAGGAAGCGGCGGCACTTGAACGAAAGGTTCCGCCCCAGGAACAGCAACAGTTGCAGACCGGCAGCGACACCTTCCTGGCGCTGTGGAAACCGGCCAATACCAGTGACCCCAGGGGTGCGGTCATCATAATCCCCGGTGCCGGCGAAACCGCTGACTGGCCTCAAGTCGTCGGCCCACTGCGTAAAAAACTGCCCGACGCGCAGTGGAGCAGCCTGAGTATCACCCTGCCGGACCTGCAAAGCGACGTCATTGCACCGCGTGTGGTGGAAGCGCCGCCCGAGACCAAACCGGCCGACGCCGTTGCGGCGGCACCGGACGCGACCACTTCGGCACCGATCGAACAAGTCGCCGGCGGCGAAGCCGATGCAGTGGACCCAGTCGTCGCAGGCACCGATGAAGAACACGCCAGCGCTGACGCCGAGCGCATCTTCGCCCGCATCGACGCGGCGCTGGCCTACGCCGAACAGCAAAGCGCACGCCGCATCGTGCTGCTGGGCCATGGCACCGGCGCCTATTGGGCCGCGCGTTACTTGAGTGAAAAACAGCCCTCGCAAGTCGAACGCTTCGTGATGGTGGCCGCCCAGACGCCAGTCACCGCTAAGCCTGGCCTGGCCGAACTGACCCCGACCTTGAAACTGGCGACCGCCGATATTTTCTACATGGATAAGGCGCTGGATCGCAACGCGGCGCTGGAGCGCTTGCAGGGGAGCAAACGCTTGAAAGGTTCCACATTCAGCCAAGTGTCCCTCAAGGCCCTGCCGAACCGGTCGGCGGAGCAGGAACAGCTGTTTCGGCGGGTGCGGGGTTGGTTGGATCCGCAGAAGGCGGAGTAAGGGCCGGCTCACACCTCAAGTGAAGCACTGTTGTGGCGAGGGGATTTATCCCCTCGCCACAATTGTTCCCTGCGCGGCTAGCGAAAATCCCGTCGCTCCCGAATCAACCGATAGGCGTTATGCAATTCCCGGGTTCTATCGGTGGCTTCACGCACCTGCAAGGGCGTCGCACCGCTGCCGGCAATCTTGTCCGGGTGATGCCGACTGAGCAGGCGCCGATAGGCGCGCTTGATCTGCGACGGTTCGCTGGTGGCCGAAACCCCTAGCAGGCGCAAGGCCTCCTGATAGGTCACGCCGGCGTTGGGCCGCGACAGTTTCTGCGGTTCGTAGTCAGCCGCCAACGCCTGGACCTGTTGCGGCGTCCAGCCCAACCAGCGGCCCCATTGGGTCACCAGTTCTCGCTCGTCGACACCGGCGCGTCCGTCGGCCCAGACCATCCGCCAACAGGCGCGCAACACCCCTTCAGCCGCATGGGGCTGAGCGGCCAGGCGACGCATATAGCCGCGCAAGCGATCGTTGCCGGACTTGCCCCGGTTGAACGCCGCGATGGCCCGGCGTTGCGCCGACTCGCTCAAGTCCAGCGCCCGCATCTCCTGGCGAGCCTGCTGGATATGGCCATCGACCACACGCCCGTCGCATTTGGCCAGGCGTCCGAGCAACACAAACAATAATTCATCGTTGCGTAACGCCGGGCGTCCGCCCAGACGCTCACGTATTTGCGCCCAACCCTGCAGGTTCAGGCGCCGGTCCAGCGCCTGCCCTAACAACGCGCCGAGCATGGCCCCCGGGATGCTGGCTATGGCAAAGCCCGCCCCGGCTCCAATCAGAGTCCCTGGCCACCACATATCAACCGCTCGCTTCTATCAAGGTTTCGACCTGCGCCAAACGTTCATGGGTACCGACATCGACCCAATGCCCTTTCAGGTGCTCGCCACTGACGCGCCCCTCGGCCATGGCCGTGCGCAACAGCGGTGCGAGCTTGAAGGCACCGTCCGAGCAACCATTGAACAATTGCGGATGCAGGACGGCGATGCCGCTATAGGTCAGGTTGTCGGCAGGTGTTTGCCCATCGTGAACCTTTCCGTCGACCAGGGTGAAATCGCCGCCCGGGTGATGCTCGGGATTATCGACCAGCACCAGGTGCGCCAGCCCTTCCAGCGGCCCGCGCAATACGCTGAAATCGTAATCGGTCCAGACATCGCCGTTCACCACCACAAACGCGTCATCGCCCAGCAGCGGCAAGGCCCGGAAGATTCCACCGCCGGTTTCCAGCGGCTCGCCCTCGGGAGAAAAACGGATGCTCACGCCAAACCGTGAGCCATCCCCCAAGTGATCTTCGATCTGCTGGCCGAGCCAGGCGTGATTGATCACGACCTCGGTGAAACCGGCCTTGGCGAGCGCCCGCAAGTGGTATTCGATCAAGGGCACGCCCCCCACACGAATCAACGGCTTTGGCGTGGTCAGGGTCAAGGGGCGCATGCGCTCGCCCTTGCCCGCGGCCAGGATCATCGCTTTCATGCCGTTTCTCCGGCCGATTGCCGCAGGCTGCCAAACAGCTCATCGAGCGGTGCCAGCTCAGGACGACGGGCGATGACCGCTTCTATATAGGCAAAGAAACGCGGCACATCGCCGAGGTAACGTGGCTTGCCGTCACGATGGCAAATGCGCGCGAAGATCCCGATGACCTTGAGATGACGCTGCACGCCCATCAAATCACTGGCCCGCAGGAAATCCTCGAGATCCGGCTGGACGGGAATACCCAGGGCGCCAGCCTGCTGCCAGTAACGCTCCAGCCAACCGCGCACCCGCGCCTCGGGCCAACTAAGGAAGGCATCCTTGAACAGGCAGGTCACGTCATAGGTCACCGGGCCATAGACCGCATCCTGAAAGTCCAGTACGCCGGGGTTCGGCACGCTGAGCATCAGGTTGCGCGGCATGTAGTCGCGGTGCACCAGCACTTTGGGCTGGGCCAGGGCGCTGTCGATCAGCAGCTCGGTGGCTTGCTGCCAGAGTTGCTGCTGGGCCGAATCGAGTTCGATGCCCAACTCGCGCTTGACGTACCACTCGGGAAACAGTTCCAGCTCTCGACGCAGCAACGCGACATCGTAGCTCGGCAGCGGCGCGACCATTGGCAGTTGCTGGAAAGCCAACAAGGCTTGCAGGGCATCTGCGAATAAATCGTCGGCATTTTCACCGTCGATCACGTCCAGATAGGTCTGGTTGCCCAGGTCGTTGAGCAAAAGAAAGCCGCGCTCAAGGTCTTCGGCATAAATTTTCGGCACGTTGATGCCGGATTTCGCCAGCAAAAAAGCAATATCCACGAAGGGTTTGCAGTTTTCCTGGGGCGGCGGCGCATCCATCACGATCATAGTGCGGCCCTCGCCTTCCCAGCGGAAATACCGCCGGAAACTCGCGTCACTGCTGGCGGCGGTCAACGTGGCCGGGGGTACGCCCCCCCAGCCCTGTTGAGTGAAAAGGATCGGCAGCTGTTCATCGAGCCAAAGTTTCAGGTGTTGCAAGCGTACATCTTGGTCGGGCATTGCAAGGGTCTCCGACGGCGCTAGCCGTCAAGCGGGTCATGCTTTATTATCCAGCATCTTTTTCAGACCATCGAGAGGCGTGCGGCCCACACCGCGGGCAGATGGCACGCAGGAAGCCCGGACTAATAAGATGGCATTGAAATCCCCCGCGTTTCGTAAAAAATTTCCGTTGCTGGTCACCGGCAGTCTGCTGGCCCTGCAACCCCTGGCCTCTTCATTCGTCGTCGCGGCGCAGCAGTATGACTGCTCCGTCTCCGCTTCGGGTGCCTGGGACTGTGCACCCAAGACACCGGCCGCCGCGTTGCCGCCGCGTCCCGTGCATGATGGCAGTGCGGTTTCCGACAGCGGCGCTGCTCCGGCCGACAGCGGCTCGGGCGAGGAAGCCGGCGAAAAGCCGATGCTCGTGACCGAAGCCAAGGGCCGTGGCCTGAAGTCGCGCAGTGCAGACTACAGCCACCTGGATTGGGTTCCACGCGAGAACCTCACCCCGGCGCAACTGGCTGAAACCGGTCCTTACTGCGCGGGTGCCTATATCGAGCCGACGCGTCCTGGCATGGATGACAAGACGGCCAAGAGCGATGCGCCCACCTTCCTCGGCGCCAAGGCGTCGCGCTATCAGCAGGAAGAACAGGTGGCGACCCTGGCCGGCGACGTGGTCATGCGCCAGGGCAGCATGCAGGTCGAGGCCGACGAGGCCAGCCTGTACCAGGCCGAGAACCGTGGCGAGCTGAGCGGCAACGTGCGGGTTCGCGACAACGGTGCGCTGATCGTCGGCGACCACGCCGATGTGCAACTGGACACCGGCGAAGCCAAGGTCGACAACGCCGAATACGTGATGCACAAATCGCGCATCCGCGGTAACGCGCTGTACGCCAAGCGCGCCGAGAACGCGATCATCCGCCTCAAGGACGGTACGTACACCACGTGCGAGCCGGGCAGCAACGCCTGGACACTCAAGGGCAACAACATCACCCTGAACCCGGCCACCGGTTTCGGCACCGCGACCAACGTGACGCTGCGGGTCAAGGACTTCCCGGTCCTGTACACGCCGTACATCTATTTCCCGATCGACGACCGTCGCCAGTCCGGCTTCCTGCCGCCGACCATCGGCAGCAGCAGCGACACCGGCTTCCTGCTGGTCACCCCGTACTACTTCAACCTGGCGCCGAACTACGACGCCACGTTGTACCCGCGCTACATGGCCAAGCGCGGCCTGCTGATGGAAGGCGAGTTCCGCTACCTGACCAAGTCCAGCGAAGGTCAGTTCGGTGCTGCGTACCTCAACGACGAAGACGATGAGCGCAGCGGGCAGAGCGACTACGACAAGACCCGCTACATGTACAACTGGCAGCACAAGGGCGGCCTCGATTCGCGCGTGCTGACGGAAGTCGACTACACCAAGATCAGCGATCCGTACTATTTCCAGGACCTTGAAAGCGATCAGATTGGTATCGAGTCCAGTAACTACGTCAACCAGCAAGGCGCGGTCAGCTATCGCGGCGACAACTACACGGCGCGAGTGAATGCCCAGGCTTACCAGATGGCGACGATTTCGAAGATCACGCCGTACAATCGTTTGCCGCAGATCACGTTCAACGGTCAGCTACCCCAGCATCCATATGGCCTGGACTTCGCTTACAAGACGGAGTTGGTGCGGTTTGATCGGAATTTGCGCAATGGTAACTACATTAATGAAGACGGCGGCCCTGTAAATCCTAATGGCACCATTGGGACGCCGTGGCTGGACGAAAACGTCAACGGCCTCGCACGGGCGAACGGCAATCGCTTGAATTTGGCGCCGGTCATAAGCCTTCCTATGGAAGCGACCTATGGCTTCATCAAGCCGTCGCTCAAATATCAGTACACTCAATATGACCTGGACTTGGATAGTCAAGGCAAGCTCGACATCTCGAACCAAGATGCCGAGACTGATCGCCTGCGGGGCACCTACAGTGGCAGCCAGAGCCGCGGCGTTCCAATCGCCAGCATCGACAGCGGCCTGTACTTCGACCGGGACACCCAGTGGTTTGGTAGCAACTACCGTCAAACCCTGGAGCCGCGCCTGTTCTACCTCTATGTCCCAGAGAAAGATCAAAGCGACATTCCGGTTTTCGACACCGGCGAATCCACCTTCAGCTATTCCTCGCTGTTCCGGGACAACCGTTTCTCCGGCTCCGACCGTGTCGGCGACGAGAACAAACTGTCCTTGGGCGTGACCAGTCGCTGGATCCAGGAAAACGGTTTCGAGCGCCAGCGCGTCAGTGTCGGCCAGGCCTTTTACTTCAAGGACCGCGAAGTTCAACTGCCAGGCATCGACTTCAACACGCGTGAAGATGCCAAGTCAGACGTATCTCCATACGCACTGGAGTACGAATTCCGCTGGAACCGTGACTGGCGCACCACGGCTACCTACAACTGGGATCCGGACACCCACAGCCCTCGCTCGGGCAGCGCGATGTTCCACTACCAGCCAGAAGACAACCCGAACAAGGTCATCAACGCCGGTTATCGCTATCGCAACGACCAGGTCCGTTACGACCAGACTACGGGTCAATGGTCCGTGGGCGGTGGCGACTACGGCACGCCAGGCACACCTGGCTACGTGAAGGACTACTACAAGATCAAGCAGCACGACTTCTCGGTCATCTGGCCGATCGTGCCACAGTGGAACCTCATCAGCCGCTGGCAGTATGACTACAACCGCAACCGTACCCTGGAAGCCTTCGGTGGTTTCGAATACGACAACTGCTGCTGGAAACTGCGCCTGATCAACCGTTACTGGGTCGACTACGAAGAGTTCAGTCAAGCCGCCCCGGAAAACGAAAAAGGCGACCGCGGCATCTTCCTCCAAATTGTTCTGAAGGGACTCGGCGGCCTGACCGGCGCCAAGGTAGAGAGCTTCCTCGACAAAGGCATCCAAGGTTATCGTGAACGTGAAGACCAAGCTTTCTGATTGTCTGCGCCCGCTGATGTTGGGCGCGCTGTTCCTGGGTACCGCAGCCAACGCCGCGGTACAGTCCATCGACAAGGTAGTGGCCATCGTCGACAACGACGTAGTCATGCAGAGCCAACTGGACCAGCGCGTCCATGAAGTGCAGCAAACCATCGCCAAGCGCGGCGGAGGCCTGCCGCCTCCAGGCGTGCTGGACCAGCAAGTGCTCGAACGCCTGATCGTCGAAAACCTGCAATTGCAGATCGGCGAACGTTCCGGCATCCGCATCACCGATGAAGAACTGAACCAGGCCGTCGGCACCATTGCCCAGCGCAATAACATGAGCATCGACCAGTTCCGCGCCGCCCTGGCTCGCGACGGCCTCTCCTACGAGTACGCCCGCGATCAGATCCGCCGCGAAATGGTCATCAGCCGTGTGCGCCAGCGCCGTGTCGCCGAACGCATCCAGGTGTCGGAACAGGAAGTGAAAAACTTCCTCGCCTCCGACTTGGGCAAGATGCAGCTTTCCGAAGAGCTGCACCTGGCGAACATCCTGATTCCTACCCCGGAAAGCGCCAACTCCGAAGCCATCCAAAGTGCTTATCGCCAGGCAATGGATGTCTACCAGCAGCTCAAGCAAGGGGCCGACTTCGGCCAGATGGCCATTGCCAAATCGGGCAGCGACAACGCCCTGGAAGGCGGCGACATGGGCTGGCGCAAGCCCGCTCAATTGCCGCCTCCGTTCGACCGCGAGCTGAGCGCCATGGCCGTCGGCGACATCACCCAGCCAGCACGTACCCCAGGTGGCTTCATTATCCTGAAAGTGCTGGAAAAACGCGGTGGTGGAACCCAGGTCCGTGACGAAGTCCATGTTCGCCACATCCTGATCAAGCCAAGCGAGATTCGCAGCGAAGCCGAGACCAAGCGTCTGGCGGAGAAACTCTACGACCGCATCGAAGCGGGTGAAGACTTCGCCGAACTGGCGAAGAGTTTCTCGGAAGACCCGGGCTCGGCCCTCAACGGCGGCGACCTGAACTGGGTGGACCCAAACGCCCTGGTTCCCGAGTTCCGCCAGGTCATGGCTGATACGCCGCAAGGCCAGCTGTCCAAGCCGTTCAAGAGCCCTTATGGCTGGCACGTACTGGAAGTCCTCGGCCGTCGCGCCACCGACAGCACCACCCAGGCGCGCGAACAGCAGGCGATGACCGTATTGCGTAACCGCAAATACGACGAAGAGCTGCAAACCTGGCTGCGTCAGATTCGCGACGAAGCCTACGTTGAAATCAAACTTCCTGGTGCAGACCAGGCAGCGCAGTGAAACCCAAGCGTTTCGCGCTGACACCCGGCGAACCAGCCGGCATCGGTCCCGACCTGTGCCTGCTGCTCGCCTCGCAACCCCAGCCGCATCCCCTGATTGCCATCACCAGTCGCGACCTGCTCCTTGAGCGGGCCGCGCAACTGGGGGTGGTCGTCGACCTGTTGCCGGTGACGCCGCAGGCCTGGCCGGATATTCCAGCGCCCGCCAACAGCCTGTACGTCTGGGATACACCGTTGGGCGCCCCGGTCGTCACCGGGCAATTGGACCAGGCCAACGCCGCCTTCGTCCTGCAAACCCTGACCCGCGCCGGCCAAGGCTGCCTGGATGGGGCGTTCGCAGGCATGATCACCGCTCCGGTGCACAAGGGCGTGATCAACGAATCCGGGATTGCCTTTTCCGGGCACACCGAATTCCTGGCGGATCTGACCCACACCGCGCAAGTGGTGATGATGCTCGCCACTCGTGGCCTGCGCGTGGCCCTGGTGACCACTCACCTGCCCTTGCGGGACATCGCCGACGCCATCACCCCGGAACGCCTGGAACGGGTCACGCGCATCCTGCACGCCGACCTCCAGGAAAAATTCGGCATCGCCCGGCCGCGCATCCTGGTCTGTGGACTCAACCCCCATGCCGGCGAAGGCGGACACCTGGGCCGAGAAGAAATCGACATCATAGAACCCACGTTGGAGCGCTTGCGCAGCGAGGGCATGGACCTGCGTGGCCCGCTGCCTGCCGACACTCTGTTTACCCCCAAATATCTGGAGCACTGCGATGCGGTGCTGGCGATGTACCACGACCAGGGCCTGCCCGTGCTGAAGTACAAAGGCTTCGGCGCAGCAGTCAACGTGACGTTGGGCCTGCCGATCATCCGCACCTCCGTGGACCATGGCACCGCCCTGGACCTGGCCGGCAGCGGCAAGATCGATACCGGCAGCCTGCAAGTCGCGCTGGAAACCGCCTACCAGATGGCCGAGACCCATTTATGACCGAGCAATACCAACACCGCGCGCGCAAGCGCTTCGGCCAGAACTTCCTGCATGACGCCGGCGTGATCGATCGCATCCTGCGCTCCATCCGGGCCAAGCCCGACGACCGCTTGCTGGAAATCGGGCCGGGCCAGGGCGCCCTGACCGAGGGCCTGCTCGACAGCGGCGCACAACTGGACGTGGTGGAGCTGGATAAAGACCTGGTCCCGATCCTCAACCAGCAGTTCGCCGGCAAGAGCAACTTCAACCTGCACCAGGGCGACGCGCTGAAGTTCGACTTCAATAGCCTGAACGCCGCGCCGAACAGCCTGCGGGTAGTGGGCAACCTGCCGTACAACATCTCCACGCCGCTGATCTTCCATCTGCTGAGCAATGCCGGCCTGATCCGCGATATGCACTTCATGCTGCAAAAAGAAGTGGTCGAACGTCTAGCCGCCGGCCCTGGCGGTGGCGACTGGGGTCGCCTGTCGATCATGGTCCAGTACCATTGCCGGGTCGAACACCTGTTCAACGTAGGCCCGGGTGCATTCAACCCGCCGCCGAAAGTCGACTCGGCCATCGTTCGCCTGGTGCCTCATGCCGTCCTGCCGCACCCGGCCAAGGATCATCGCCTGCTGGAGCGAGTGGTGCGCGAAGCGTTCAACCAGCGCCGCAAGACCCTGCGCAACACCTTGAAACTGTTGCTCAGCAGCGCCGAAATCGAAGCCGCCGGCGTTGATGGCAGCCTGCGCCCCGAGCAGTTGGACCTGGCGGCGTTCGTACGCTTGGCCGACAAGCTCAGCGAACAGGCCGCCCCGCAAGCCGACGCCAACTGAACAGAGGTCGAGCGCTATCGGGCAGTACGCCAGTCTGGTCTACTACCCGATACTTGGCCTAGACTCATCTCCTGAGTCGCGCCCGCGTCCCGCTTCGTTTTTAAGGCCTTATTTGCATGTCTGATCCTCGTTACCAAGTCGACGTCAGCGTCACCACCCGTTTCCTGGCAGAACAGTCGCAACCCGAACATGACCGCTTCGCCTTCGCCTACAGTATTACCGTAAGCAACAACGGTTCGTTGCCGGCCAGGCTGTTGTCGCGGCACTGGGTCATCACCGACGGCAACGGTCACGTCGAAGAAGTACGTGGTGAAGGCGTGGTCGGCCAGCAACCATTGATCGACGCCGGTAAAAGCCACAGCTACAGCAGCGGGACGGTGATGACCACCAAGGTCGGCACCATGCAGGGCACCTACCAGATGCTGGCCGAGGACGGCACACGCTTCGATGCTGTCATCAAGCCCTTTCGCCTGGCTGTGCCCGGGGCCTTGCACTAATGGCCACCTACGCGGTCGGCGACCTGCAGGGCTGCCTCGAGCCGCTCAAGTGTCTATTGGAGCGCGTCGCCTTCGATCCGCAAAAAGACACCCTGTGGCTGGTGGGTGACCTGGTCAACCGGGGCCCGCAGTCCCTTGAGACGCTGCGCTTTCTCCACGGTATCCGCCAGTCGGTGGTGTGCGTGCTCGGCAACCACGACCTGCACCTGCTGGCCACCTGGCAGAACATCGAGCGCCTGAAAAAATCCGATACCTTGAGCGAAATCCTCGCCGCCCCCGATTGCGTTGAATTGCTGGAGTGGCTGCGCCAGCAAAAGCTCATGCACTACGACGAGCAGCGCAACCTGGCGATGGTCCATGCCGGCATCCCGCCCCAGTGGTCCCTGCGCAAGGCGCTCAAGTGTGCGGCCGAGGTGGAACAGGCATTACGCGACGACAATTTGTTCGCGCCCTACCTGGATGGCATGTACGGCAACGAGCCGGTCAAGTGGGACAACGACCTCACCGGCAGCGCCCGCCTTCGCGTCATCACCAATTACTTCACGCGGATGCGCTTCTGCACCCGAGATGGCAAGCTAGACCTCAAGGGCAAGGAAGGCATCGAGACCGCACCACCCGGCTACGCCCCGTGGTTCAAGCACAATGAGCGCAAGACCCGTCACCTGAAGATCATTTTCGGGCACTGGGCGGCGCTGGAAGGCCAATGCGACGAACCCGGCGTCTTCGCCCTCGATACCGGCTGCGTGTGGGGCAGCGCCCTGACGCTGATGAACATCGACACCGGCGAGCAACTGCGCTGCGATTGCGACGAACAGGGCCACGCCAGAATCCACCCCCCAGTCACAGCACCATCGCCGGCCGGCACCGCCGTTTGACCGGCGTTGCGCCCACGCTACAGGAGTCCCTCATGACCGAATTCAAACGCATCCCCCCGGAACAGGCCCAAGCCCTGCGTGAGCAAGGCGCGGTCGTCGTCGATGTCCGCGACCCGGCCACTTTTGCCGCTTTGCATATCCGTGGCTCCAAGCATCTGGATAACCATTCCCTCGCCGATTTCATCCGTGCCGCCGACCTCGATGCGCCCACCGTCGTGGTCTGCTATCACGGCAATTCCAGCCAGAGCGCAGCCGCTTATCTGATCAGCCAGGGCTTCAGCGACGTCTACAGCCTCGACGGCGGATTTGAGCTATGGCGTACGACTTATCCTGCAGAAACAGCCCAAGGCACCCACGAATAATTTTTTATCCCGGCCAAGCCCGCGTGAACCGTGGGCTTGAGCGATGGCAGACGAACGGTCTGCCACAACTAATTACGTATTCCACCTTTACCTCCGCGATTCCGAACTATCCTTAGCCTCAGGCCATCCAAAACAGGGGAGAGCCGGTACACCGGCGCGCGGGTCATCGGGAGTCAGCTTTCAGGAACCTGCATTCTGAAAGCATTCTGGGGGGTAAACGGCAACTGGGTCCCCAGGGGCTGTCCAGCATCGACTGATTGATCCGACACCGGCTCCACGTATCGAGCGAGGTGACGTCATGAGTATTTTTAGCCACTTCCAGCAACGTTTCGAGTCCACGCGGCAAGAGGAATACTCGCTGCAGGAATACCTCGAACTCTGCAAGCAGGACCGCAGTGCCTATGTGTCGGCTGCGGAGCGTCTGTTGCTGGCCATCGGAGAACCGGAGCTGCTGGATACCTCGACCAACTCGAGGCTCTCGCGCATCTTTTCCAACAAGGTGATTCGCCGCTATCCGGCCTTTGCGGACTTCCACGGGATGGAAGAATGCATCGAACAGATCGTGTCCTATTTCCGCCACGCCGCCCAAGGCCTGGAAGAGAAGAAGCAGATCCTTTATCTGCTCGGCCCCGTGGGTGGCGGTAAATCGTCCCTGGCCGAAAAACTCAAACAACTGATCGAAAAAGTGCCCTTCTATGCCATCAAGGGCTCGCCGGTGTTCGAATCGCCCCTGGGGCTGTTCAACGCCACCGAGGACGGCGCGATCCTCGAAGAAGACTTCGGCATTCCACGCCGCTACCTCAATACCATCATGTCGCCATGGGCGACCAAGCGCCTGGCCGAGTTCGGCGGTGATATCAGCCAGTTCCGGGTGGTCAAGCTCTACCCCTCGATCCTCAACCAGATCGCGGTCGCCAAGACTGAACCAGGCGACGAAAACAACCAGGACATCTCGGCCCTGGTGGGCAAGGTCGATATCCGCAAACTGGAAGAATTCCCACAGAACGACGCCGACGCCTACAGCTATTCGGGTGCGCTGTGCCGGGCCAACCAGGGTCTGATGGAATTCGTCGAAATGTTCAAGGCGCCCATCAAGGTACTGCACCCGCTGCTGACCGCTACCCAGGAAGGCAACTACAACAGTACCGAGGGCCTGGGGGCCATTCCGTTTACCGGCATCCTGCTGGCTCACTCCAACGAATCGGAATGGCATACCTTCCGCAACAACAAGAACAACGAAGCCTTCATCGACCGGATCTATATCGTCAAGGTGCCGTACTGCCTGCGAGTGAGCGATGAGGTGAAGATCTACGACAAGCTGTTGTTCAACAGTTCGCTGTCCAAGGCTCATTGCGCCCCCGACACCTTGAAAATGCTGGCCCAGTTCACGGTGCTGTCGCGCCTCAAGGAACCGGAAAACTCCAACATCTATTCGAAGATGCGCGTGTACGACGGTGAAAACCTCAAGGACACCGATCCGAAGGCCAAGTCGATCCAGGAGTACCGCGACAACGCGGGTGTGGACGAAGGGATGAACGGGCTGTCCACGCGTTTCGCGTTCAAGATCCTGTCCAAGGTCTTCAACTTCGACCCACACGAGATCGCGGCCAACCCGGTTCACCTGCTGTATGTGCTGGAACAGCAGATCGAGCAGGAGCAATTCCAGGCCGAAACCCGCGAACGCTACCTGCGCTTCTTGAAGGAGTACCTGGCGCCGCGCTACATCGAGTTCATTGGCAAGGAAATCCAGACGGCGTACCTGGAGTCCTACAGCGAATACGGCCAGAACATCTTCGACCGCTATGTGCTGTATGCAGACTTCTGGATCCAGGACCAGGAATACCGCGACCCGGAAACCGGCGAGATACTCAACCGCGTGGCCCTCAACGAGGAACTGGAAAAAATCGAGAAACCCGCCGGCATCAGCAATCCGAAGGACTTCCGCAACGAAATCGTCAACTTCGTGCTGCGCGCCCGGGCCAACAACAACGGCAAGAACCCAACCTGGCTCAGCTATGAAAAGCTGCGGGTGGTCATCGAGAAGAAAATGTTCTCCAACACCGAAGACCTGCTGCCCGTTATCAGCTTCAACGCCAAAGCCAGCAAGGAGGACCAGCAAAAACACAACGACTTCGTCACACGCATGGTCGAACGTGGCTACACCGACAAACAGGTACGACTGCTTTCCGAGTGGTACCTGCGGGTCCGGAAATCGCAATAAGCAGCGGCAAGCTTCTAGCTACAGACTGCAAGGGAACGGCGTTGAGCCCAAGGCTCGACGCCACGCCTCTTACGGCTTGAGGCTTACGACTTGAAGCTCCCCCGGAGGGGCCTATGAGCTATGTGATCGACCGACGCCTTAATGGCAAGAACAAAAGCACGGTGAACCGCCAGCGGTTTCTGCGGCGTTACCGTGACCACATCAAGAAGGCCGTTGAAGAGGCGGTCAGCCGGCGCTCCATTACCGACATGGAACACGGCGAACAGATCAGCATCCCCGGCCGCGACATCGACGAGCCGGTGCTGCACCATGGGCGCGGCGGCAAGCAGACCGTCGTGCACCCTGGCAACAAGGAGTTCACCAGTGGCGAGCACATCCCCCGTCCCCAGGGCGGAGGTGGCGGCAAAGGCCCCGGCAAGGCCGGCAACTCCGGGGAAGGCATGGATGAGTTCGTCTTCCAGATCACCCAGGAGGAATTCCTGGAGTTCATGTTCGAGGACCTGGAGCTGCCGAACCTGGTCAAGCGCAACCTGACCGGCACCGACACCTTCAAGACCGTGCGTGCTGGTATCAGCAATGAAGGCAACCCATCACGCATCAACATCATCCGCACCCTTCGCTCCGCCCACGCCCGGCGCATCGCGCTGTCGGGCAGCAGCCGGGCAAAACTGCGCGAAGCCAAGGAAGAACTGGCTCGGCTCAAACGCGAAGAACCGGACAATTTTGGCGATATCCAAGACCTTGAAGCGGAAATCGAGAAGCTTAGCGCCCGCATCCATCGCGTCCCGTTCCTCGACACCTTCGACCTCAAGTACAACTTGCTGGTGAAACAGCCAAACCCCAGTTCCAAGGCAGTGATGTTCTGCCTGATGGACGTTTCCGGCTCCATGACCCAGGCGACCAAGGACATCGCCAAGCGCTTCTTCATCCTGTTGTACCTGTTCCTGAAACGGAATTACGACAAGATCGACGTGGTGTTCATCCGCCACCACACCAGCGCCCGGGAAGTGGACGAAGAGGAGTTTTTCTACTCCAGGGAAACCGGCGGCACCATTGTGTCCAGCGCCCTGAAGCTGATGCAGGAAATCATGGCCGAGCGCTACCCCGCCAACGAATGGAACATCTATGCGGCCCAGGCGTCGGACGGTGACAACTGGAACGACGATTCACCGATCTGTCGTGACATCCTGATCAACCAAATCATGCCGTTCGTCCAGTACTACACCTATGTGGAAATTACCCCACGGGAACACCAGGCCTTGTGGTACGAATACGAACGGATTGCCGAAGCATTTTCCGACACGTTTGCCCAACAGCAACTGGTCTCGGCCGGGGATATCTACCCGGTCTTCCGTGAACTCTTCCAGCGCAGGTTAGTGACATGACCGCCAAAAAAGAGCAGAAGCGCCAGCCCATTTCCACCGGCTCCGAATGGACGTTCGAGCTGATCAAGGCCTACGACCGCGAAATCAGCCGTATCGCGGACCGTTATGCCCTGGACACCTACCCGAACCAGATCGAGGTGATCACCGCCGAGCAAATGATGGACGCCTACGCGTCGGTCGGCATGCCGCTGGGCTATCACCACTGGTCCTACGGCAAGCATTTCCTCAGTACCGAGAAATCCTACAGCCGCGGCCAGATGGGCCTGGCCTATGAGATCGTGATCAATTCCGACCCGTGCATCGCCTACTTGATGGAAGAAAACACCATCTGCATGCAGGCTTTGGTGGTGGCGCATGCCTGCTACGGGCACAACAGCTTCTTCAAGGGCAACTACCTGTTCCGCACGTGGACCGATGCCAGTTCGATCATCGATTACCTGGTGTTCGCCAAGCAGTACATCATGCAATGCGAGGAGCGCCACGGCATCGACGCGGTGGAAGACCTGCTGGACTCCTGCCACGCCCTGATGAACTACGGTGTGGACCGCTACAAACGGCCGTATCCGATTTCCGCCGAGGAGGAACGTCGGCGCCAGAAGGACCGCGAAGAGCACCTGCAAAAACAGATCAACGATCTATGGCGCACCATTCCCAAAGGTGCCGACAAGTACAACGAAAAAGACAATGCCCGTTTCCCGGCCGAGCCCCAGGAGAACATTCTCTATTTCATTGAAAAACATGCGCCGTTGCTGGAGCCGTGGCAGCGGGAAATCGTGCGCATCGTGCGCAAGATTGCCCAGTATTTCTATCCACAGCGCCAGACCCAGGTGATGAACGAAGGCTGGGCCACGTTCTGGCACTACACGCTGATGAACGACCTGTACGACGAAGGCCTGGTCACCGACGGCTTCATGATGGAGTTCCTGACGTCCCACACCAGCGTGGTGTTCCAACCGGGCTTCGACAGCCCGTACTACAGTGGCATCAACCCTTATGCACTGGGTTTCGCCATGTACCGCGACATCCGGCGCATGTGCGAAGACCCTACCGAGGAAGATCGTCACTGGTTCCCTGAGATCGCCGGCTCGGACTGGTTGTCCGCGATCAAATTCGCCATGAGCAGCTTCAAGGATGAGAGCTTCATCCTGCAGTACCTTTCACCCAAGGTGATCCGCGACCTGAAACTGTTCAGCATCCTTGATGACGATCAGAAAGATGACTTGGTGGTTCCTGCCATTCACGATGAGAGCGGCTACCGCATCATCCGCGAAACCCTGGCGGCGCAGTACAACCTGGGTAACCGCGAACCCAATGTGCAGATCTACAGCATCGATCGCCGCGGAGACCGCTCGCTGACCCTGCGCCACCAGGCCCACAACCGTAAGCCTCTTGGTGACTCCACCGATGAAGTGCTCAAGCACCTGCATCGGCTCTGGGGTTTCGATATTCATCTGGAAACCCTGCAAGGCGACCAAGTGATGAAAACCCATCATGTGCCGCCCAGAAGCGAACAAGCCGAAGGCGACTATGGCCGCCTGGACTTGGCCGTCATTCATCTTTGATCCCGTTTTCGCCTCCAGAGGTCCGACGCAAAGGTTATCCTGTCGGACCAACGGAGGTTTTTTATGCAGATCTATAAAGTTGGCGGCGCCGTTCGCGATCGCCTGCTGGGCATTCCCGTCACCGACGTCGATCGGGTCGTGGTGGGGGCGACTGCCGAGGAAATGCTCGCCAAGGGTTTTCGCCCTGTGGGGGCCGATTTTCCAGTATTCCTCGACCCGAAGACTGGCGAGGAATACGCCCTCGCCCGCACTGAGCGCAAGAGCGGCCGCGGCTATGGCGGCTTCGTGTTCCATGCCAGCCCTGAAGTGACCTTAGAAGAAGACCTGGTTCGCCGGGACTTGACCATCAATGCCATGGCAGAAGATGACCATGGCAACCTGACCGATCCGTACCACGGCCAGCGCGATCTGGAAGCCCGGGTGCTGCGCCACGTTTCCCCCGCTTTCGCCGAAGATCCGCTCCGAGTCCTGCGGGTTGCCCGCTTTGCTGCACGTTATGCGCCGCTGGGTTTCAAGGTGGCGGACGAAACCCTCGAACTGATGCGCCAGCTCAGTGAGTCCGGCGAATTGGAGGCGTTGACGGCCGAGCGCAGCTGGAAAGAAATTTCCCGCGCCCTCATGGAAAAACAACCACAGGTATTTATCCAGGTGTTGCGCGACTGCACGGCGCTCAAGATCTTGATGCCCGAGGTCGACGCGCTGTTCGGCGTGCCGCAGCCTGAAACCCATCACCCGGAAATCGATACCGGCGTCCACACCTTGAGCGTGCTGGAACAAGCGGCACTGCATCAACAGCCGCTAACGGTCCGTTGGGCCTGCCTGCTCCATGACTTGGGTAAAGGCCTGACACCCCAACACGAATGGCCGCGCCACATCGCCCATGAGCACACGGGGCTGAAACTGATCAAAGCCGTCAGCGAACGCTTCAAGGCACCGCGAGACTGTCAGGAACTGGCGTTACTGGTTGGCCAGTACCACACCCATGGCCACCGTGCGCTTGAGCTGAAGGCCTCTACTTTGCTTGAGCTGCTGCAAAGTTTCGATGTTTACCGTCGGCCCCAGCGCTTTGAGGAATTCATTGCGGCATGCGAGATGGATGCACGGGGGCGCAAGGGGCTCGAAGAGCGAAGTTATCCACAGGCTGAGTATCTGCGGGGCGCTGCGGCAGCGGCCCGCGCGGTGGCGGTGCAGCCTTTGCTGGAGAAGGGTTTCAAGGGGCCGCAGTTGGGAGAGGCAATCAAGCGTGAGCGCCTCAGGGCGTTGAAAGCCTACAAGGAAGCGGCGAACTGACAGGCGTTTTCAGGTCAACCGCCGTCATCGCGAGCAAGCTCGCTCCCACAGTGGATCTCGTTGAGCACAAGATAGGTGCACGCTGAAATCCTAATGTGGGAGCGAGCTTGCTCGCGATGACGGCAGCCGTCTCACAACAGATTCGATGGTGTGAGCGGCTGGCCTCGCCATTCGAAAGCCACCGGTGCCAGCACTTGGTCGATCTGCGCCTCTTCCCACAGCGTGGCGAAGCTCTTGCCCACGCCCGGATGAATTCGATCCGGCGCCATCAACGACAAAGGCCACAGGACGAAGGCGTTCTTGAGAATTTCCGCGCGCGGCAGGATCAACCCGTCGAAGTTGCCGACCTGTTCGCCATACAACAACACGTCGATATCCAGCGGCAATCCCTTGCGGTCTGGCGCATAGCGACCGTTGTCCGCCTCGATGAACTTGAGGCGACGGTCCAATTCCATCAACGGCAGATCCGTGAAGGCCGAGACGACAAAATTGAAGAACGGCCCGCTCTTGATCCCCACCGGTTGGCTCTCGAATACGGCTGAACAGCGCATGTCCACAAGGAATCCAGCCAAGGCCTCAAGCCCGGCGCACAAATGGGTTTCGCGCTCGATATTGCTGCCGAGCCCGAGGAAAACCTGAGTCAGCGACATCCGCGCTCGATCTCCACGCCAACGCCGCTGGCCGCCGGTACGGCGCCAGGCTTGGTCACTTTCAGACGCAGCCAGGTGATCTTGAACTCATCCATCAGTTCCTGGGCCAGCCGCTCGGCAAAGGTCTCGACCAACTGGAACTGCGCTTGCTCGGCAAACGCCTGGATGCGCGACGACACGCTGGCGTAGTCAAGCGCCAGGGTCAGGTCGTCGCCTGCGGCGGCCGGGCGGTTGTCCCAGGCGAAGCTCAGGTCAAGCCGCAGGCACTGTCGGATGCCTCGCTCCCAGTCGTAGGCACCGATTACCGTGTCGACTTCCAGGCCCTCGATAAACACTCTGTCCAAGCACTCTTCTCCGCAGCACGACAAGGGCGCGATGCCCCGTTAGAATCAGGGCGTCCTCGCCCGGAATAGTTAGCATGTTTTGGTTACTGGCGATTCTCGCCTACCTGCTCGGCTCGCTGTCCTTCGCCATTTTGCTCAGCCGCCTGACCGGTCGCCCGGATCCGCGAATGAGTGGCTCGGGCAATGCCGGCGCCACCAACATGCTGCGCCTGGCCGGACGCAAACTTGCCATCCTGACCCTGCTGGGCGACCTCTGCAAAGGCCTTGTCCCGGTATTGATCGCCAGCCTTGCAGGGCTTTCGTTGCAGCAACAGGCCTGGATCGGCGTCTGTGCCGTCATCGGCCATCTATTCCCGCTGTACTTTCGCTTTCGTGGCGGCAAGGGTGTCGCCACCGCCGCCGGCATGCTGCTGGGCCTGTACCCGCCCGCCGCCCTGCTGGCTGTCTGCGCCTGGCTGCTGACGTTCTACCTGACCCGCACCAGCTCCCTGGCCGCGCTGATCGCCACACCGCTGACCCTGCCGCTGCTGGCCTGGCAGGAACCGGCGGCCTTGCTGCCGATGACCGCGCTGGTCGCCCTGATCGTCTGGCGCCACCGCGGCAATCTACGCGACCTGTTCGCCGGGCGCGAACGGCATTTTTAAATAACGTTTCACAAGGGTGCCAACTGCTCCATGGGCCAGCGCGCCTGCACGCTGATCGCCAGGCTTTCCTGCTGGCCGGCCTGCAAACGCTGGCAGCCGGCAAAGGCAATCATCGCGCCGTTATCTGTGCAGAACTCCGGCCGGGCGTAGTAAACGTCGCCCTTCATGTCGCCGAGCATTTTCTCCAGCGATGTCCGCAAGGCCTTGTTCGCACTCACGCCGCCGGCAATGACCAAGCGCTTGAGTCCGGCCTGCTTCAGGGCTCGCTTGCACTTGATGGTCAAAGTCTCCACCACGGCCTGCTGGAACGCCAGCGAGATGTCGCAACGGGCTTGCTCACTGTCGTCCCCGGCGCTGACGCACTGCTGCCAGGTGTTCAGGGCGAAGGTCTTCAGCCCACTGAAACTGAAATCCAGGCCGGGACGGTCGCACATCGGCCGCGGGAACACGAAACGCCCCTCGCCCCCTTGCGTCGCCAGCCGGGAAATTTCCGGCCCGCCTGGATAATTGAGTCCCATCATTTTTGCGGTTTTGTCGAACGCTTCGCCGGCGGCATCGTCGAGGGTTTCGCCGAGCAGCTCGTATTGGCCGATTCCATCGACCCGGATGAGCTGCGTATGGCCACCCGAAACCAACAAAGCGACGAACGGGAATTCTGGTGGTTGCGACTCCAGCATCGGCGCCAGCAAATGGCCCTCCATGTGATGCACGCCCAAGGCTGGAATACCCCAGGCAAAGGCCAGCGCCTGGGCACAGGAAGCGCCTACCAGCAACGCGCCCACCAGGCCCGGGCCGGCGGTGTAGGCGATGCCGTCGATCTCGGTCGGCACGCAGCCGGCCTCGGCCAGCACCTGGCGAATCAAGGGCAGCATGCGCTTGACGTGATCGCGAGAGGCAAGCTCGGGCACCACCCCGCCATAGGCGCGATGCAGGTCGATCTGGCTGAACAGCGCATCGGCCAGCAGGCCGCGCTCACTGTCGTAGAGTGCGACGCCGGTTTCGTCGCAGGAGGTTTCTAATCCCAGTACTAGCATGGGTTTGCGCCTTGTAGAGGCTGAATTCGAAGGCGCGCATAATAGTCGCCGCTTTGTGCCCCGACCAGCGGTTTTCGATCAGAGGCTTTGCATTCCGAGCGTTGAGGGGTTAACATCCGCAACCCTTAAAAACCGACGTCTTCAAGTGCTCTTTTGCCGCGAGGATGTTGACCCCGGTAATGAATGAAGGTAGCTCTGGATGCCAGCCGTCAAAGTAAAAGAGAACGAACCCTTCGACGTAGCTCTGCGTCGTTTCAAGCGCTCCTGCGAAAAAGCCGGTGTTCTGGCTGAAGTTCGTAGCCGCGAATTCTACGAGAAGCCGACTTCTGAGCGTAAGCGCAAGGCAGCAGCCGCTGTTAAGCGTCACGCCAAGAAAGTTCAGCGCGAACAGCGCCGCGCCGTACGTCTGTACTAATACACAGACGTCCGTAGCAAGCTTCTGCCAAGCCCGGCCTTCAAGCCGGGCTTATGGCATTTGCGGAATAACGCTTGATGCTTCACCGTCGAAGCCGCAGACGCGACCAAGACAACCGCTTCACCGCGTCAGACCTGGCTCTTTTGCCAGCGGTGCACGTCTTTCCTGACGAGCCTTCCAAGGCTACCGACGAGCACACCCTGATTCCTCTAACGACGATCAGCCCAAGGCACCTACCTGCGTGCCCGCTTCATGAGCTATCCGAGGCCCGACCGGCCGTTACCGGACTCAGCGCAACACATTCAAACAGTCGAATACTGATAGTTATTAACGTCAGTGGATTATCGGCAGATACACTTCCCGACAGCGATGATGCAGACGACCCGGTCGAGCCACCGATTCAGCGTGCCTCAAACCCAGACCCGGTTACGCCTGCCGATTTCGGGTCCTTATTTCGCGCAGTGATGATGAGAACGCCATGGCCGGGCTAATTCCCCAGAGCTTTATTGACGACCTCCTGAACCGCACCGACATCGTCGACGTGGTCAGCTCTCGCCTGCAAATGAAGAAAGCAGGCAAGAACTACACCGCCTGCTGCCCGTTTCACAAGGAGAAAACCCCCTCCTTCAGCGTCAGCCCCGACAAGCAGTTCTACTATTGCTTCGGTTGCGGTGCCGGCGGCAACGCCCTCGGCTTCATCATGGACCACGACAACCTGGACTTTCCCCAGGCCGTCGAAGAACTGGCCAAAGCCGCGGGCATGGAAATTCCCCGGGAGGAAAGCGGTCGACAACACAAGCCGCGCCAACCGACCGATTCGCCGCTCTACCCGCTACTGACGGCGGCGGCCGATTTCTATCGCCAGGCCCTCAAAAGCCATCCGGCGCGCAAGGCCGCGGTGGATTATCTCAAGGGCCGCGGCCTGACTGGCGAAATCGCCCGGGACTTCGGCCTCGGCTTCGCCCCGCCTGGCTGGGACAACCTGTACAAGCACTTAAGCAGCGATACACTTCAGCAACGCGCCATGATCGACGCCGGCCTGCTGATCGAAAACGCCGAAACCGGCAAGCGCTACGACCGCTTCCGCGACCGGGTCATGTTTCCGATCCGCGACACACGCGGGCGGATCATCGCCTTTGGTGGCCGAGTGCTAGGCGACGACAAGCCGAAATACCTGAACTCTCCGGAAACCCCGGTATTCCATAAGGGCCAGGAACTCTACGGCCTGTACGAAGCGCGCAAGAACAACCGCAACCTCGACGAAATCATCGTCGTCGAAGGCTATATGGACGTGATCGCCCTGGCCCAGCAAGGCTTGCGCAACGCCGTCGCGACCCTGGGCACGGCCACCAGCGAAGAACACATGAAGCGCCTGTTTCGCGTCGTGCCCAACGTGCTGTTCTGCTTCGACGGCGACCAGGCCGGCCGCAACGCCGCCTGGCGCGCGCTGGAAGCCACCTTGCCGTGCCTGCAGGATGGGCGCCGGGCACGTTTCCTGTTCCTGCCCGAGGGCGAGGATCCGGACACCCTGGTGCGCTCCGAAGGCACCGACGCGTTCCGTGCGAGGATCAACCAACACGCACAACCGTTGGCCGACTATTTTTTCCAGCAGCTGACCGAAGAAGCCGATCCACGCTCCCTCGAAGGCAAGGCCCACATGGCCACCCTCGCGGCGCCACTGATCGACAAGGTGCCCGGCGCCAACCTGCGCACCCTCATGCGCCAGCGCCTGACCGAGATCACCGGCCTGAACAGCGAAGCAGTCAACCAACTGGTGCACAGCGCCCCCCAGGAGGCGCCGCCGGCGTATGACCCGGGCATCGATTACGACGCGATGCCCGACTTCGCCGACTATCATCAACCCCAGCAGGATTACGCGCCGCAACAGGAATGGACGCCGAAAAAACCCGGCAGTGGCGGCAAGAAATGGGACAAGAAACCCTGGGACAAGAACGGCAAGCGCGGCGATCGCGACCAACCACGTGCCCCGCGCGTGCCGGCCGCCGTCGAACCACCAACACTGGCCGCCCTGCGCACCTTGCTGCATCACCCGCAACTGGCGGAGAAAGTCGAGGACGCAGGGCACTTCGCTGCCGAGGACCACAGCAATACACAGTTGCTGGTGGCACTCCTTGAAGCCGTGCAGAAGAACCCCAAGCTAAACTCTTTCCAGTTGATCGCACGGTGGCACGGTACCGAGCAGGGACGCCTCTTGAAGGCCCTGGCCGAGAAGGAATGGCTGATTGAGGGAGACAACCTTGAACAACAGTTTTTCGACACCATTACTAGCTTGTCCGCCCGCCAACGCGAGCGAAACCTGGAACAACTTCTGCGAAAAGCTCGCCAGAGCGAGTTGACCAGCGAAGAGAAAAACCAATTGCGCGACTTACTCAGCCGCAATGTTTGCGCATCAAACCCGACCTCAACTGGCGCGTGAGGTCACAGCTCAGGTATAATCCTCGGCTTGTTTTTTGCCCGCCAAGACCTTCAGTGGATAGGGTGTTATGTCCGGAAAAGCGCAACAGCAGTCTCGTATCAAAGAGTTGATCCTATTGGGTCGTGAGCAGGGCTACCTGACTTACGCGGAGGTCAACGACCACCTGCCGGAGGATATTTCAGATCCGGAACAGGTGGAAGACATCATCCGCATGATCAACGACATGGGGATCAACGTATTCGAGGTTGCTCCAGATAAGGATGCCCTTATGCTGGCCGACGCCGATACCGACGAGGCGGCCGCTGAAGAAGCGGCCGCAGCGTTGGCAGCGGTCGAGACCGACATTGGTCGCACCACGGACCCCGTGCGCATGTACATGCGTGAAATGGGTACGGTAGAGCTCCTCACACGCGAAGGCGAAATCGAAATCGCCAAGCGTATTGAAGAAGGCATCCGCGAAGTGATGGGCGCAATCGCGCACTTCCCTGGCACGGTTGACCATATTCTCTCCGAGTACACCCGCGTCACCACCGAAGGTGGCCGCCTGTCTGACGTCCTGAGCGGCTATATCGACCCGGACGACGGCATTGCGCCGCCTGCCGCCGAAGTGCCGCCGCCGATCGACGCGAAAGCCGTCAAGGCCGACGACGACACCGATGACGACGAAGCCGAAGCCAGCGACGACGAGGAAGAAGCCGAAAGCGGTCCGGATCCGGTCATCGCCGCACAGCGTTTCGGCGCCGTGGCCGACCAGATGGAAATCACCCGCAAGGCGCTGAAGAAGCATGGCCGCAACAACAAGCAGGCGATCGCCGAGCTGTTGGCACTGGCCGAGCTGTTCATGCCGATCAAGCTGGTACCGAAGCAATTCGAAGGCCTGGTCGAGCGTGTTCGCAGTGCCCTGGATCGCCTTCGTCAGCAAGAGCGCGCGATCATGCAGCTCTGCGTGCGTGACGCCCGCATGCCACGTGCCGATTTCCTGCGCCAGTTCCCTGGCCACGAAGTCGACGAAAGCTGGACCGATGCATTGGCCAAGGGCAAGAGCAAATACGCTGAAGCCATTGCCCGCCTGCAGCCGGACATCGTTCGTTGCCAGCAGAAGCTGAGTGCGCTGGAGGCCGAGACCGGCCTGAGCATCGCCGAGATCAAGGACATCAACCGTCGCATGTCGATCGGCGAGGCCAAGGCCCGTCGCGCGAAGAAAGAGATGGTCGAAGCGAACTTGCGCCTGGTGATCTCCATCGCCAAGAAGTACACCAACCGCGGCCTGCAATTTCTCGACCTGATCCAGGAAGGCAACATCGGCCTGATGAAGGCGGTGGACAAGTTCGAATACCGTCGCGGCTACAAGTTCTCGACTTATGCCACCTGGTGGATCCGTCAGGCGATCACTCGCTCGATCGCCGACCAGGCCCGCACCATCCGTATCCCGGTGCACATGATCGAGACGATCAACAAGCTCAACCGCATTTCCCGGCAGATGTTGCAGGAAATGGGTCGCGAACCGACGCCGGAAGAGCTGGGCGAACGCATGGAAATGCCTGAGGACAAGATCCGCAAGGTATTGAAGATCGCCAAAGAGCCGATCTCCATGGAAACCCCGATCGGCGATGACGAAGACTCCCATCTGGGTGACTTCATCGAAGACTCCACCATGCAGTCTCCGATTGATGTCGCCACGGTCGAGAGTCTCAAGGAAGCGACTCGCGAAGTGCTCTCCGGCCTCACTGCCCGTGAAGCCAAGGTACTGCGCATGCGCTTCGGCATCGACATGAATACCGACCACACCCTTGAGGAAGTCGGTAAGCAGTTCGATGTGACCCGTGAGCGGATTCGCCAGATCGAAGCCAAGGCGTTGCGCAAACTGCGCCACCCGACGCGAAGCGAGCATCTGCGCTCCTTCCTCGACGAGTGACCTTCAAAACCCCCGGCCCTGCCGGGGGTTTTGTCATGCACAGATAAAATCCCCTTCGTTACGCTCCTCACCACCCTGTTGCCCGTCTACACTCGACTCATCCTCACCAAGCCATGACGAGACAGTGATGCCCAGACTGACGGCCGCGCTTTTGCTGTCATTGATGACCTGGACCGCAACAGCTGGCGCGTTGACGCTCACCGACGAGGAGCTCCGCTGGCTCAAGGACCACCCCGACCTGCGCCTGGGTGTCGACGCCTCCTGGCCGCCGTTTGAGTTCCGCGACGATCAAGGCCGTTATCAGGGCCTGGCCGCCGATTACATCGAGATCATCCGTGAACGATTGGCCGTCAAGGTCACCCCCATCGAGCCGGTCAGTTGGACGGCCGTGCTGGAGCAGGTCGCACAAGGCAAGATCGATCTTTTGCCAGGCATCATGTCCACCCCGGAGCGCCAGAATTACCTGGCATTTACCCGCCCCTACCTGGACTTCCCCATTGTCATCCTGGCTCATCACGGTGGCGCCCGGCCTCACAACCTCAAGGAACTGTACGGGCTGAAGATCGCCGTGGTGGAGAACTATGCCCCCCATGAATTGCTACGCAACCATCATCCCGACCTGAACCTGGTGGCACTGCCCAACGTCAGCTCAGCCCTGCAAGCACTGGCGACCGACGAAGTGGATGCGGTAGTGGGCGATCTGGCTTCCAGTGTCTGGAGCCTGCGCCAACTCAAGCTCGAAGGCCTTTATGTCAGCGGGGAAACGCCCTATCGCTACCAGCTAGCAATGGCCGTCCCTCAAGACAACAAGATATTGGTCAGTATCCTGGATAAGGTCATCGCGGACATGAGCCCGGCCGAGGTCGCCGAGATCCAGCAGAAATGGGTCGGCAATGTGCATGACTACCGCCAGCTCTGGTCGGACTTGCTGCTGTACGGCCTGCCGGCGCTGCTGCTCCTGGTCGGCATATTGGCGGTGGTGATTCGCATCAACCGCCGGCTCAGTTCGGAGATCGCCCGACGGGTCGAGCTTGAGCAGGAGCTGCGCAGCAGCGAATACCATTACCGTGGGCTGGTGGAGAGCCTGTCGGCCATTGCCTGGGAGGCAAGGGTCAGCGATTTCACCTACAGCTACGTGTCGCCCCACGCCGAAGACCTGTTGGGCTATCCCCTCTCCCATTGGCTGGTCCCAGGTTTCTGGCGCAACATCATTCATCCGGCCGACCTGATCCGTGCCCAGAGCTACTGTGATCATGAAGTGTTGGCCGGGCGCGACCACTGCATCGATTACCGGGTGATCACCGCCGATGGCCGCTGTCTGTGGGTACGCGATATTGTCAGCCTGATCGAACACGGGCACGAACCGCTGATGCGCGGGCTGATGATCGATATCAGTGAAGCCAAGCGTACCGAGGAAGCCCTGCGTCTTTCGGAGCAGAAGTTTGCCTCGGTGTTCCGCCAGTGCCCGGATATCCTGGTGATTGCGCGGCTGTTTGACGGTTGCCTGCTGGAGGTCAACAAGGCCTTCGAAGAGCAGATCGGCTTGAGTGCCGCAGACGTGATAGGGCGTAGCGCAACCGCACTGGATATCTGGGGCATCCAGGGTGTGGGGCCGGGCCTGTTGCAGCGCTTGCAGGCCGGCAGCATTCGCAACCTGGAAATGCCCTTTCGCCGCAGCAATGGCCAGGTGTTCACCGGGCTGATCTCCGCCGAGCCCTTCGACCTCGACACGACACCCGCCCTGGTCGTGGTGGTGCGGGACATCAGCCAGCTCAAGGAAACCCAGCAACAACTGCAGACATCCGAAGAGAAGTTCGCCAAGGCATTCCACGCCTCGCCCGATGGATTGCTGCTGTCCCGGCAAAGCGATGGCTTGCTGATTGAAGTCAACGAAGGATTCAGCCGCATTACCGGCTTCAACAGCGCCCTGTCGGTGGACCGCTCTACCCTGGACCTGGGCATCTGGGTCAATCTCAACGAGCGCAAACAGATGCTCGACCTGCTGAAACGGGACGGCTTCGTCAGGGATTTCAGCTGCCATATCCGTCGCAACGACGGGCAGATACGGCTCTGCGAAGTGTCCAGCCGCCCGCTGCCCATCGGCAACGAAGATTGCATGCTGACCATCGCCCGGGACATTACCGAACGCCACCTGATGCAGGAAAAACTGCAACAGGCCGCCACCGTGTTCGAAAGCACTGCCGAAGGCGTGCTGATCACCGATACCCAACAACACATCAGCGCCGTGAACCGAGCCTTCACCGAAATCACCGGCTACAGCGAAACCGAAGCCTTGGGCCACACCCCCCGGCTGTTGGCTTCCGGCCTGCATGACAGCGCGTTTTACGCGGCGATGTGGCACCAGTTGACAGCGGAGGGACACTGGCAGGGAGAGATCTCCAACCGGCGCAAGAACGGCGAGCTCTACCCCAGTTGGCTGACCATCAGCGCGGTACGCAATCGGGACCGACAGATCACCCATTTCGTCGCCGTCTTCGCCGATATCTCCAGCCTCAAACACGCCCAGGCCCGGCTCGATTACCAGGCTCACCACGACCCGCTGACAGGCCTGCCCAATCGCACGCTGTTCGAAAGCCGCTTGTTGGCGGCCCTCAACAGCCAGCAGGAAAACGGCGGCCAGGGTGCCGTGCTGTTCCTGGACCTGGACCGCTTCAAGCACATCAACGACAGCCTCGGACACCCGGTCGGCGACTTGCTGCTCAAGGGCATCGCCGTGCGCTTGCGCGAGCAGTTGCGTGACATCGACACCGTGGCGCGCCTGGGCGGCGACGAGTTCATTATCCTGCTACCGGGCCTGCAGCAGCCCAGCGATGCCGAGCACATCGCCCAGAAACTGTTGAACTGCTTTACCGCACCGTTCCAGGCCGGCGAACACGAGTTCTTCATCAGCGCCAGCATCGGCACCAGCCTCTACCCGCAGGATGGCTGCGACGTCGCCACGCTGGTCAAGAATGCCGACGCGGCGATGTACCGCTCCAAGGCCAAGGGGCGCAACCGGGTGGAGAAATACACCCGCGACCTCACCGCCCAGGCCAGCGAGCGCGTGGCCTTGGAACACGAGCTGCGCCGGGCGATTGAACGCAACGAGCTGTCACTGTCCTTCCAACCGAAAATCAGCCTCGTCGACAATCGATTGGTAGGCGCCGAGGCACTGATCCGCTGGTATCACCCGACATTTGGCGACGTCCCGCCCGAACACTTCATCCCGTTGGCGGAAGAAAACGGCATGATCCTGCAAATTGGTGACTGGGTTCTGGAACGTGCCTGCCGGCAACTGTGCGAATGGAACAGCACCTACGAAAGCCTCGGCCCACTGTCGGTCAACCTGGCCGGCGCCCAACTGCGTCAACCCAACTTGCTGGGGCGTATCGAACAACTGCTGCGCGAACACCAACTCAAGCCCGACTTATTGCAACTGGAAATTACCGAAAACTTCATCATGAGCCAGGCCGAAGAGGCCCTGACGGTGCTGCACCAGCTGAAAAAGCTCGGCGTGCAACTGGCCATCGACGACTTCGGCACGGGCTATTCCTCCCTGAGTTATCTCAAGCGCCTGCCGCTGGACATCCTCAAGATCGACCAGTCCTTCGTCCGCGGCCTGCCCGATGACCCCCACGATGCGGCCATCGTGCGGGCAATCATCGCCTTGGGCCGCAGCATGCAGTTCACCATCATCGCCGAAGGTGTCGAAACCCTGGCCCAGCAGCAATTCCTGACCGAAGAGGGTTGCGAACAGATCCAGGGCTACATCGTCAGCCTGCCCCTGTGCGCCGAGGAGTTCGCCGCAACGTTTCTACGTGTGGCCGTATCGGATTTTTCGGATAGCACAGCCGAGAAACCGTCGCTATAATCCGCGGCCTACTGAGGGCCTATAGCTCAGTTGGTTAGAGCAGAGGACTCATAATCCTTTGGTCCACGGTTCGAGTCCGTGTGGGCCCACCAAATTGAAAGCCGCGCATTGCGCGGCTTTTGAGTTTTCAGAAAGGGATTACGCCCTATCCGAAGGTTTTCATAAACGGCTCAGCACATTGCCTGATTGCCGCAACCATATTCGGTGCCCGCTCACACAGCTCAGTTGACGTTCGCCACTTTGGCCAAGCGGTTACGTAGCTGCTCCAAGACGTAACCTTCCGGCAGATTCATCTGGAAGATCGGGTGCAGTTCTCGATGACGATATTCATCCAGGCGCACAGGCATCAATAAACTGATCGCAGCCTGCGCATTAGCTTCTTCGTGATAACGAAACAGGTAGTCTCCACCACTGCCCTGAAACATTTTCCCACTGTCGCCTTCAGGCACCGCAACCTGTAGTAAGGTCGTCATCAGTCGAACACTCCCTGGATTTCGTCAAGCGTGGTCATTGCAGCTGGCACCACGGCGAACTCACAATCCAGAGCTCCCAGAATTCGCGCGTAGGCGAGCATGCCCACCGACAGGTCACCCTTTTCAATGGCGATGACCTTCTGCCGGGTGATACCCGCCAAAGTAGCGAGATCGGCTTGGGTCAGACCGCGATTCAGGCGGCGCTGCCGGACCTGCTGGCCAAGACGCGTTGTGATAAGGGCATAGTCCATGTTCTGTATACGCAACAATCTAATTAAGATGTAACGTATACCTAACTTGTAAAAAAATCAAAACCGCTGTGTCCCATAGGGAGCAGTTCTCCCCGTTAGCCTCTTTCGCTCCATTACAATAAAAATCCCCTCCCTCACCGAGACGCCTATCATCGCCAGCCCCAGCCTCCCCCGCCTGTTTCTTGAACTGTTCTGGCAACTCGGCATCCTGCTGGTACCAGCCTTTTTCGTCACAATACTGCCGCCCCCATTGGCCTTGCTGGCGGTAGTCTGCCTCGGATTGCTGATGGGCCTTGCCGCTCGCCTGGGCTTTTTGGCGATGGGCCGGGGCATTGCCCGGTTGGCGGTCGGCGCGGTGTTTGGCCTGGGCTTCAGCCTGGGTCGGGCGTTGCCTGAGTGGTGGGGTATTTTGGTGGCGATTGTCGGCATCATCGTCGGGCTCGCCTGCGTCAGTCGCTGGGAGCGGCGCCTTGGGTTGGCGCCCGTTTCCAGCAAAGGGCCGAGTGCCTGGGGTGGAAATGAGCCATTGCTGACCCCTGAAGGCGAGCCGATCCGGGTCTTCAACCACGGCGAAATCGCCATGGGCGGCCCGACCTATTGCGACTATCTGTTCCCTGATGGCGCCCTCCTTCTCGGTTTGGGTTCCTCGGCCCTGTTCTCCCGCGACGGGCGCTACTTCGCCGCGACAATACCGTCCCGGCAGGACTGGGGCCTGCTGATTCTCGACCGCCAGCAGCGTCAGGTGTATCGCTGCGCCGACAGCGAACTCTGGGAGCTGGACGCTTTTGACCTCGGCGTTCTGAGCGGGCGTCATAGCCCACTGGTGAACGACAGCGTTCGCGAAGTTCGGTTGCCTGAGCTATTCCAGACGGCCAGTGTTACGCACCTGCTACCCTTCGCTGACCTGTGGCTGGAATCCGATTGGCATCCCGAACAGGTTCAACAGACCTTTGAACGGCGCTCCCCTGATGGTCAGCATTGCCTGCGGGGCGACATCGCCTTGCCCGCGACCTTTCGCAACCTGGCCCAACCGCTGGAACCGCTGGTTTCCCCGCGCTATACCATCAGCATCAACGAGCAACCGTCCGGCCTGCAGATGGCGGCCGATGCGCCGTTGATCTGGAGCAGCGATCATCGCGCCCTGGTGTGCCTGGCTCAGGCGCAGGATGCCCAAGCAGATGGCGACCAGTATTGGTTGTGGCAGCTCGACAACAGCTGGCGGGCCTTGCCGTCGCCCTGGGTGAGGCGGGAAGCGGAACCATCCTTCTACTGGCATGAATTGCTGGGCCTCGACACCCATCACGTATTTATCGGCTCGTACCTCGACTATGCGCGACCGGGCTCCGGCCGGTATGGCTATCGCCTGGACAGCATCCACGGCGATACCGAGACCCAGGCCGGTCACGACGCCCAAGGTCGCGTGCAGGTTGGCGAATTTACGCTGACCCGCATGACCATCGCGATGCCGTTGGACAGCCAAGGCCAGCGCGGCGATTCATTCATTGAAACGCAACCGATGCAGGACGGAGTACGCGCGCGGCTGACCTGGCTTGTCGATAATTCCGACGGGCTGGGAAGCTATCGTTGCCAGATCGGTGACTGGCACTTGCCGGGAAGTTGGCTGCTGGATCACCGCGTCTCTGACTGCGGACGTTACCTGGCACTGCTGCCCTTCGAACAGTCAACGACCGTAACCACCCATGGGGTGGTTGCCGACGTGAAGGATCGACGCCTGCTGGTAGGGCCGCCGATGTGGGTGCAGCGCATCCTCGATTTTCGTGATGGCCGGCTGAGCCTGGCGGTGGTAGCCGGTCGTCTTGACCAGGATCTGGACAGCAGCGCACTGCAACGCTTCAACATTCCTGCGCCGCCGATTGGCGGTGATCCTGCATTCTTTCATCCCGACGAACGTTCCCGGCTGTTCTACAACACCGTGGAGCTGCAGGTGACGGGTCCACAATTGCACAGCATCGCCCCCTGGCGCCTGGTGGATTGCCCGCAAGTGGCCAACGCCGACGGCGACTTCATCCTGCCCGCGCCTGACCACCGGGATGCCGCCTGGTTGTTCGGCAGCGAAACGGAATATGCCGACAGTTGGGTGCGTGCCCAGACGCCCCGGCTCGGAGGCCATTTGCTGACAGTCTCAGGCTGCGCGTTGGTCGACTTGGCGCCCTCGATGATCTGGTCGACGGATGCCCGTTATCTCGCCCTGACTTGCATGGCGACCGATGCGGCAGAACTGTGTGGCAGCTACCGGGGCTGGCAATTATTGCTTCTGGACGTCCAGCAGCACACGTTGCGGGTGCACCCACAATGGCTGGGCAACCGACCGCTGTTTGAACGCTTCGACGAGCAACTGCATGTACGTTGCTTTGAGCGCGATTGGGCAGCCGAAGACGATGACGACCCTGGTTCAGTGCAGGCGTTCTCCCTGGATGCTCTGTTGCAGTTGCCCGCTGAACAGTTGGTTTGCCAGGACGGTTTCTGGCTCAGGACGTCACAGACGCACCTGGCCTGCGCCTGGCGCGCACTGGCTTTGCCTGCCGTTGGCTACTTCGCCCATGAGAGCCTGTAACATGCCGCCATCGATGCCTGCGCCGGAGCCCACCTTGACTGACACCCGCCCCCCCGTCCTCGACGAAATCGACCGGCAACTGATCGCGGCGCTACAAATCAACGCCCGGGAAAGCGTCGCGATGCTGGCTCGGCAACTGGGCATCGCCCGCACGACCGTGACGTCGCGGCTGGCGCGCCTGGAAAAGACCAAGGTGATTACCGGCTATGGCGTGCGCCTGGGCCAACGGGTGATTGACGGCGGCCTGCAGGCTTACGTCGGCATCAAGGTCCAACCGCGCTCCGGCAAGGACGTGCTGCGACGTTTGAGCGCCATGGCCCAGGTCCAACAGTTGTGTGCGGTCAGTGGCGAGTTCGACTACGTCGCCTGGCTGCGCACCGACTCTCCAGAACAGCTGGATCAACTGCTGGACCAGATTGGCAGCGTGGACGGTGTCGAGAAAACCACCACCTCGATCATCCTCAGCAGCAAGATCGACCGGGGCCAGCCCGTCTAGCCCTGCGCCACTTAACCTGTGGGAGCGAGCTTGCTCGCGATAGCGGTCTGTCAGTCCATGCAAGCGTTACTGAACTGACGTCATCGCGAGCAAGCTCGCTCCCACAGCGGACTGGTTTCGTCATTACGATGGAATAACTGGTCGAAATGACTGGAAGATATTCAAAACGACGACATATTGTGTCTTATTAACGTGTTCCACCCTCCCTAGAATGGCTGGCATCTTTCCTATACTCAGACGCGAAGCCGCGTCGAGTCGCCCATCAAGGTCAGCCATGAACAAGAACAATCGCCACCCAGCAGACGGTAAGAAGCCCATCACCATTTTCGGGCCGGACTTTCCTTTCGCCTTTGACGACTGGATTGAACATCCGGCCGGCCTGGGCAGTATTCCCGCGCACAACCAGGGTACGGAAGTGGCGATTGTCGGTGCAGGGATCGCCGGTCTGGTGGCGGCGTACGAGCTGATGAAGCTGGGACTCAAGCCCGTGGTCTACGAGGCGTCGAAGATGGGTGGGCGCCTGCGTTCACAGGCGTTCAACGGCGCTGAAGGGGTGATCGCCGAGCTGGGCGGCATGCGTTTTCCGGTGTCGTCCACCGCGTTCTACCACTACGTCGACAAACTGGGGCTGGAGACCAAACCGTTTCCCAACCCGCTGACCCCGGCGTCCGGCAGCACGGTTATCGACCTGGAAGGCCAGACCTATTACGCCCAGAAACTGGCGGACCTTCCTGCCCTGTTCCAGGAAGTCGCCGACGCCTGGGCCGATGCGCTGGAAGACGGCTCACGCTTCAGCGAGATCCAGCAAGCGATCCGCGACCGCGACGTGCCCCGTCTCAAGGCGTTGTGGAACACCTTGGTGCCTCTCTGGGACGACCGCACCTTCTACGACTTCGTCGCCACCTCCAAGGCGTTCGCCAAGCTCTCGTTCCAGCACCGCGAAGTGTTCGGCCAGGTCGGTTTCGGCACGGGCGGTTGGGATTCGGATTTCCCCAATTCGATGCTGGAAATCTTCCGCGTCGTAATGACCAACTGCGACGACCACCAGCATCTGGTGGTCGGCGGCGTCGAACAGGTGCCCCACGGCATCTGGAACCACGTGCCGGAACGCTGTGCGCACTGGCCCGAAGGAACCAGCCTGAATTCGCTGCACCTGGGCGCCCCCCGCAGCGGCGTGAAGCGCATTGCCCGTGCGGCCGATGGCCGGTTCAGCGTGACGGACGTCTGGGAAAATACCCGCGAGTACGCCGCCGTGCTGGTCACCTGCCAGAGCTGGCTGCTGACCACCCAGATCGAATGTGAAGAAGCGCTGTTCTCGCAAAAGATGTGGATGGCCCTGGACCGCACCCGCTACATGCAATCGTCCAAGACATTCGTGATGGTCGACCGGCCGTTCTGGAAGGACAAGGACCCGGAAACCGGCCGCGACCTGATGAGCATGACCCTGACCGACCGCCTGACCCGTGGCACCTATCTGTTCGACAACGGCGACGACAAGCCCGGCGTGATTTGCCTGTCGTACTCCTGGATGAGCGACGCGCTGAAAATGCTCCCGCATCCGGTGGAAAAACGCGTGAAGCTGGCCCTCGATGCCCTGAAGAAGATCTACCCCAAGGTGGACATCGCCGCACGCATCATTGGCGACCCGATCACCGTGTCCTGGGAAGCGGATCCGCATTTCCTCGGCGCTTTCAAGGGCGCCCTGCCCGGCCACTATCGCTACAACCAGCGCATGTACGCGCATTTCATGCAGGACGACATGCCGGCCGAACAACGCGGGATCTTTATCGCCGGCGATGACGTCTCATGGACACCTGCCTGGGTCGAAGGCGCAGTACAGACCTCACTCAATGCCGTGTGGGGAATCATGAAGCACTTCGGCGGAGAAACCCACGCCGAGAACCCGGGTCCAGGTGATGTGTTCCATGAGATCGGTCCGATCGCCCTACCTGAATAAAAGGAGTTTTTGATGCGTGTAGCCCTCTACCAATGCCCACCGCTGCCACTGGATCCAGCCGGCAACCTGCAACGCCTGCACCAGGTAGCGTTGGAGGCCAGGGGCGCCGACGTGCTGGTACTGCCGGAGATGTTCATGACTGGCTACAACATCGGCGTCGACGCGGTGAATGTATTGGCCGAGGTCTACAACGGCGAGTGGGCGCAACAGATCGGCCGCATTGCCAAGGCGGCCGGCCTGGCGATTGTCTATGGCTACCCCGAACGCAGCGAAGACGGGCAGATCTACAACGCCGTGCAGTTGATCGACGCCCAGGGCGAGCGCCTGGCCAACTACCGCAAGAGCCACTTGTTCGGTGATCTCGATCACGCCATGTTCAGCGCTGGCGACTCAGCGCTGCCTATCGTCGAGCTCAACGGCTGGAAGCTCGGCCTGCTGATCTGCTACGACCTGGAGTTCCCGGAGAACGCCCGCCGCCTGGCCCTGGCCGGCGCCGAGCTGATCCTGGTGCCGACCGCCAATATGCAACCCTACGAGTTCATCGCCGACATCACCGTCCGTGCCCGCGCCATCGAGAACCAGTGCTTCGTGGCCTACGCCAACTACTGCGGCCACGAAGGTGAACTGCTGTATTGCGGCCAAAGCAGCATCGCCGCACCGAATGGCAGCCGACCGGCGCTTGCGGGGTTGGACGAGGCCTTGATCGTCGCAGAACTGGATCGACAACTGATGGACGATTCCCGAGCGGCCTACAACTACCTGCATGATCGCCGCCCCGAGCTTTACGACGACCTGCACAAACACTGATTGAGGATTGAGAACGCGGCCTAATCCGCTAGCATGAGCGCATCTTTGTTCTGGAAGCGCTCATGCCGGCCCCCGACTCCCTCCGCCCCCACACTGAAACCCTGGCCAACGGCTTGCGGGTGACATTGCGTCACGTCCCAGGCCTCAAGCGCGGCGCTGCAGTATTGCGAGTCGCGGCTGGTAGCCATGACGCGCCCCTGGCCTGGCCGGGATTGGCGCACTTGCTCGAGCATCTGTTCTTCCTCGGCACCGAGCGTTTTCCCGCTGGGGAGAACCTGATGGCCTACGTGCAGCGCCATGGTGGCCAAGTCAATGCGCGCACCAGCGAACGCACCACGGATTTTTTCTTCGAATTGCCACCCGCCACCTTCGCCGACGGACTGGAACGGCTGGGGGACATGCTCGCTCACCCACGCCTGGATGAGGCCGATCAGTTGCGTGAACGGGAAGTGCTACACGCCGAGTTCATCGCCTGGTCCCGGGATGCTGCAGCCCAGCGACAGCTTGCCTTGCATGACGGCCTGTCGGCGACCCATCCGCTGCGGGGTTTTCATGCGGGTAATCGCGACAGCCTCGCGGTGGAGCAGGTCGAATTCCAAAGCGCGTTGCATGACTTCTACCGCAGCTTCTACCAGAGCGGCCAGATGAGCCTGAGCCTGGCCGGCCCGCAAAGCATCGACGCCTTGAAAGCGCTGGCTGAACAGTTCGACAGCCACATACCTGCCGGCGAAGCGCTTGCCAGGTTGGCACCGCCAAAGTTGATGGCATCACCCCAGACGAGTTATCAACAGGCCCGCGAGGGTTGCCTTGATCTGCTGTTCGCCTTTGAAGATTTGCCCAGCGCCTCGCCCCAAGCCTTGGACTTTCTGTGTACGTGGCTGAACTCCAGCAAACCGGGCGGCCTGCTCGCCCTGTTGCGTCAACTCCACTTGGCTGACAGCCTCAAGGCCACCGCGCTGTATGAGTTTGCCGGACAGGCGCTGCTGCACATCGAATTCACGCACGCCAACGCCCAGACAGCGGCGCAGATCCAGCCGTTGCTGCACGACTGGTTGGGCTTCTTTGCCGCCCAGGACGACTGGGCGCCGTTGCGCCAGGAGTTCACCGCACTGCTGCAGCGCCGGCAGGAAACAGGGTCAGCCTTGCAGTTGGCCCGCTGGGATTGTGAAGGACGTGACGGGCCGCTGTTGGCAAATGACCTCCTGAAGCTCAGGGAAATCCTCAAGCAACTGCACCCTGTCGACAACGTCACGGGACAATGGCAACTACCCGCGTCCAACCCGTTCCTGCAAACGCCAAGCGAAGCGCCTCGCGCCGGGTTGATACGCGGACAGACCAGCGCCCACCGTGGCTTGCGCACCTTCGCCCAGGACCGCTCCCGAGGCCGGCGGGAACGCTCGCCCATGCAGTTCAGCCAGGCGCTGCCCGACAACGGTCGTGAAGGCGCGGTGTACCTGCGCTGGCAACTGACGACTCAGGCACCGCTGGATCTTCAATCCCGGCTCGACCGGCATCTGGAGGAGGTGCGTGAGGATGCGCGCCAGGCCGGCGTGGACATCAGTTTCGAACCGTCCGCTCACCAATGGCTGCTGAAACTGGTCGGCTTGCAGGCCCCGATGCCGCGGGTGCTCGAACACGTCCTGGCGAAGCTTTCACAGCCGCTGCCCATGGCTCAGGCCGCCCACGAACCCACACCGATACCCATTCGACACCTGCTCAAAGCGCTGCCGAATCATTGCCGGCAATCGCCAGCGTTGCCAATGCCCGACAGCGACCAAAGCGTGTGGACAACGGCCCGCTGGGATGGACTGTCCATCGGTCTGTCGGCCGCCACTCAAGGGGCACTGGGCCCGGCGTTGGCCCGTGTGCCAGGCATCGCCAGCGAGGACATCAGCTTGGCGATGGCGTCGCGCGGGCAACGCATTTGGCACAGGCTCCAGACCCACGGTGAAGAAGCGGCCGTGTTGCTGTTTTGCCCGACCGCCACCCTGGCGCTGGCTGACGAAGCCGCCTGGCGGTTGCTGGCACAGTTGTGCCAGACGCCGTTCTATCAGCGCCTGCGGGTGGAGCTGCAGTTGGGTTATGCCGTGTTCAGCGGCTTGAAGCAGGTCGATGGGCTAACCGGGTTGCTGTTCGGCGTCCAGTCGCCCAGCGTCTCGGCGGCGCAACTGATCGCCCACATCGAGACATTCCTGGCCGGGTTACCGGCGTTGATCCAGCAGCTCGATGATGCGTCCCTGACCGACCAGCAACAGGCGCTCGCCGCTCAACTCCAAACTGATGCCCTGCCCCGCGCCCAGGCCGCCGAACTGCTCTGGCAGGGCAAGTTGGCTGGCCGCCCGTCGGATTATCTTGAGCGACTGGCCGATGCCATCCTGCAACTGGATCGCCCACAACTACGAGCCGCCGCCCAGGGTTTGATCGACGCTGCCGGGGGATGGTATTGCCTGAGCAATGGCGCCTGCCCGACAGAGCGTTGGCAAGGGGCGCAATGATCATTGCAGCCGCTGTAATGAGCTTTCTTCGAGAATCGCGGCGAACGAATTTGTCAGATTTAGTAACATAGCCGCCTAAGCATCTGAACATCTCCGAACGGAGGTGGACTATATGTATAGGTTTCCATCGTTCCATCGAACCTGATTCCCCCAACCAAAGGAGTATTCCCATGTCTTGGTCCAAACCCGCATATATCGACCTGCGTATCGGTTTCGAAGTCACCATGTACTTCGCCAGCCGCTGATTGCTGCAGGCGCTCAAGCACGCAGCACTACGCCTCGGCCAGCCGAGGCGTTTTTATTTCGGTTTGCAGATGGAGCAGCCATGTTCGTCCAGATTCTAGGTTCCGCCGCCGGTGGCGGTTTCCCCCAGTGGAACTGCAACTGCGCCAATTGCGCAGGTTTTCGCAACGGCAGCCTGCGGGCCCAGGCGCGTACCCAGTCGTCCATCGCCCTGTCCGATGACGGGGTGAACTGGGTGCTGTGCAACGCCTCTCCGGACATTCGCGCCCAGCTCCAGGGCTTTGCCCCCATGCAGCCGGGCCGGGCCCTGCGCGACACCGGCATTGGCGCGATCATCCTGATGGACAGCCAGATCGACCACACCACCGGTCTGCTCAGCCTGCGCGAAGGTTGCCCGCACCAAGTCTGGTGCACCGACATGGTCCATGAAGACCTGAGCACCGGCTTTCCGCTGTTCAACATGCTGACCCATTGGAACGGCGGGTTGAGCTGGAATCGCATCGAACTCGACCAGAGCTTCACCATCGCCGCCTGCCCGAACCTGCGCTTTACCCCGCTGCCCCTGCGCAGCGCAGCGCCGCCCTATTCGCCCCATCGCTTCGACCCGCACCCGGGCGACAACATCGGGCTGATCGTCGAAGACCTGCGCACAGGCGGCAAGCTGTTCTATGCCCCGGGACTGGGCAAGGTCGACGAGTCGCTGCTGGCGATCATGGCCGGCAGCGATTGCCTGCTGGTGGACGGCACGATGTGGGACGACGATGAAATGCAGCGCCGTGGCGTCGGTACCCGCACCGGCCGGGAAATGGGCCACCTGGCTCAAAACGGCCCCGGCGGCATGCTGGAAGTGCTGGAGCAACTGCCCGAGCAGCGCAAGGTCCTTATCCATATCAACAACACCAACCCGATCCTGGACGAAGACTCGGCCGAGCGGGCCGAGCTTGTACGTCGAAAGATTGAAGTGGCTTACGACGGAATGAGTATTGAGTTGTAGGTTGTGGAAGTGCGCACAATGTTTGTGCCGGATGATAGACCGCCTTCGCGAGCAGGCTCGCTCCCACAGGGATCCCGGTCGTACCTGATATTTGCTGCGCATAAAAACCCAATGTGGGAGCGAGCCTGCTCGCGAAGAGGCTAGACCAGGCACCACCGCCGCCAACGGTTATTCCCGGAGACCGAAATGACTGACACCCCCCTGTCCCCCACCGAGTTCGAAGCCGCCCTGCGTGCCAAAGGCGCGTATTACCACATCCATCACCCCTATCACGTGGCGATGTATGAAGGCCATGCCACTCGCGAGCAGATCCAGGGCTGGGTCGCGAACCGCTTCTACTACCAAGTGAATATCCCGCTCAAGGACGCCGCGATCCTGGCCAACTGCCCGGACCGGGAAATCCGCCGCGAGTGGATCCAGCGCCTGCTCGACCATGACGGCGCGCCCGGCGAAGACGGCGGCATTGAAGCCTGGCTGCGGCTGGGCCAGGCGGTGGGCCTGGACCCCGATCAACTGCGCTCCCAGGAATTGGTGCTGCCGGGCGTGCGCTTCGCGGTGGACGCCTACGTCAACTTCGCCCGCCGGGCCAGTTGGCAGGAAGCCGCCAGCAGCTCGTTGACCGAACTGTTCGCCCCACAGATCCACCAGTCGCGCCTGGACAGTTGGCCGCAGCACTACCCGTGGATCGACCCGACCGGCTACGAATATTTCCGCACTCGCCTGGGCCAGGCCCGGCGTGATGTGGAGCATGGCCTGGCGATCACTTTGCAGCACTACACCACCCGCGCAGGGCAGGAACGCATGCTGGAGATTCTCCAGTTCAAACTGGACATCCTCTGGAGCATGCTCGACGCCATGACCATGGCCTACGAACTGAACCGCCCGCCCTATCACACCGTGACCGACCAACGGGTTTGGCACAAAGGAATCGCCTTATGAGTTTCGATCGCAGCAAAAAACCCAACTGGCGCCCCGGCTATCGCTTCCAGTACGAACCGGCCCAGAAAGGCCACGTGCTGCTCTATCCTGAAGGCATGATCAAGCTGAACGACAGCGCTGCGCTGATCGGAGGCCTGATCGATGGTGAACGGGATGTCGCGGCGATCATCGACGAGTTGGCGAAGCAGTTTGCCGACGTGCCGGAACTCGGTGACGACGTCGAGCAATTCATGGAGGTCGCCCGTGCACAGCACTGGATCACCCTTGCCTGAGAAGCCCGCCGTCGGCCTGCCGCTGTGGCTGCTGGCCGAGCTGACCTATCGCTGCCCGCTGCAATGCCCATACTGCTCCAACCCGCTGGACTTCGCCGAGCAAGGCAAGGAACTGAGCACCGAGCAGTGGTTCAAGGTGTTTCGCGAAGCCCGGGAGATGGGCGCCGCGCAGTTGGGTTTTTCCGGTGGCGAGCCGTTGGTGCGCCAGGACCTGGCCGAATTGATCGGTGAAGCGCGCAGGCTGGGCTTCTATACCAATCTGATCACCTCTGGCATCGGTTTGACCGAACAGAAAATCAGCGACTTCAAAAAGGCCGGCCTGGACCATATCCAGATCAGTTTCCAAGCCAGCGACGAACAGGTAAACAACCTCCTGGCCGGCTCGAAGAAAGCCTTCGCGCAAAAACTGGAAATGGCCCGGGCGGTGAAAGCCCACGGCTATCCGATGGTGCTGAACTTCGTGACCCATCGGCACAACATCGACAAGATCGACCGCATCATCGAGCTGTGCATCGCCCTGGAAGCCGACTTCGTCGAGCTCGCCACTTGCCAGTTCTATGGCTGGGCGCAGCTCAACCGCGTCGGCCTGCTACCCACCCGGGAGCAACTGGTGCGCGCCGAGCGCATCACCAATGAGTACCGGGCCAAGCTGGAAGCCGAAGGCAACCCGTGCAAACTGATCTTTGTCACACCGGACTACTATGAAGAACGCCCCAAGGGCTGCATGAACGGCTGGGGCAGCATTTTCCTCACCGTCACGCCGGACGGCACGGCATTGCCCTGTCACGGCGCCCGACAGCTACCGGTGCAATTTCCCAATGTGCGCGACCACAGCATGCAGCACATCTGGTACGACTCGTTCGGCTTCAACCGCTTTCGCGGTTATGACTGGATGCCCGAACCGTGCCGCTCCTGTGATGAAAAGGAAAAGGACTTCGGCGGCTGTCGCTGCCAGGCGTTCATGCTCACGGGCGATGCCAGCAACGCCGACCCGGTGTGCAGCAAGTCCGAACATCACGGGGTGATCCTCAAGGCGCGTGAAGACGCCGAGCACGCCACACAAACCATTGAACAACTGGCCTTTCGCAATGAACGAAACTCGCGCCTCATCGCTAAAGGCTGAGCCTTTCAGCGCAACCCAGGCCGTTGCCGCCGGCACCGACTTCGCCGACCTGCAAGTCGGACCCTTGGGCTTGTTCTGGAATGAATACCGCCCCGCGGACGGCGCCTGCCGGATCTGGCATTGGCAAGACGCCAAGGCCCGCTGCCTGACGCCAGATGGCTTCAGCGCCCGAAGTCGGGTCTATGAATACGGCGGCGGATCGTTCTGCCTGAGCCATGATGGCGTGCTGTTCGTCAACGAGGCCGACCAACAGCTGTACCATCAATCGCTGAGTGGCGAACAGCCCGTGGCGCTGACCTTCGGTGAGTGCCGCTATGGGGACCTTGGCTTTGCCGACGGCCAGGTGTTGGCGGTGGAAGAACAGGCCAACCAGCATCGCCTGGTGTCGATCGGATTGGCGGATCATCAACGGTATCTGTTGGCCGAAGGCGCCGATTTCTACGCTTCGCCAACCCTGAGCCCGGACGGCCAGCGGCTCGCCTGGATTGAGTGGAGCCGTCCGCACCAACCCTGGACAGCAACGCGCTTGATGCTGGCCGAGCGCACTGCTTCTGGGTGGAGTGAGCCGCGCTGTGTGGCCGGCAACGGTGAGGAAGAATCCATCCAGCAACCGCGCTTCGACGCGGCCAGTCGCCTTTATTGCCTGACTGATCGCGGAGGTTACTGGCAGCCCTGGATGGAATCGGCCCAGGGTTTAGAACCCCTGCCCGCCGCCGCAGCCGATCATGCCCCAGCGCCGTGGCAACTGGGTGGCTGTACCTGGCTGCCGCTGGACGAACACACCTACCTGGCGAGTTGGACCGAAGCAGGTTTCGGACGCCTGGGCTTGTGCCGCCGTGACAATGCCAGCGACGATTTCACCGGCACCTACAGCCGCTTTCGCAGCCTGGCGCTGGATGAGCGGTTCATCTACGCCATTGCCGCCTCGCCGACTCATCCATCGGCAGTCATTGCCATCGAGCGACAACATCATGAAGTAGTGGTGCTGGCCGGCGGTGTCACGCCATTACCCATCGAACAGATCAGTCGTCCGCGAACCCTGCGCTATCCATCCGGGTCAGGTGAAGCCCACGGGTTCTTTTACCCGGCCATGAATGCACAAGCGAAGCCGCCCTTGGTGGTGTTCATTCACGGCGGCCCTACCTCGGCCTGTTATCCCCTGTTCGATCCGCGTATTCAGTATTGGACCCAGCGCGGCTTTGCCGTTGCCGATCTCAATTACCGCGGCAGCAGCGGTTATGGCCGGGCGTATCGGCAGGCGCTGCATTTGAATTGGGGCGTGGTGGATGTCGAGGACGCCTGCGCGGTGGTCGCCTATCTGGATGAACAAGGCCTGATTGACAGCCGTTACGCGTTCATTCGAGGTGGCAGTGCCGGTGGCTACACGACCCTCTGCGCCTTGGCGTTCCAGGATGTATTCCGTGCCGGCGCCAGCCTCTATGGCGTGAGCGATCCTGTCGCCCTCGGCCGGGCCACGCACAAGTTCGAAGGTGATTACCTGGACTGGCTGATCGGCGACCCGCAACAGGACGCCGAACGCTATCGCGCCCGCACTCCGCTGTTGCACGCCGGGAACATCCGCGTGCCGGTGATCTTTTTCCAAGGAGAGTTGGATGCCGTGGTGGTACCGCAGCAAACCCGCGACATGGTCAGCGCTTTACAGGCCAACGGCGTGGCGGTCGAGGCGCACTACTATCCGGATGAGCGCCACGGTTTTCGCAAGGCGGCGAACCAGGCCCATGCGCTGGAGCATGAGTGGTTGTTCTATCGCAAGGTGATGGATAGCGACCTATAGGACGCCAAAAAACTGTGGGAGCGAGCTTGCTCCGGGCGGCGATCCGACGATAGCGGAGTGTCAGTCTATGAAAATGTTGACTGGGCCATTGCTATCGCGAGCAAGCTCGCTCCCACAGGGGTATTTGTATGGCCGATGAGTTCAGCGCTTGGCGATGATGTACACCGCGTGCACGATGCCTGGGATGTAACCCAACAGCGTCAGCAGGATATTCAACCAGAACGCCCCGCCAAAACCGACTTGCAGGAACACTCCCAGTGGCGGCAGCAGGATGGCGATAATAATGCGAATGAAATCCATGGATGACTCCCTGATCGACGATGGCCAAATTGCCATATAGCTCATTGACCCCAGACCGCTCGTCAGGGTTCAGTGGGACCCATGCTGAAGCAGCCCCAAGGGTTAGGCGCCTGCAAGAATAAAAAACGCAGGCAAAAGAAAACCCCGCCGAAGCGGGGCTTTGCAGACTGTTTCCCTGACATCCATTTCACTCCGCCGTCCTGGCAGAATCCTACGTGTCCGTGTTGTTACTTTGCGCGTCCTGCGCTACGTCCATGGAAGCTAGGTTAGTCCTGGATCCAATTGGCCGATAGAGGGAAAACGCCAGCACGCTGTGTAAGCAAATGCTTACACAGCCTCATCGTTTCAGAACTGGCTGGCTTCCAGCAGGAACAGCGACTCGCTGCCCGCCTTTACCGAAGCGCTCAAGGAGTGGATACGCGGTAGCAGGCGAGCGAAGTAGAACCGCGCCGTCCCGAGTTTGCTCGCGTAGAAATCATCCTGGTTTTCCTTGCCCAAGGCAGCCCGGGCCATCAGCGCCCACATATAGGCATACGCGGTGTAGCCGAACGCCTGGAGATACTCCACCGACGCTGCGCCAATTTCGTTCGGGTTGCTCTTCGCCCGGTCCAGCAGCCAGTCGGTCAACTCATCCAGCGTGTCGACCGCGCTGTTCAACGGCTTGATGAACTCTTCCAAGTCGCCGTTCGCAGTGGCAGTGAAATGGCGAATCTCATCGGCGAACAGGCGGTAGAACGCACCGCCGCTGCCGACGATCTTGCGCCCCACCAGGTCCAGCGCCTGGATACCGTTGGTGCCTTCGTAGATCTGGGTGATGCGCACGTCACGCACCAGTTGTTCCTGGCCCCATTCGCGAATGTAACCATGACCGCCGAACACCTGCTGGCCATGGACAGTGGTTTCCAGGCCGAGGTCGGTCAGGAACGCCTTGGCCACCGGCGTCAGCAACGCCACCAAGTCTTCGGCGCGCTTGCGGGTGACCGGGTCTTCGCTGAACTTGGCGGTGTCCAGTTGCATCGCCACGTAGGTGGAAAACGCCCGGCCACCCTCGTTCGAGGCTTTCATGGTCAACAGCATCCGGCGTACGTCGGGGTGGACGATGATCGGATCAGCGACCTTGTCCTTGTTCTGCGCACCGGTGGGCGAACGACTTTGCAGGCGGTCGCGGGCGTATTCGACGGCGTTCTGGTAGGAGCGCTCACCGGTGGCCAAGCCCTGGATGCCAACCCCAAGGCGCTCGTAGTTCATCATGGTGAACATCGCCGCCAGGCCTTTGTTCGGCTCGCCCACCAGATAGCCCACGGCTTCATCGAAGTTCATCACGCAGGTGGCGGACGCCTGGATGCCCATCTTGTGTTCGATCGAGCCGCAGTTGGCCGCGTTGCGCGCACCCAGGCTGCCGTCGGCATTGACCATGAACTTGGGCACCAGGAACAGCGAAATGCCCTTGGGGCCTGCCGGCGCGTCCGGGAGTTTTGCCAGTACCAAGTGAATGATGTTCTCGGTGAGGTCGTGCTCGCCACCGGTGATGAAAATCTTCGTGCCGCTGACTTTGTAGGAACCGTCGGCCTGGGGCTCGGCCTTGGTGCGGATGATCCCCAGGTCCGTGCCTGCATGGGGCTCGGTCAGGCACATGGAACCGGCCCAGACGCCGGCGTACATGTTCGGCAGGTACGTCGCCTTCAGCTCTTCGCTGGCATGGGCATTGATCGACAGGCAAGCGCCGGCGGTCAGCATCGGGTACAGGCCGAAGGACAGGCTCGCGGAGTTGACCATTTCCTCGACCTGGGCCGAAACGGCCTTGGGCATGCCCATGCCGCCATACACCGGATCGCCGCCGACACCGACCCAACCGCCTTCAGCATAAGTCTTGTAGGCCTGTGGGAAACCTGCCGGCGTGGTGACGGCACCGTCCGCCCAGTGGCAACCTTCTTCGTCAGCGGAACGACTGAGAGGCGCGATGCTTTTGCTGGTGACTTTACCGGCTTCTTCCAGGATCGCTTCGACCGTTTCAGCGTCCACGGTGTCGGCCAGCACCGGCAATTGGGCCCAGAGTTTCGCGACCTCGAACACTTCATTGAGGACGAAGCGCATATCGCGCAGGGGCGCTTTGTAGTCAGCCATGGCAAACCTCGCAGGATCTAAACAATTGTTCGTAAAAGACGGTTTTCGCAGTGACCCGAGTGTACCTCAACAACTTTTGCGACACATAGGGTCAACCAATGACTGTTTTGTTATTTTTAGTCACCAGAAAGACTTGGATGTTTATCGTGGCGAGGGAGCTTGCTCCCGCTTGACCGGGCTGGCGCTCCAGTGCGCAGCGCTCACAAAGAGGGTCTGCTGCGCATCCCAGCGGGAGCAAGCTCCCACGCCACAACATAATAGGTCAAAGAGCAAACAATTCCGCCGGCAGCTTCATCAGGCATTCGCTCCCCGCCTCGATGGCGGCCCGATGAGCGGTCGTGCGCGGCAACAGGCGCTTGAAGTAAAACTCGCACGTCGCCAGTTTGCCCTGGCAAAAATCGCTGTCTCCAGTGCCACCGTCGAGTTGCGCCTGGGCCACCAAGGCCATGCGCAACCACAGGTAGGCCAGGATGATGTAGCCGCTGTACATCAGGTAGTCCACTGAGGCGGCGCCCACTTCGTCCGGGTTCTTCATGGCAGCCATGCCAACCTGGGTGGTCAGTTCGCCCCATTCCCGGTTGAGCCCGTCCAATTGCGCAATATAGGCGTTGAGCTGCGGATGCCCGGCGTTGGCGGTGCAGAATTTATGGACAATTTTAGTGAAACCACGCAGTAACTTGCCCTGGCTGCCCAATACCTTGCGCCCCAGCAGGTCCAAGGCCTGGATGCCATTGGTGCCTTCGTAGATCGGCGCGATCCGACAATCGCGCACAAGCTGCTCCATGCCCCACTCGCGGATAAAACCGTGTCCGCCAAAAACCTGCATGCCGTGGTTGGTCACCTCCAGCCCGGTGTCGGTCATGAAGGCCTTGCAGATCGGGGTGAGGAACGCCAGCAGGTCCTCGGCCTCCTGGCGAGCGGTTTCGTCCTGGCTCAAGTGCGCGGTGTCGAGCAGTTGCGCAGTGAAATAGGTCAGCGCCCGGTTGCCTTCGTTGAAGGCCTTCATGGTGAGCAACATCCTGCGCACATCGGGATGGACGATGATCGGGTCGGCGACTTTTTCCGGCGCCTTGGGGCCGGTCAGCGCGCGCATTTGCAAACGGTCGTTGGCGTATTTGATCGCACCCTGGAAGCTCGCCTCCCCCAGGCAAAGGCCCTGCATGCCGGTGCCGAGGCGGGCATGGTTCATCATGGTAAACATGCAATTAAGGCCTTTGTTCGCCTCGCCGATCAGGAAACCCTTGGCCCCGTCGAAATTCAGCACGCAGGTAGCCGATGCCTTGATGCCCATTTTGTGCTCGATCGATCCGCAGGAAACGCCGTTGCGCTTCCCGGCCTCACCCGCGGCGTCCGGCAGGAACTTTGGCACGATAAACAGCGAGATGCCCTTGGTCCCGGCCGGAGCATCGGGCAGCTTGGCGAGCACCAGATGAATGATGTTGTCGCTCATGTCGTGCTCGCCGGCGCTGATGAAGATCTTGCCGCCGGTCACCGCGTAGCTGCCGTCCGCCTGGGGCACCGCGCGGGTCTTGATGATGCCGAGGTCGGTGCCACAGTGGGCTTCAGTCAGGCACATGGTGCCGGTCCACTGGCCGGCGGTGAGTTTACTGAGATAGGTCTGCTTCTGTTCCTCGGTGCCGTGGGCGTGGATGGCCGACATGGCGCCGTGGGTCAGGCCGGGATACATGCCCCAAGAGGTGTTGCTCGATCCGATCATTTCGCTGATGACCAACCCCAGGGAACTGGGCAAGCCCTGGCCACCGTAAGCTGGGTCCGCCGCCAGGCCATGCCAGCCGCCTTCCACGTACTGTGCGAAGGCTTGCCTGAAGCCTGTAGGCGTAGTCACCACGCCATTGTCGAAATGGCAGCCCTCTTCGTCACCCGAGCGATTGAGGGGCGCCAGCACGTTCTCACAGAACCGAGCGCCCTCCTCGAGAATGGCGCTGACCATGTCCGGACTGGCATCGCTGGCACCCAGTTCGGCATAACGGCCATGAAAATCGAAGACATGGTCGATCAAAAAGCGCATGTCGCGCAGGGGAGCTTTGTACTCGGGCATGGTGGTTTTCTCCGGTAGCAGATCGTTCCAACCTACTGCCGGCCACCCAGGCCCACAATCACAGTCCAGACGCTGAATGCGCCATCATCACTCAACCCGCGGCGGCTTCCATGCGCACTGCGCCGCGGCGATTCTGTCCATAGGCGATCACGCAGTTTCGCCCCGCGCCCTTGGCGTTATAGAGCGCCTGGTCCGCCGATTTGAGTACCTCTTCGGGCGTACGCTGCTCGATGCGCTCGGCCACGCCGATGCTGACGGTCACCGATACGCTGGAGGCGCCAGTGCCGGAGCGCCGCTGACGGCCTTGCTGATCATCCTGGGGACGGCTGTCGGGATTACGCAGTTGGATAGCGTACGTCTCGATGGACTGGCGAATAACTTCCAGATGGGGCATGCATTCGTCGATGGTCTTGCCCGCGAACACCAGGGCGAATTCCTCGCCGCCGTAGCGATACGCCCTACCGCCACCGCCGATTTTCGACAGTTTGCTGGCGACCAGGCGTAGCACTTGGTCGCCCACGTCGTGGCCGTGGGTGTCGTTGAATTTCTTGAAATGGTCCACGTCGCTCATTGCCAACACATAGTTACGCCCCAGGCGCTGCATGCGTTCATTCAATGCACGACGCCCCGGCAGGCCGGTGAGCTCGTCACGGAAGGCCATTTGATACGCCTCGTGGGCGACCGCCGCGGCGATCATCAACATCACCTGGCTGCACATGATGTTCAGGGTGAATGGCAGGATGAAGGTTTTCGGCAGCATCCAGAACAACCCGAGCAGTCCCACCAATTGCGCCGCGTGCAACGGCCGGGGGTTACGCCAGTATTGCCAGGCCAGCAGCAGGAACGCGGCGGCGAACATCGGGTAGGACAATTGGATCAGGCTCATCCAGGCGCCGTGCAACGCGGGCCAGCGGATCTCCGACAGCCACAACAACAACGCCTGTGGGAAGCTCTGCTCCAACGCCAGCGCCACGCTGCCGAAAACCAGCAAAACCGCAAACCGCGCCACCATGTCCTGGAACAAATGGGTGCGCTCCTGCCACGCCGCGAACAGCCCGAACAACAGCGGCAGCAACAGGCAGACGAGATGGAACACCACCGCCGCGTCTTCACGCACCTTGCCGTTGTCGCGGTAGAAATCGGTCTGGGTATCCAGCAGGAAGTAGGCGATGTACACCGTGACCATCAGAAACAATTCACGTTGACGTCGGTAGACGGAGCAATACGCCCCGCCCAGCAACAACACCAGCGTCGGCAGAACGTTGAACAACGAGGTGAAGAAAACGTTGAGATCCTTGACGTAGGCAGCCGCAAGCCCCGCCACCAACAACAGCAACGACGGTAGGAAATGGCTCAGGCGTACAGCGGAAGAACGCGGCAAGGGTAAAGCTCCGACCCGGCTGATCAAGGATGGCATTGTGCCTGCGCTGTGTGACCGATGTCACACTGCCATCGCTGTAACGGCAGAGCGGGAAGTTTTCTTAGGGTTGGGTTGGATGAATATTGTTTCAGGATCACAGTTGACCCACTGTGGGAGCGAGCTTGCTCGCGATGACATTGGTCCAATCAAAACTTGCATGGCTGATCCACCGCTATCGCGAGCAAGCTCGCTCCCACAAGCGCCTGCGGTGGCTATGGGATTTACAGCGGCCACAAAAAAGCCGCTGCTCCCGAAGAAGCAGCGGCTGTGTGAAGAACCGCTTAGGCTTAGTAGCCCAGCGCGAAGTCTTCTTCTTTCATGTCCATCAGGTTGTTGGCGCCCGACAGCATGGTTGCCACATGGGTACGGGTACGCGGCAGGATGCGCTGGAAGTAGAAGCGCGCGGTCTGCAGCTTGGCGGTGTAGAAGGCTTCTTCGGTGGTGCCGGCGGCGAGTTTTTCCGCCGCCAGGCGCGCCATGTCGGCCCAGAAGTAAGCCAGGCAGGCATAGCCGGAGTACATCAGGTAGTCCACCGAGGCCGCACCGACTTCTTCGCGATCCTTCATGGCTGCCATACCGACCTTCATGGTCAGCTCGCCCCATTCCTTGTTCAGCGCAGCCAGGGGTTCTACGAACTCCTTGACCGCTTCGTTGCCTTCGTTGCCCTGGCAGAACTTGTGGACGATCTTGGTGAAGCCCTTGAGCGCCTCGCCCTGGGTCATCAGCACTTTACGACCCAGCAGGTCCAAGGCCTGGATGCCGGTGGTGCCTTCGTACAGCATCGAAATGCGGCTGTCGCGAACGTTCTGCTCCATGCCCCACTCGGCGATGAAGCCGTGGCCGCCATAGATCTGCACGCCGTGGTTGGCCGATTCGAAGCCGACTTCGGTCATGAAAGCCTTGGCGATCGGGGTCATGAACGCCAGCAACGCATCGGCTTTTTTCTTCTCTTCTTCATCCACGCCGTATTTGACGATGTCGACCTGCTTGGCGGTGAAGTAGACCATCGCCCGGTTACCTTCGGCGAAGGCTTTCATGGTCAGCAGCATGCGACGCACGTCGGGGTGGACGATGATCGGGTCAGCGGCCTTGTCCGGCGCTTTCGGGCCGGTCAGGGAGCGCATTTGCAGGCGGTCACGGGCATATTTCAGGCCGCCCTGGAAGCCGATCTCGGCGTGGGCCAGGCCTTGCAGCGCAGTGCCCAGACGCGCGGTGTTCATGAAGGTGAACATGCAGTTCAGGCCTTTGTTCGCCGGGCCGATCAGGAAACCGGTGGCCGCGTCGAAGTTCATCACGCAGGTGGCGTTGCCGTGGATGCCCATCTTATGTTCCAGGGAACCACAGCTCACCGCGTTGCGCTGGCCGATGGTGCCGTCGGCGTTAGGCAGGAACTTGGGAACGATGAACAGGGAAATGCCCTTGGTGCCGGCCGGTGCGTCGGGCAGGCGTGCCAGCACGATGTGGACGATGTTGTCGGCCATGTCGTGTTCACCGGCCGAGATGAAAATCTTCGTACCGGAAACCTTATAGGAACCGTCTGCCTGAGGCTCGGCCTTGGTGCGCAACATGCCCAGGTCGGTGCCACAGTGCGGTTCGGTCAGGCACATGGTGCCGGTCCATTCGCCGGAAACGAGTTTGGTCAGGTAGGCCTCTTGCTGCTCGGGCGTACCGTGCTCGGAAATCGTGTTCATCGCGCCATGGGACAGGCCCGGGTACATGCCCCACGACCAGTTGGCTTCACCGACCATCTCGCTGACCGCCAGGCCCAGGGATTCCGGCAGGCCTTGACCACCATGCTCGACGTCATGGGCCAGGCTTGGCCAGCCGCCTTCGACGAATTGCTTGTAGGCTTCCTTGAAACCGGTCGGGGTTTTCACGCCGGACTCGCTCCAGGTGCAACCTTCGATGTCACCCACGCGGTTCAGCGGAGCCAGCACCTGCTCACAAAACTTGGCGCCTTCTTCGAGAATGGCATCAACCATGTCCGGAGTTGCGTCCTGGCAAGCCGGAAGGCTCTGATAATGCGCTTCGTAGCCAAGCAGTTCGTCACGAACGAAGCGAATATCACGCAAGGGGGCCTTGTAGTCAGGCATAGCGATAAACCTCTGCTGATGTAACCGGGAATGAACGACCGCGTGGATTTGTTGTAGCGGTCAAACAGTTGTTTGAAACATACGTTTACGCCCAAATCTTGTCAAGCGCCGATCTTTTGCCGTTCGTCATCAGCCGAAGAAAATGTCGGACACGGGAAATCCGTCGCAATGAAGGTTCCGCGATGCGCGTAGGAAAAGATTAGTTGAGCAATAAGACGTTAGAGACAAGAACGCCGCGAATAATCGCGGCGTTTTCGTAATCCTGGAAGAACAGGATCAGGCAAAGGTATCGATCAACGTACCGAGCATTTCGTCGGATGCCTTGGCGACGCTCACACCCAATTCCACCTGGGACTTGCCCTGGGCCATTTCGACCACGTTGCTGGCCAGGTCCGACTGCTGGCTGCGATCCACTGACCGCAAGCGATCCACTTGGACTTCGGAAGACTGGCTGGTGACCGAACGCTCGATCGTATTGTTGGCGATCTGGCCCGCGGCCTGATCGACACGGTTCTGCCCTGTCTGAATCGTGCTCAGACCGGCGTAGAACGCGGTGCTTCCTGAGATTTCCATGGCAGAGTTCGTCTTCTTGAAGGGTCGACAGTGGCCATTGAATCAGAAGGCCAGGGAAAAGGCCCGACAAAAACACTAATGGCACAGTGCCTTGCCATAGGCAAAACCTTGCTGGGGGGTGTCAGTCCAGCAGATCCAATTGCAAGTGTTCGGCCACGGCTTCAGCCGTCACGCTCTGGATCCGCGCCACCCTGCCCAGGCAAGGCGCCGGAAGTCGCTCGGCCAAGGTTGCCAGGTTTTCCTCCAGGCGCGAGGTGGCCGGGTCGATGATGTTCGCGACCCAACCGGCAAGCGGCAAGCCATCACGGGCGATCGCCTCGGCGGTCAACAAGGCGTGGCTGATACAACCCAGGCGCACACCCACCACCAGGATCACCGGCAAGCCCAGCGCTATCGCCAGGTCGGACAGGTTATCCTGGCCGACCAGCGGCACGCGCCAACCGCCCGCGCCTTCGATCAACGTGAAGTCGGCGTCCAGCGCCAGCACTTCGCGCATCGGCCCCAACAGCGACTGCACCGTCAACGCAACACCGGCCTCCCGGGCGGCCAAGTGCGGCGCGATTGCCGGCTCGAACGCCACCGGATTGACCTGTGCATAAGTCAACGGTATCGAGCATTCCGCCAGCAAGGCCAAGGCATCGGCGTTGCGCAGGCCCTTGGGCGTCACGGCGCAGCCGGAGGCCACGGGTTTTCCGGCAGCCGTGCTCATGCCGGCCTGCCGCGCCGCGTGTAGCAGGCCCGCCGCGACGGTGGTCTTGCCGACATCAGTGTCGGTGCCGGTAATGAAATAAGCCTGGCTCATAGCGGTTTCTCCAAAACGGCGTAGACCACTTGGTAAGTCGCGGGCAGCCCCTGTGCCTGACGAAACTGCTCATAAGCTTCAACCAGCGCGAGGATCCGCGCCCTGCCCGTCAAGCCGCCAGGCCGACCAGGGTTCAGATTATGGGCGCCCAGTGCTTTCAATTCGTGGGTCAGGCTGCGCACGTCGGGGTAATGCAACACATGGGGACGGTTTTCAAGACTGACAACGTTCAACCCGCTGGCCGCGCAAAGCTGTTGATACGTCTCGAATCCACGGAAACGGTTGACGTGCACCAAGCCATCCACCTGACGCCAACTGTCGCGCAATTCGTACAACGTACCTACGCAGAGGCTGGTAAAGGCCAACACTCCGCCCGGTTTCAATACCCGATACGCCTCTCTCAGCACCGCGGCAAAATCCTCGCACCATTGCACCGCCAGGCTGGAGAACACCAGGTCGCAGCTCGCCGCCTGCAAAGGCAGCCGCTCGGCGTCACCAGCGATAAAATGCGCGGCGCCACCTTGGGGTCGAGCATGGTTGAGCATGCCTTCGGCGATATCCAGCGCCAGGCCTCTGCTCGCGCCGAAACGCGCGCCCAGGGCGCGGGTGAAATAGCCGGTGCCACAACCCAGGTCCAACCAACGTTGCGGCATGAACGAAGGCGGCAAGCGGTCGAGCAATTGCTGGCCGACGTCGCGCTGTAGCTCGGCCACGCTGTCATAGCTGCTCGCCGCCCGGGAAAACGAAGCCGCCACCTGGCGTTTGTCAGGCAAGGCACCAGGCAAAGGGGGAAGAGACAAATCAGTCATCACCGGACTCATGCAAAAAAGCCTGGATCGCCCCCGCTACACCATGGGGGTCTTCCAGAAGAAATCCGTGGCCGGCCTGTTCGATCAGGCCGATTTCGACATCCGGCAACAAGGCCAGCAAATCACCCGCAGCCTCAGCCGCCACCAAGGCGTCGAGCCCGGCAAACAGATGCAATTGCGGGCCGCGAAAGCTCTGCAATGCAGCGCGAATGTCCAATTGCGCCAGCAGCTCGAGCCCGGCCATCAGCACTTCGGGCGAAGTGTTCGGCGCCCCGGCCAACAGCAACCGCGACAAGCCGCGCGGATCGGCGCAGCCCTGGGCACACAGCAAGCTGAAACGCTTGAGAGTCTGGCGTGGGTCGGCCGCACAGCCGGCGAGAAAGCCATCGAAGGTCTGGCCGTCCATCGCGCTCGGCCATTGTTCATGGGCGACAAAGGACGGATTGCTGGCCAAGGTCAACAAGCCGCAGCAGCGCTCACCCCGACGCGCCGCCAGCGCCGAGGCCAGCATGCCGCCCAAGGACCAGCCGCCGAGCCAGGCGTCCTGGGGCACGGTGGCGTCCAACTCTTCGAGCCATTCATCGGGATCGCTCGACAGCAATGCCGGCAACGGTTCGATTTCCACCCGCAGGTGTTCATCGAGTCCTTGCAGGGCCGCCGCCAGCGGTTCCAGCGGTGAAACGCCCAAGCCCCAACCGGGTATTAGAATCAGTCGATCACGCATGGCTTGGCTCCGGCCCCAACAGGGCAAAACACTCGGCCAGTGCATTCAACAATAGCTGCACCTGGGCCTCGCTGTGGGCGGCGGTCAGGGTCACACGCAAGCGAGCGCTGCCGGCCGGCACGGTGGGTGGACGGATCGCCGTCACCATCAGCCCGCGCTCACGCAGCATCTGCGACATGCGCATGGCCCGCCCCGCATCGCCAATCAGGATCGGTTGGATCGGCGTGAAGCTGTCCATCAGTTGCAGGCCGATCTGCTCGGCGCCCTGGCGGAACTGGCGGACCAGCACCTGCAAGTGTTCGCGCCGCCAATGTTCGCTGCGCAGCAGTTCGAGGCTCTTGAGGGTGGCGCAGGCCAGGGCCGGCGGCTGGCTGGTGGTGTAGATGTAGGGGCGCGCGAACTGGATCAGGCTTTCGATCAGTTCTTCACTGCCCGCCACAAAGGCACCGGCCGTGCCAAACGCCTTGCCCAACGTGCCGACCAGCACCGGCACGTCCTCCCGGCTCATGCCGAAATGTTCGACGACACCGCCGCCGGCAACGCCCAACGTACCGAAACCGTGGGCATCGTCGACCATCAGCCAGGCGCCCTTGGCCTTGGCTTCACGGGCGAGCGCCGGCAAATCGGCCACATCGCCATCCATGCTGAAAACACCGTCGGTGACCACCAGGGTGTTGCCCACTGCTTTTTCCAAGCGTTGGGCCAGGCTCCGGGCATCGTTGTGCAGGTATCGGTTGAAGCGCGCACCGGACAGCAGCCCGGCGTCGAGCAACGAGGCGTGGTTGAGACGGTCTTCCAGCACCGTGTCGCCCTGCCCCACCAGCGCGGTGACCGCGCCGAGGTTAGCCATGTAACCGGTAGTGAACAGCAACGCTCGCGGACGCCCCGTCAGGTCGGCCAAGGCTTCTTCCAGGGCGTGATGCGGACCGCTGTGGCCGATCACCAGATGGGAAGCGCCACCGCCGACGCCCCAACGGGCCGCCCCCGCGCGCCAGGCCTCGATCACTTGCGGATGGTTGGCCAGGCCCAGGTAATCGTTGTTGCAGAACGCCAGCAGGGGCTGGCCGTCCACCACCACTTCCGGGCCCTGGGGGCTTTCGAGCAGCGGGCGCTGGCGATAGAGATTGTCGGCACGACGGGCAGCCAGGCGTGCGGCGAGATCGAAGGGCATGCAGGCCTCAACTGTTTAAGGATTGGCCAAAGCCCCTTGTGGGAGCGAGCTTGCTCGCGATAGCGGTGAGCCAGTCGACATAAATGTTGAATGTTCCATCGCCATCGCGAGCAAGCTCGCTCCCACAGGGCCTTGCATGCCAATCCGGGAATCGGTGCGTGATCAAACAGCGGCGTTGTAGAACTGCTCGCTGCTCTTCTGCTCCACCAACGCCTGTTCAATGGCCGCCTGGTGCACTTCGTCAGCATGTTCTTCGCGGGCTTCGGGTTGGATGCCCAGGCGTGCGAACAACTGCATGTCCTTGTCGGCCTGCGGGTTGGCGGTGGTCAATAGCTTGTCGCCGTAGAAAATCGAGTTGGCGCCGGCAAAAAATGCCAGGGCCTGCATTTGCTCGTTCATCGCTTCGCGACCGGCGGAAAGACGTACGTGGGACTGGGGCATCATGATCCGCGCCACGGCGAGCATGCGGATGAAATCGAACGGATCGATGTCTTCGGCATTCTCCAGCGGCGTGCCGGCGACCTTGACCAGCATGTTGATCGGCACCGATTCCGGGTGCTCCGGCAGGTTCGCCAGTTGGATCAGCAGATTGGCGCGGTCATCCAGGGACTCGCCCATGCCCAGGATCCCGCCGGAGCAGATCTTCATTCCCGAATCACGCACGTAGGCCAGGGTTTGCAGGCGCTCACTGTAGGTGCGGGTGGTGATGATGCTGCCGTAGAACTCCGGCGAGGTGTCGAGGTTATGGTTGTAGTAGTCCAGGCCAGCCTGGGCCAGTGCTTCGGTCTGCTCCTGGTCGAGGCGGCCCAGGGTCATGCAGGTTTCCAGGCCCATGGCCTTCACGCCCTTGACCATTTCCAACACATACGGCATGTCCTTGGCCGACGGGTGCTTCCACGCCGCGCCCATGCAGAAACGGGTCGAACCGATGGCCTTGGCCCGTGCAGCCTCTTCGAGGACCTTCTGCACTTCGAGCAATTTCTCTTTATCCAGCCCGGTGTTGTAGTGACCGGACTGCGGACAATATTTGCAATCTTCCGGGCAAGCGCCGGTCTTGATCGACAGCAGCGTGGAAACCTGGACGCGATTGGCGTCGAAGTGCGCGCGGTGCACGGTCTGCGCCTGGAACAACAGGTCATTGAATGGCTGGACAAAGAGTGCTTTGACTTCGGCCAAAGACCAGTCATGACGCAGGTTGGCAGTGGTGCTGGCGCTCATGGGCATTTCCTTGATTATGCTTGGCTGGCGCCTGGGGCATGGAATACCCACAGGCGCGACACGGATGTTCGGCATATTTAAGGAAGAGTCATGCGCTGTCAACCACGATACAAAGGACCGGTTTACATCTGGTTAAAAAACAAACAATTCTGTCTGCTGTGTGGCGAAAGCACCGATACGCCGCAGCCTATCTGCACCCCCTGCGAAAGCGAGCTGCCCTGGCTCGGCGATCAATGCAGCGTCTGCGCCCTGCCGTTGCCCATGGCCGGGTTGCGTTGCGGCCAATGTACCTCGCGACCGCCGGCCTTCGAACGGGTCCTGGCGCCCTGGACCTATGACTTCCCGGTGGACAGCCTGATCACCCGTTTCAAGCATCAGGCGAAATGGCCTCTCGGCCGGCTGCTGGGCGAACTGCTGGCGCAATCGCTGCAACATCATTTCGACGAAGGGCTGGAACGGCCCGACGCCTTGGTACCGGTGCCACTGGCGACGCGACGCCTGCGCCAGCGGGGTTTCAACCAAGCGGCGCTGCTGGCCCGCTGGCTCAGTGGATCGTTGGCCATCCCTTGCGAAGAAAACCTGCTGCGCCGCACCCAGGATACCCCCGCCCAACAGGCCCTCGATGCCAAGGCCCGACGACATAACCTGCGCCAGGCCTTTGCCCTGGTGCCCCAGGCAACGTTGCGTGACCGTCACCTGGCATTGGTCGACGATGTGCTCACCACCGGCGCCACCGCCCAGGCGCTGGCGGCTCTATTGCTCGATGCCGGCGCCGCGCGGGTCGATGTGTACTGCCTGGCCCGCACGCCGAAACCCGGTGAGCCGGCTTGACGTGCCGCGCCCAAGGCGCCAACGTCCGCCCATCGACCTTCGCACGCAGTTTTCTGTCATGTCATTGCCCACGCTCCTGACCCAGCACATCGTCCGGCGACCTCAACGCATCGCCCTGCTGCAGCACATCGCCGAACAAGGTTCGATCACCCGCGCCGCCAAGAGCGCGGGCCTGAGCTATAAGGCGGCGTGGGACGCCATCGATGAGTTGAACAACCTCGCGGATCAACCGCTGGTGGAGCGCAGCGTCGGCGGCAAGGGCGGTGGCGGCGCCAAGCTGTCGGAGGAAGGCCAACGGGTGCTGCGCCTGTATCTGCGCCTGCAAGCACTGCAGGTGCAACTGCTCGAAGCCAGCGAAGACGCTGGCGACCTGGGCCTGCTCAGCCGCCTGATGCTGCGCACCAGCGCCCGCAATCAATTGCACGGCAAAGTCCTGGGCATCGAGGCCCAGGGACATAACGACCGGGTACGCCTGGAGCTGGCCCGGGGCCTGGTCATCGAAGCGCAGATCACCCACGACAGCACATTGCGCCTGGAGTTGGGAGTCGGCACCGACGTGGTGGCGTTGATCAAGGCCGGCTGGCTGCAATTGCATCCTGTCGAGCAAGGGGAAAAACCGGGGATCAATATTTTGCGCGGCGTGATCGAGCAGGTCGACGCCGCCGAAAACGGTCCCAGCGAAGTGCGCATCGGCCTGCCCAACGGCCAGACGCTGTGCGCCCTGGCCGATCCGCTACAGTTGCAAGCGCAGGACCTGGCAACCGGCTCGCCTGTGCAAGTGACGTTTTCAGCGACAAATGTGCTGCTCGGCACACCGCTGTAGCGCGTTGCAACAATAGTTTCATCGACCCGCTTTAAGGTGACTGCCAAAACCAGCAGGGAGCCTGATGATGAGCCTATTAGAAGAAAACCAATCCACCGACCTGGAAAAGATCGTCGGCCTGAGCCGTCGCCGTTTCATCGGCGCTGGCGCCCTGTGCGGCGCGGCGATGTTCCTGGGCGGCAACCTGCTGAGCCGCAGCGTCATGGCGGCCGCCGTGAGCGAAGGCAATAAAAGCATGCTGGGCTTCAACAGCATTGCCGCCTCCACCGCCGACACCATTACCTTGCCGCCAGGCTACAAGGCCTCGGTGCTGATCAGTTGGGGCCAGCCGCTGAAGAAAAATGCACCGGCGTTCGACCCCAGCGGCAATGGCACCGCCCGTGCACAGGAAGTGCAGTTTGGCGACAACAACGACGGCATGAGCCTGTTCGAATTCCCCGGCGACAAGAACCGGGCGCTGTTGGCGATCAACAACGAGTACACCAACTACCAATACCTGTTCCCTCACGGCGGCCAACCGCAGTCGGCCGAAGACGTGCGCAAGGCCCAGGCCAGCGAAGGCGTGTCGGTGATCGAAATCCAGCGCCGTCGCGGCCAATGGCAATTCGTCCAGGACTCGCGCTACAACCGCCGGATCCACGGCAACACGCCAATCCGCCTGCGCGGCCCGGCCGCTGGCCACGATCTGCTGAAGACCAGCGCCGACAAGAGTGGCAAGAAAGTGCTCGGCACGTTCCAGAACTGTGCCAACGGCATGACCCCGTGGGGCACCTACCTGACCTGCGAAGAGAACTTCACTGACTGCTTCGGCAGCAGCAAGTCGGACCTGCAATTCGACGCGGCACAAAAACGCTATGGCGCCACCGTCACCAGCAGCGAAATCAATTGGCACTTGCACGACCCGCGTTTCGATCTGGCGAAGAACCCCAACGAACTCAATCGCCACGGCTGGGTAGTGGAAATCGATCCGTTCGATCCAGAGTCCACCCCGGTGAAGCGCACCGCCCTGGGCCGCTTCAAGCATGAAAACGCGGCCCTTGCGCAGACCAATGACGGTCGCGCCGTGGTGTACATGGGCGATGACGAACGTGGCGAGTTCATCTACAAGTTCGTCAGCCGCGAGCGCATCAACCATCGCAATGCCAAGGCCAACCGCAACCTGCTGGACCATGGCACCTTGTACGTGGCGCGCTTCGATGCCGGCGACGGCAACCCGGACCATCCCAAGGGCAAAGGCCAATGGATCGAATTGACCCATGGCAAGAACGGCATCGACGCCAGCAGCGGTTTCGCTGATCAGGCCGAGGTGTTGATCCATGCGCGCCTGGCCGCCACTGCCGTTGGCGCCACGCGCATGGACCGCCCGGAGTGGATCGTGGTCAGCCCCAAGGACGGCCAGGTCTATTGCACCCTGACCAACAACTCCAAGCGTGGCGATGCCGGCCAGCCAGTGGACGGGCCGAACCCGCGGGCCAAGAACGTCTATGGGCAGATCCTGCGCTGGCGCACCGACCGTGACGACCACGCCTCCAAGACCTTCGACTGGGACCTGTTCGTGGTCGCCGGCAACCCAACGGTACACGCGGGTACGCCGAAGGCCGGGTCGTCCAATATCAACCCGCAGAACATGTTCAACAGCCCCGATGGCCTGGGCTTCGACAAGGCCGGGCGGCTGTGGATCCAGACCGACGGTGACTCGAGCAACGCAGGCGACTTCGCGGGCATGGGCAACAACCAGATGCTGTGCGCCGACCCCAACAGCGGTGAGATCCGCCGCTTCATGGTCGGGCCGGTAGGCTGCGAAGTGACCGGGATCAGTTTCGCGCCGGACTACAAGACGCTGTTCGTCGGGATCCAGCATCCCAGCGGCGGCTCCACTTTCCCTGAGCACCTGCCCAACGGCAAGCCGCGCTCGTCGGTGATGGTGATCACCCGGGAGGATGGCGGAGTCATCGGCGCCTGATTGGGCCTCATCGCGAGCAAGCTCGCTCCCACAATGGATCTTCGGCGTACCGTCTATCCCTGTGGGAGCGAGCTTGCTCGCGATAGCTTCAGTACAGCCACCACAGCCACCACCTATCTGCCTCTGTCTGCGCTACCATGCTGGGCCGGACGCGGCAGCCCTGCCGCTGCGCAGGAGTCAGCATGTCCCATCCGTTCGAAACCCTCACGCCCGACCTGGTGCTCGATGCCGTTGAAAGCATCGGCTTTCTCAGCGACGCCCGCGTGTTGGCCCTCAACAGCTACGAGAACCGCGTCTATCAAGTCGGCATCGAAGATTCCGAGCCGCTGATCGCCAAGTTCTATCGCCCCCAGCGCTGGACCAACGAAGCGATCCTGGAAGAGCACAGCTTTACCTTCGAACTTGCAGACTACGAAGTGCCCGTGGTGGCGCCGCTGATCCACAACGGCGCCAGCCTGCACGAGCACGCCGGGTTCCGTTTCACCCTGTTTCCCCGTCGCGGCGGCCGAGCGCCGGAGCCGGGCAATCTCGACCAACTCTATCGCCTGGGACAACTGCTTGGGCGCCTGCACGCGCTCGGGGCGACCCGGCCATTCGAGCACCGTGAAGCCTTGGGCGTGAAGAATTTCGGCCACGACTCGTTGGAGACAGTGCTGCAAAGCGGCTTCGTCCCCCGCGGCCTGCTGCCGGCCTACGAGTCGGTCGCCCGGGACCTGCTCAAGCGCGTCGAAGAGGTCTACGCCGCCACACCCCACCAGAACATCCGCATGCACGGCGATTGCCATCCCGGCAACATGATGTGCCGCGATGAGGTGTTCCACATCGTCGACCTCGACGATTGCCGCATGGGCCCGGCGGTGCAGGATTTGTGGATGATGCTCGCCGGCGATCGCCAGGAATGCCTGGGACAGTTGTCGGAATTGATGGACGGGTACCAGGAGTTCCATGATTTCGATCCCCGTGAACTGGCGCTGATCGAGCCGCTGCGGGCCCTGCGCCTGATGCACTACAGCGCCTGGCTGGCGCGGCGCTGGGACGACCCGGCCTTCCCCCGCAGCTTCCCGTGGTTCGGCAGCGAACGCTACTGGGGCGACCAGGTGCTGGCGTTGCGCGAGCAACTGGCGGCGCTCAATGAAGAGCCGTTGAAGCTGTTCTGATTGGTCTCGGCCCCAACAGCCACCGCAAATCTCCTGTGGGAGCGAGCTTGCTCGCGATAATGGCGTGTCAGTCAATATAAATGGCGGCTGTTCCACCGCCATCGCGAGCAAGCTCGCTCCCACAGGGGGCCTGCGGTGGAACCACTTCCTAACAAGGTTCACAGCACAACCAGACAAATCTCCTTACAATCACCCTTTGTTAGCTGCCTAAGCAAGGATTCTGCATGCAAGCCGCCAACCCGCGTCGCGGGTACATCCTGGGCCTGAGTGCCTACATCATCTGGGGTCTGTTCCCGATCTACTTCAAGGCCATCGCCAGCGTGCCGTCGGTGGAAATCATCATCCACCGGGTGCTGTGGTCGGCCCTGTTCGGCGCGGCGTTGCTGCTGGTGTGGAAACACCCGGGCTGGTGGCGCGAACTGCGGGACAATCCACAACGCCTGGCGATCCTCGCCCTGAGCGGGACGCTGATCGCGGCCAACTGGCTGACCTACGTCTGGGCAGTGAATAACGAGCGCATGCTCGAAGCCAGCCTGGGTTATTACATCAACCCGCTGGTCAACGTGTTGCTGGGCATGTTGATCCTCGGTGAGCGCCTGCGCCGCATGCAATGGCTGGCGGTAGGATTGGCGGCAGTCGGCGTGGCGCAGCAGGTCTGGCAAGTGGGCAGCCTGCCGTGGGTGTCGCTGGTGCTGGCGCTGACCTTCGGTTTCTATGGGCTAATCCGCAAACAGGCGCCGGTCAAGGCCTTGCCGGGACTGGTGGTGGAAACCTGGATGCTGGTGCCAATCGCCATCGCCTGGTTGCTGTTCAACCCCACGGCCACCAGTGCCCAGGCGGCATTCTGGACCACCTCCGAAGCCTGGTGGCTGGTAGCGGCCGGCCCCGTGACGCTGGTGCCGTTGGTGTGTTTCAACGCCGCAACCCGGCATTTACCCTACACGACCATCGGTTTTCTCCAGTACATCGCGCCGACACTGGTGCTGTTGCTCGCCGTGCTGCTGTTCGGTGAGCATCTGTCGTCCAGCACGCTGGTAGCGTTCCTGTTTATCTGGGCCGGGCTGGCGGTGTACAGCGTCGATGCCGTGATCAGCATGCGCCGACGTAACTGATCAAAAAACATACAAATCTCTACAGGCCACGCCTGGCGTGGCCTGCGCTTATCCTTCCCAAGGTTATCCACAGCGTGATCCCCGCCGTTTGTGCACAAGCCCTTGAAAACTGGTGATTTTTTGATCATCTGCCGCTGAGCCCCGGCAGGCCTGGGCTGGGGCTAGGTCTCTACAGGTTATCCACAGGCAGGCGCAGTTTTTCCTTGGATAACCCTCGTCACGCTTCGTCGCTGAACTTGAGTTCTACCATCAACTCATCGGCCAAGGTCTCAAGGCGTTCCTGCAACGCCTCCAGCGACAGGGTCAAGGGCACGCCCAGGAACGCCTCGGCATGAAACAGCAGCTCGCTGCTCATCGGTGCCGGCCGGACATGGGTCACCAAGCGTTCGACATTGACGCCCTGCTCGCTCAACAACCGGGTGATGTCCCGCACGATACCGGGACGATCATTGCCCACCAGCTCCATGGTGATGGGTTTCCAGGAGCAGGACTCCTCGACGGGGCTTTGCGCGATCAACACACGAATACTGTGGGCCGATAACCCTTGCAGCGCTTCGATCAATTCTTCATGGGCCTCGGCCGGGGCGCTGATTCGCAGGATCCCGGCAAACTGCCCGGCCAAGCGCGACATGCGGCTCTCCAGCCAGTTACCGCCATGGGCGGCGATGCAATCGGCGATGCGCTCGACCTGCCCGGGCTTGTCCGGGGCGAAAACAGTGATGACGAGGTGGTCCATGGCGCAGTCCTCTTGTTGATGGAAGAGACAGTATAGGCAAGGCAGAAAATCAACACGGTCGCGCTTTCGTGGCGAGGGAGCTTGCTCCCGCTGGACCGCGTAGCGGGCCCAGAAGGGTTGGATCAGTGCTTCGCACAGAAGGGGGTGCACACACCCGCGCCCAGGGGGTTTGTGCACGAAACCTAAAATTATCTGGAACAATCACTCTGTTTTTTGAGAACATCCCGTGTCCCGACGTGACCGTAACACTTTAGTCGGTCGCGGAACGACGCAATTAGTCTAATTTTCACAACCGCAATTGATCATGTAGTATTCCGCAGCGCGCACTACATAATCGCGATACCCCTGTTGTACCGATGTCTGCTTAAGGCCAGTCGCATCCCTGAAAAGCCCCGTCAGCAAGGCTTGAATACCCAGCCGCCAGCGATGGCATGTACTGGTTCCGGGGTTTGTGGTTTAAATGTCCCGAGGCTTCATTGTCAAAATCGAAGAGCTGAAAAGCGAAATAGCTGAGCAGAGTGAGGCAAGCAATGACTGAACACGTTCAAGTCGGTGGCCTGCAGGTCGCCAAAGTCCTGTTCGACTTCGTGAATAACGAAGCCATTCCCGGAACCGGCCTCACCGCCGACGCGTTCTGGGCCGGTGCCGACAAGGTCATCCACGACCTGGCCCCGAAGAACAAAGCCCTACTCGCCAAACGCGATGATTTCCAGGCGCGGATCGATGCCTGGCACCAGGCCCGTGCCGGCCAGGCTCACGACGCCGTGGCTTACAAAGCCTTCCTGCAAGACATTGGATACCTGCTGCCAGAAGCGGCGGATTTCCAGGCCACGACCCAAAACGTCGATGACGAAATTGCCCGCATGGCCGGCCCGCAACTGGTGGTGCCAGTGATGAACGCCCGCTTCGCCCTCAACGCCTCGAACGCCCGCTGGGGGTCGTTGTATGACGCGCTGTACGGCACCGATGCCATCAGCGAAGCCGATGGTGCGGAAAAAGGCAAAGGCTACAACAAGGTCCGCGGCGACAAGGTCATCGCCTTCGCCCGTGCTTTCCTCGACGAATCGGCGCCCCTGGCGGCCGGCTCCCATGTCGATTCCACCGCGTACAAAATCATCGACGGCAAACTGGTGGTCACCCTCAAGGGCGGCAGCAACAGCGGCCTGCGTGACGATGCCCAGTTGATCGGTTTCCAGGGCGATGCTTCGGCACCGACCGCCGTGCTGCTGAAACACAACGGCCTGCACTTCGAAATCCAGATCGATGCCAGCACCCCGGTCGGCCAGACCGACGCCGCGGGTGTCAAAGACATCCTGATGGAAGCCGCACTGACCACCATCATGGACTGCGAAGACTCGGTCGCCGCCGTCGATGCCGATGACAAAGTGGTGATCTACCGCAACTGGCTCGGCCTGATGAAGGGTGATCTGTCGGAAGAAGTCGCCAAGGGCGGCCAGACGTTTACCCGGACCATGAACCCTGACCGTGTCTACACCGCCGTCGACGGTTCGAGCGTCACGTTGCACGGCCGCTCGCTGCTGTTCGTGCGCAACGTCGGCCACCTGATGACCATCGACGCGATACTGGACAAGGATGGCAACGAAGTGCCGGAAGGCATCCTCGACGGCCTGGTCACCAGCCTGGCGGCGATCCACAGCCTCAACGGCAACACCTCGCGCCGCAACAGCCGCGCTGGTTCGGTGTACATCGTCAAGCCGAAGATGCACGGCCCTGAAGAAGCCGCGTTCACCAACGAGCTGTTCGGTCGCGTCGAAGACGTGCTGAACCTGCCGCGCAACACCCTCAAGGTCGGGATCATGGACGAGGAGCGCCGTACCACGGTCAACCTCAAGGCCTGCATCAAGGCCGCCAGCGAGCGCGTGGTGTTCATCAACACCGGCTTCCTCGACCGTACCGGCGATGAAATCCACACCTCCATGGAAGCCGGCCCGATGGTGCGCAAGGCCGACATGAAAGCCGAGAAGTGGATCGGCGCCTATGAAAACTGGAACGTCGACATCGGTTTGAGCACCGGCCTGCAAGGCCGCGCGCAAATCGGCAAGGGCATGTGGGCGATGCCGGACCTGATGGCGGCGATGCTCGAACAGAAAATCGCTCACCCGCTGGCCGGCGCCAACACCGCGTGGGTTCCCTCGCCGACCGCCGCCGCCCTGCACGCGCTGCATTACCACAAGGTCGACGTGTTCGCCCGCCAGGCCGAACTGGCCAAGCGCGCCCGCGCGTCGGTGGATGACATCCTGACCATCCCGCTGGCCGTCAACCCGAACTGGACGCCGGAGCAGATCAAGAACGAACTGGACAACAACGCCCAGGGCATCCTTGGCTACGTGGTGCGCTGGATCGACCAGGGCGTCGGTTGCTCCAAGGTTCCGGACATCAATGACATCGGCCTGATGGAAGATCGTGCGACGCTGCGTATTTCCAGCCAGCACATCGCCAACTGGCTGCGCCATGGCATCGTCACTCAAGAGCAAGTGATGGAAAGCCTCAAGCGCATGGCGCCGGTGGTCGACCGCCAGAACGCCAGCGATCCGCTGTACCGCCCGCTGGCACCAGACTTCGACAGCAACATCGCCTTCCAGGCGGCGGTCGAGCTGGTGATCGAAGGCACCAAACAGCCGAATGGCTACACCGAGCCGGTGCTGCACCGCCGTCGTCGTGAGTTCAAGGCAGCCAATGGGTTGTGATTGAGCGGTAGACGCGGCACACAAAAAAGCCCTGATCTCTCGATCAGGGCTTTTTCATTTGCAACACCTGACTGTTTTTGTGGCGAGGGAGCTTGCTCCCGCTCGGTCGCGCAGCGACCGCAATACAGTCAATTAGATTCCGAGTTCTGGAAAAAGGGTCTGCTTCGCAGCCCAGCGGGAGCAAGCTCCCTCGCCACAAAAGCACTTCGGCACGATTGAAGAAGATGGGCTAGAGATCCATCCCCAACTCATGCTTGACCAACCCCAACAGCTTTTCGGTATCGATCGGCTTGAGCAAAAAATCCACCACGCTCAGGTGCATGGCTTCGATGGCATCCTTCACGTCGGCATCGCCCGAGACGATGATGATCGGCAATGCCGCCCGCTCGGACTCGCGCACCAGGCGCACCAGCTCCAGGCCATCGACGTTGCCCATGCGCAGGTCGGTGATCAGCAGACCGATCGACGGCTTGGTTTCCAGCATCTTGAGTGCCGTTTCGCCACTGGCGGCGGTCATGCAGTGAATCCCGTCCAATGCCAGGATCTCCGACAACAGCTCCCGTGCGTCCTTGTCGTCGTCAACGATCAAGACGCGCTGCGGCGGCAGGTCAGGTTCCAGCATGACGGCACTCAGCGCCTCGCGCTCGGCATCACTCAAAATATCGTGGTCGGACATGGTGCTCTCTACGTTCTATAAATCGATCCCCTGGCACAGTGGTCAGACATCGTTCCGAGGCGCTTCAATGTGCACTTCGTCGGATTTTTTTCCAAGAACATTCAACGAAGATTTTTCTGACGTCTAGCGTAGGACTTTTCCGTAAGCCAGCCTTAGGTACCGACCTAGACTTACGTCCAATGGGCACCCTGCGCTGAGGGGCCGACCATGGGAAACAGATCCGACCACAACAATTCGAATAAGACTGCGTAATGGTTATGAAAAAAGCGGACGCCTTCATCCAGGCAGGGAAAACCGCGGTGTTGCAAAACATCCAGGGGACGCTGCAGTTTCTCCAGCGCTTTCCCCCGTTCAACCAAATGGAAAACGCCCACCTGGCCTATCTGGTGGAGCAATGCCTGCTGCGTTTCTACGCACCCGGTGACACCATCATCAAGCCGGCCGACGGCCCGGTGGAACACTTCTACATCGTCAAGCAGGGCCGGGTGGTGGGCGAACGTCCGCATTCGGCCAAGGGTGGCACCGAGACCACCTTCGAGATCACTACCGGCGAATGTTTCCCCCTCGCCGCGCTGCTGGGCGAGCGAGCCACGCGCACCGAGCACCGGGCCGGCGAAGACACGTTCTGCCTGCAACTGAACAAACTCGCCTTCATCAAGCTGTTCGCCTTGTCCGGCCCGTTTCGCGACTTCGCCCTGCGCGGGGTCAGCAGCTTGCTCGACCAGGTCAACCAACAGGTCCAGCAAAAATCGGCGCAAAACCTCGGCACCCAATACTCCCTCAATACCCGACTGGGTGAATTGGCGATGCGCCACCCGGTCAGTTGCAGCCCGGACACACCGCTGCGCGAAGCCGTGAAGCTGATGCATGAGCAGCAGGTCGGCAGCATCGTGGTGGTGAATGAGCAAAAAGCGCCGGTGGGGATTTTCACCCTGCGCGACCTCCGACAGGTTGTGGCCGATGGTTCCGGGGACTTTTCCCAGGCCATCGTAGGACATATGACCCAAGCACCCTTCTTCCTTTCGCCGGACCACAGCGCCTTCGACGCGGCCATCGCCATGACCGAGCGCCACATCGCCCACGTCTGCCTGGTCAAGGACCAGCGCCTGTGTGGCGTGGTGTCGGAGCGCGATCTGTTTTCCTTGCAGCGCGTCGACCTGGTGCACCTGGCCCGGACCATCCGCAACGCCCCCAGGGTGGAAAACCTCGTGGCCCTGCGCGGTGAGATCGGACAACTGGTGGAACGCATGCTGGCCCATGGTGCGTCGTCGACCCAGATCACCCACATCATCACCCTGCTCAACGATCACACCGTCTGCCGCGTCATCGAACTGACCCTGGCCGACAAGGGCGACCCGGGCGTGCCGTTCAGTTGGCTGTGTTTCGGCAGTGAAGGCCGGCGCGAGCAAACCCTGCACACCGACCAGGACAACGGCATGTTGTTCGACGCCCGGGACGCCGCCCATGCCGCGCAGATTCGTGGCTTGCTGCTGCCCATCGCCCAACAGATCAACCAGAGCCTGGCCCTGTGCGGCTTCACCTTGTGCAAGGGCAACATCATGGCCGGCAACCCCGAGCTGTGCCTGTCCCGCGCCGAATGGGCCCGGCGCTTCTCGGCATTCATTCGTGAAGCGACGCCGGAAAACCTGCTGGGCTCGAGCATCTATTTCGACCTGCGGGTGGTCTGGGGCGAAGAGCAAGGCTGCGAGCAGTTGCGCCAGCAGATCCTCGGCCAGGTGGCCGACAATCGCTTGTTCCAGCGCATGATGGCCGAGAATGCGCTGCGCCATCGCCCGCCCGTGGGCCGCTTCAGGGATTTCGTGCTGAGCCGCAAGAATGGTGAAAAGGCAACCCTGGACTTGAAAGTGCAGGGCCTGACACCCTTCGTCGATGGCGCCCGCCTGCTGGCACTGGCCAACGGCATCGAAGCCAACAACACCTTGGAGCGCTTGCGGCAATTGGTCGTCAAGGAGGTGATCGAACCGCTCGATGGCGCGGCCTATGAAGAGGCCTATCACTTCATCCAGCAGACCCGCATGCAGCAACATCAACTGCAAACCCGCGAGAACCTGCCTTATTCCAACCGCGTAGACCCCGACAGCCTCAACCATCTGGATCGACGCATCCTGCGTGAATCCTTGCGCCAAGCCCAACGCCTGCAAAGCAGCCTGACGCTGAGGTATCAGTTGTGAGTATTTTTTCCTGGCTGCGCCCGGCCCAACCGACGGTACCCGATGCGCTGCAACAGCGCCTGGAGCGCCTCCCCGCGCCTTCGCCGCTGAGTGAAAGCAACCTGCGGGAGCAACGCTGGGTCGTGGTGGATCTGGAAACCACCGGGTTGAACCTGAACAAGGACCAAGTGCTGTCCATCGGCGCGGTGGTCATTGAAGACGGCGCCATCGACTTCAGCCAACAGTTCGAACGGACCTTGCAATGCGATAAGCAGAAACTCGGGCCAAGCGTGTTGATCCATGGCCTGGCCCCCAGCACCATTGCCGCTGGCAGCGACCCGGCAGAGGCGCTGCTGGCGTTCATGGAATTCATCGGCGACAGTCCGCTGTTGGCCTTTCACGCGCCGTTCGATTCCCACATGCTCGGGCGCGCCTTGAAAGACTACCTGGGCTATCGCCTGCAGCATCCGTTTCTCGACGTGGCGGACCTGGCCCCGATGCTTTGCCCCCAGGCCCATCTGCGCAGGTCCGGCCTGGACGAGTGGATCGACTGGTTCAAGCTGCAAGTCTTCGACCGCCACAACGCCAGCGCCGACGCCCTGGCCACGGCGGAACTGGCGCTGATCCTGTTCAGCCGCGCCCGTCAGCAACAGATCCACAGTGCGCTTGAGCTGCAACAGCGCCTGGGCCAGTGGAAACGGCGGCAGCAGGCGCCTTCGCTTTAGAAGCCTTGGGCACATAAAGCCCTCCCTGTGGGAGCGAGCTTGCTCGCGATAGCGCAGTGTCGGTCGATGTCAACGCAGCTGATTCACCGCAATCGCGAGCAAGCTCGCTCCCACAGGGGTGTTGAGTCGTTCGTCCCGACCAGCGCCAATTGCTTTCCCTCCCCACCCTCTGCCACAATCGCGAACAATTCTCGTTACTTAAAACATCGGTGATGATCCGTGTCGTCAGTCCCCACTCCCCATAGTGATTTGGTTGGTGCGTTGTACCGTGACCATCGCGCTTGGCTATTGGCATGGCTGCGACGCAACGTGGCCTGTGCGCACCGGGCCGAGGACCTGAGCCAGGACACTTTCGTGCGCTTGCTGGGTCGCGAGGAACTGAAAGCACCCCGCGAGCCCCGGGCGTTTCTGGTGGCCATCGCCAAGGGCCTGCTGTTCGATTATTTCCGGCGCGCAGCCTTGGAGCAGGCTTACCTCACCGAACTGATGCTGATCCCCGAGGCCGAGCAGCCCTCGGTGGAAGAACAGCAAATCATCCTGGAAGACCTCAAGGCCATCGACCGCCTGCTCGGCAAACTGTCGAGCAAGGCCCGCGCAGCCTTCCTCTATAACCGCCTCGACGGCCTCGGCCACGCCGAAATTGCCGAGCGCCTGGGGGTTTCGGTGCCGCGGGTACGGCAGTATCTGGCGCAGGGCATCCGCCAGTGCTACATCGCCCTGTATGGAGAACCGACGTGAACCAGGTCCATGCCAAACCGGTCTCGGCCAGCGTGCTGGACGCCGCCATCGCCTGGCAGTTGTCCCTGGACTCGAGCAGCGCCCAGGAGCGGGAAGCGTTCGCCCGCTGGCATGCCGCCGATGAAGAACACGCCCGGGCCTGGCGACAGCTAGGCATGCTCGACCAGCGCTTCAGCTTGGCCAACGGGCCGGCGCGGGCGGCGTTGCTGCAATCGCGGGTGAGCATTCGCCGGCGGATACGCAAGGTGGGCAGCGGCCTTGCCAGCGTTGTCGCGGCCATCGGCCTGGCGTTGTTTGCCGGGGAGCGTTACCTGCCGTTGGACTATTGGCTGGCCGACCAGCGCACCGCGACGGGCGAGCAACGCACCCTGCGCCTGGCCGACGGCACGCTGATCAACCTCAACACCCACAGCGCGCTGGACGTGCGTTTCGATGACAAACAGCGCCGCATCATCCTGCAGGAAGGCGAGATCCTGGTGGAGACCGGCCACGACGACCCGCGTCCGTTCATCGTCGAGACCCGCGAAGGCAGCCTGCGTGCCTTGGGCACACGATTCCTGGTCAAGCGTGAAGACGAAGGCACGCGCCTGAGCGTGTTGAAATCCGCCGTGGCGGCGCATCCCCAGGCCACGGACGTCGAACAGATCCTGCGCGAAGGCCAACAAGTGCTGATGCGCCACGACGGTCTCGGCCCTACCATCGCCCTGAACCCCGGCGCCGACGCCTGGACCCGCGGCATGCTGGTGGTGGACAACGCCCGCCTCGAAGACCTGGTCCATGAGTTGGGCCGTTACCGGCGCGGCTACCTGGGCGTGGAACCACAAGTGGCCGACCTGCGCATCACCGGCAGTTTCCCGCTGCACGACACCGACCTGGCCCTGACCGCCTTGCTGCCGACCTTGCCGGTGCAGGTCGAGCATCACACGCGGTGGTGGGTGGTGGTGGGGCCGCGGGCTGAAACCAAGCCCTGAAGCACATTGTTGTCAGTGATGGCCTCATCGCGAGCAAGCTCGCTCCCACAGGGCTTCGTATTCCAATGTGGGAGCGAGCTTGCTCGCGATGAGGCCATTCGTCCCACCAAAAAACCACCGCCCGCAAACAGAATCTAAATTATTTTCATCCAGCCCTATCACTTTTCGATTTTCATCCGGCACTCAGGCAATTGAGAAATATTTCCATTCAGGAGCCGCCGTATGTCCCGCCCGCTAGACACCCTGTTGCGCCCCAGCCTGTTGGCCGTTGCCATTGCCTTTGCCGCCCCGTTGACCAGCGCCCCCCTGCTGGCCGCCGAACAGGCCACCAGCGTGCGCGCCTACAACCTGCCCGCCGCGCCCCTGGCCAGCACCCTGAACCAGATTGCCAGCCAGGCCGGCCTTGCGCTGAGCCTGAATCCGTCCCTGGCCTCGGGCAAGACCTCGGCCCCGGTCCAAGGCCAGTTCGACGCCACCGGCGCCTTGCGCGAGGCCTTGCGCGGCACCGGCCTGCAACTGGAACAAAGCAGCGCCGGCACCTACAGCCTGGTGGCCATGCCTGAAGGGGTCATGGCCCTGCCGGAAACCAGCGTGATCGGCGCCGGTCTCAGTGAAACCGCGTGGGGCCCGACCGAGGGCTACGCCGCCACCCGCACCGCCGCCGGGACCAAGACCGATACGCCGGTCGTCGAACTGCCGCGCTCCGTCTCCGTGGTCACCCGCCAGCAGATGGAAGACCGCTCCGTGCTCAACCTCAACGACGCGCTGCGCTACACCGCCGGTGTGCAGAGCAGCGGCTACGGCTCGGACTCGCGTAACGATTGGCTGCTGGTGCGCGGCTTCGTGCCGACCCAGTTCCTCGATGGCCTGCCGCTGCCCAGGGGCAACTACATCACGCCGAAAATCGAGCCTTGGAACCTTGAGCGCATCGCCGTGCTGCGTGGCCCGGCCTCGTCGGTCTACGGCCAGACGCCACCCGGCGGCATGCTGGACATGGTCAGCCGCCGCCCACAAGCCGAAAGCAGCAATGAAGTCGAGCTGCAGGCCGGCAGCTACGAACACAAGCAGATCAACTTCGACAGCACCGGCAAGGTCGATGACGAAGGCCAGTTCCTCTATCGGGTCAGCGGCACCGTGCGCGACAGCAACGCCCAGGTCGATCACATCCCGGACAAGCGCTACAACCTCGCGCCGAGCCTGACCTGGAACATCAACGACGACACGCGCCTGACCTTCCTGTCGCAATACACCCGCGACGACACCGGCATCACCGGGCAATTCCTGCCACTGCAAGGCACCAAGCTGTCCTCGCCGGCGGGCAAGATTTCCCACCACAAGAACCTGGGCGATCCGGACTGGGAATTCTACGACCGCACCTACTACGCGCTCGGTTATGCGTTTGAACATCGCTTGAACGATACCTGGCAGTTCCGCCAGAACCTGCGCTATACCAAGAGCGATTTGGAAACCCAAGGTATCTCGGCTGGCGGCCAATTCTGGCCAGACGGCCCCGACCAATCGGTGGACGCCGACGGCAACGTCAAGCGCAGCGCCAGCGTCATCAATGAAGACATCAGCCAGTTCGCCGTGGACAACAACTTCCAGGCCGACTTCCAGACCGGCGCCCTCAGCCACACCCTGCTGCTGGGCCTGGATCACCAGCGCTCCAACAGCAATTCGCGCTGGGATTGGGGTTCGACTGGCGTGCCGACCAGCAACATCCACAACCCTACCTATGGACAGGATTTCTCCAACGTCCAGTACTTCACCATGTATGACTACAACCAGAAGACCCACCAGACCGGCCTGTACGTCCAGGACCAGATTGCCCTGGACAACTGGCGCCTGACCCTCGGTGGTCGTGAAGACTGGATTCACACCGGCACCGTGTTCCACAACCTGAACAACGTCACCAACACCCAGCGCGACAAGAAATTCAGCGGCAACGCGGCATTGAGCTACGTCTTCGATAACGGTGTGACGCCGTACCTTTCCTTCGCCCAGTCGTTCCAGGCGGCGGCAGGTTCAATCGTCAACAGCACCGAAGCGTTCAAGCCGACCGAAGGCGAACAGTACGAGGCCGGTATCAAGTACCAACCGCCCGGCACCAAGACCTTGCTGACCGCCGCGGTGTTCGACCTGACCCAGAAAAACAACTCCGTGACCGAAAACAATGTCACCCGCCAAGTGGGTGAAGTCCAAGTACGGGGCGTGGAACTGGAAGCCTCGGGCAACGTGACCGACAATCTGAAACTGGTCGGTTCCTACACCTACAACGACAGCGAAATCACCAAGGGCACCGCGGCTGAAGAAGGCAAGCGCATGGCCCAGGTGCCGCGTAACCAGGCCACTGCCTGGGCGGACTACACCTGGCACAACGGCCCGCTGGATGGCTTCGGTGTCGGCGCCGGTGTGCGTTATGTCGGCGACACCTACGGCAACACCACCAACACCGACTGGGGCCATGTCGGGTCCTACACCGTGTACGACGCCTCGGCCCATTACGACCTGGGTCGTTTGAACAAGACCCTCAAGGGCGTCACGGTGGCGGTGGATGCCAAAAACATCTTCAACAAGGACTACCTGTCCACTTGCGACGGCTTCTACTGCTACTACGGTGACCAACGTAATGTCGTCGCCAGCGTGAATTACAAATGGTAAACGGTTAGCATTTGCAAAACCTTTTGAGGGTGCTCAATTGGCGAAGCTGTTCATGTAAGGAAAACCGTGGCGAGGGAGCTTGCTCCCGCTGGGCTGCGCAGCAGCCCCAAAAGCTTGGGATCGCTGCGCAATCCAGCGGGAGCAAGCTCCCTCGCCACAATGGCTGTCCTCCAGGTGAACAGTGTTATCCCCAGGTGCCCTCTTGCATTCGGATCGCTCATGAAAAGCAAAACCATTCGCCGCTGGTCCTTCATCCACACCTGGACCAGCCTGATCTGCACCGTATTCCTGCTGATGCTGGCGATCACCGGGCTGCCGCTGATCTTCCACCATGAAATCGAACACCTGCTGGGCGACGCCCCCGAGCTTCGGGAGATGCCGGCCAGCACGCCGCCGCTGGACTTGCAGCAACTGGTGGAAAAAGCCAAGGCCCATCGCCCAGGTGAAGTGGTCCAGTATTTTGGCTGGGACGAGGACGAGCCCAACGGCGTCATCACCATCATGGCGCCGACGCCGGGCACCGAACCCAATTCCTCCCACACCTTCATGCTCGACGGGCGCACCGGCGAAGCCTTGGAAATGCCCTCGGCCAATGGCGGTTTCATGATGGTCATGTTGCGCCTGCACGTGGACATGTTCGCCGGCTTGCCGGGCAAGCTGCTGCTGGCCTTCATGGGGCTGTTGTTCGTGATTGCCATCGTCTCCGGGGTGGTGCTGTATTTACCGTTCATGCGCCGCTTGAAGTTCGCCACGGTGCGCCAGGACAAATCCACGCGCCTGCGCTGGCTCGACCTGCACAACCTGATCGGCGTGGTCACGCTGGTCTGGGCACTGACCGTGGGCGTGACCGGCGTCATCGCCGCGTGCGCCGACCTGCTCATCGCGGCGTGGCGCAACGACAGCCTCAGTGCCATGGTCGAACCCTACCGCAACGCCCCGCCGCTGACCCAACTGGCTCCTGCCACGCGCTTGTTGGACATCGCCAAGGACGTCGCGCCGGGCATGGAGCCCAGCTTCATCGCCTTCCCCGGTACGCTGTTCTCCAGTGAGCACCACTACAGCGTGTTCATGAAAGGTGACACCCACCTGACCTCGCACCTGCTCACGCCCGTGCTGATCGATGCCACCACCCTGGACGTCACCGCCGTCGCCGAACGACCGTGGTACATGGACATGATGAGCCTGTCCCTGCCGTTGCACTTCGGCGACTACGGTGGCCGGCCGATGCAGATCTTCTGGGCGACCCTCGATGTCCTGACCATCATTGTCCTGGGCAGCGGCGTGTATCTGTGGGTGGTTCGGCGCAAGGCCGCCAAACGTGCAACCGTCGGCGCGGAGGTTGCTTCGTGAGGCCTCGGCAGTCGAATTTCTGGAAGGTGTTTGGTATTCCCGTGATGATTGGTGCGCTAAGCGCTGCGGGATTGTTCAGTGCATTGCTCGGTGACGGAGGCTGGGATGCGGTGAGCTGGGTTGGGCTGGGCATACCCACGGTGCTGGGGACTTGGGGCTTGATCAAACGCGGATAACGCCAGCCAAACACAGAGCCAATGTGAGAGCGAGCTTGCTCGCGATAGCGGAAGGCCAGTTGCATTGATGTCGACTGACACGCCGCCATCGCGAGCAAGCTCGCTCCCACAGTGGAGATATCGGTCAATCCGCCGCTCGCCAGCCGCCCTTCAACTGTCTAGGCTAAGCCCCTGCCGCCCAATCGAGGATACCCGCATGTCCACCCCCAGCATGACGCTGTTCCACAATCCCGCTTCGCCCTTCGTGCGCAAGGTCCTGGTGCTGCTGCACGAAACCGGCCAGCAAGACCGCGTGGCGTTGCAGCTTAGCCAGCTCACGCCGGTCAAGCCGGACCGGGCGCTCATCGATGACAACCCGTTGAGCAAGATCCCGGCCCTGCGCCTGGCCAACGGAACAGTGATCCATGACAGTCGCGTGATCCTCGATTACCTCGACCACCAGCACGTTGGCAACCCGTTGATCCCCCGGGACGGCGCGGCGCGCTGGCGGCGCCTGACCCTCGCCTCCCTGGCCGACGGGATCATGGATGCGGCGGTGATGATCCGCTACGAAACCGCGCTACGCCCCGTGGAAAAACACTGGGACGAATGGCTCGATGCGCAACGGGACAAGATTCGCCGTGCCCTGGGCCTGCTCGAAGCCGAGGCGATTGCCGAATTGGCCAGCCATTTCGACGTGGCCTCCATCAGCGTGGCCTGCGCCCTGGGCTACCTGGACCTGCGCCATCCCGACCTGGAGTGGCGCAAGGCCAATCCGCAATTGGCGCAGTGGTTTGCCGAGGTGAGCGTGCGGCCCTCGATGATCGAGACGGTGCCCAGGGTTTAGCCTTGCGTTAACCGTGCCGGCCTCATCGTCGGAACGCCGCCCGGAGCAAGCTCGCTCCCACAGGGGACTGTGGTGTTCTTTGTGGGAGCGAGCTTGCTCGCGATGGCAGCGCACGGATCCAGCGGAAACAACCCAGCAATGCGCATCACCAACACTTCACGCACCCGTTGGTCCTCCCGCAACCCCAGCGACCGGCTCACTTCACCTCTCCCAACTCGAAGTTCATCGCCGCGGCCGGCTTCGACCCGACCCCATACCAGTCCAGCTTGCGGGTCAACACCATGAACACGCCCAACAGGCTGAACAACAATAGCGACCCCATCAACAGTGCGTAGTCCTCAGCGCTCAACAGGCCGTAGAGCAAGCCGTACAAGCCCGCCAGCCCCGCCGAAAACCCGAGGCCGTGGCTCACGCTGCGCAGCACATGGCAGACATAAAACCCGATCAATACGACACAGGCACTGGCCGACACCAGGTACGCCAGGGTGAAGCCGATGTGCTCCGACAACGACAACAGCAGCAGGTAGAAGAATGCCAGCGCCACGCCCACCAAGGCGTACTGGACCGGGTGCACCGCCAGGCTCTTGAGCACTTCGAAAAGGAAGAAGCCGGCGAAGGTCAGCGCGACGAACAGCAACGCATATTTAATCGCCCGGTCGCTCTTGAGGTATTGGTCCACCGGATCGATGAAGCTCACCCCGAAGGCACGGCTGCGGAACGCTTCACAGCTATCGCTAGGCTCGCAGGCTTGCAGCGTTTCCAACAGGTTGGTGGAGAAAAACGACGTTTGCCAGTCAGCGCTGAAACCCTGCTCATTGATCTCGCGGTTGGTGGGCAGGTAGTTGCCGATGAAGCTGGGGTGTGGCCAGTCGGCCGACAGGTGCACCTTGGTGGATTTGCCCACCGGCAGAATCTGGAAGTCGCCCGTGCCTTGCAGGCGCAGGTCAAAACCGAAGGTCAGCTCGGGGCCGCCCTGGGCGGTGATCATCGGCAGCGGCACATGCACGCCCTGCCCCAGCCAGCCGAGTCGCGAGCCGGGCAGGAAATCAACGGTCTGCTGGTTCAGCGTCAAGGTCAACGCATTCTCGATGCCACGAATATCGCTGATGCCGACGCTCAGGTACGGCTCGTCAAAACGGTAATCGGCAAAGTCCTTGGCAGCGACACCGTAGCGCTCAGGCACCTTGAAGCGGCCATCGATACGGTTGTCGGCGTGGAACATCCGCGCTTCGTAGATGCCCCGGGCACGGGTTTCAGTGCGGATCTGGCCGTCGAGCTCGAATTGCTCAGGCAAAAAATATAACTCGCCTGTTCGTTCGACGGTTTCCAGGAAACGCACACCGGTCTTCTCGTTGGTGTTCCAGACCTTCACGCTCTTGCGAAACGGCACCACGATCATCGGCCCGATCAGTTGCTGGTTGTAGCTGGAGCTGCGGGCGATGTCCTGCAGCACACCGTCGCGCAACTCCTGGCGCTCGTCGATGAGGCCATTGATCATCAACAGCGGGATCATCAGCAAGAGGATCAAGAGGGCGATCATGCCCAGTTTAATGGCGAGGCTGCGGTTCATGTGGGGCTCTCCCTGTTCGAATGAGGGAGAGTCTGGGGTGGTTGTGTGAGGGGTTTATGGGGGAAATGTGGAGATTGTGTGGAGACTGAAATCCACCTGACCCATGAAACCTGTGGCGAGGGAGCTTGCTCCCGCTCGGCTGCGAAGCAGTCGCAAAAGGGGCCGCTTCGCAGCCCAGCGGGAGCTAGCTCCCTCGCCACAAGAGTGTTCCAAACTGAGTAACTGGGTGTTCAGGGCAACCTCAGCACCACCTCCACCCCACCCTCGACATTGCCAATACTGAATTGCCCCCCATGCAACTGCACCACTTCTTCGACAAAGTTGAGCCCCAGGCCGGTGCTCTTGCGGCCGCTGTCCGGGCGCGGCAGGGAATAGAAGCGCTCGCTCAAGCGCGGCAGTGCGTAGTCGGGGATCGGCGCGGCCTGATTGAACAGGCGGATCTCGACACGATTCCCACGGCGCTCGGCGCTCACTCGCAGCAGGCCGTTGATGGGGGTGAAGTCCAAGGCGTTTTCCAGCAGATTGCCCAAGGCCTGGCGCAACAGGAACGGCTCTCCCGTCAGTGCCAGGTCGCCAGCGATCTGCTGTTCAACCGTCAACTGGCGACTTTCAATCCAACCGCCGCGCGCTTCCAGCAACTCAGCCATCAGCGCCGCCAGCGGCACTGCGACTTCTTCCTCCAGCCCTTGGCGCTGCTCGATCTGGGCCAGGTTGAGCAAGCGCTCGATCAACTGCTGCATGCGCACGCTTTCATTGTCGATGTTGCTGACAAAGCGCTGGTGCTGGGCAGCGGGCATGTCGCTTTGCAGCAGCTCGGCAGCGCCACGAATCGCCGCCAGCGGGCTCTTGAGTTCGTGAGTGAGCGTGTGCACGTAACGCTCGACGTAGGCCTTGCCTTCGAGTTGGGTGCGCATGTGCTCCACCGCACCGGCCAGTTGCTCGAATTCACCGCCACGATAATGCGGCACTTCCACCCGACGCCCCTGGCTGACCGCCTGGGCGTAGATCGTCAAACGCCGCAGTGCCGCGCTGAGCCACCAGGACAACAAGCCGCCCAGCAACAAGCCCAGGGCGACCAGCCCGGCACCATAGATCAACAGCCGCCGCTCGGTGCGATCGACATAAGGCTGCAAGGAACTGTTGGGCTTGGCGACGGTGACAACGCCAATGATCCGGCCGTTGTCGCGAATCGGCGCACCGACGTGCATCACCGAAGACGCCGGATCGTCCGGATCGCTGCGACTCGAACGGGCGCCGTAGTGGCCGCGCAGGGTCAGGTAGACGTCGTTCCAACGTGAATAATCCTGTCCCACCGCCACGCCACTGGAATCGAGCACCACGATACCCTTGGCATCGGTGACATAGATGCGATGGCTGACCTGGTTTTTCGGCAAGCCCCAGATCGTCGCCGCCGGCTGGCGCTCGCCATAAGCCCTGAGCAATTGTGGCCAACGATTCTGGTTGAGGGTGCCGGCCTTGAAATCGTCCCGCAGGATCTCGGCCATCAGGTTGGCAGTGTCCACCAGGGTTTCCTCGGTGGACTGGCGCACGCCGGGGCGGATTTCCTCCATGACCGTGTTGAGCACGAAATAACCGGTCAGGGCGATAAACAGCACATACACCAGGAAAATCCGGATCCCCAGCGACATCAGCTGTGCCCCGGGCTGTAGCTGTAGCCCAGGCCTCGATGGGTCTGGATCGGCTCGGCCTCGGCGCGGACCAGGCGCAATTTGGCGCGCACGCTCTTGATGTGGCTGTCGATGGTGCGCTCGTAGCCGGCATCGCTGGCAACGCCCAGGGCATCGAGCAATTGTTCGCGGCTGAAAACCCGCTCGGGCTGCTCCAGCAGGCAATTGAGCAGGCGAAATTCGTGGCGGGTGAGGTTCAGCGGGGTGCCGCGATAGTTGATTTGCACGCGGTCGGCATCGACCTGAAACAACGCCGTGCCCACCTCCGCCACCGGCCGCGGCGCCACGCGCTTGAGGATCGCCCGGACCCTGGCCGCCACTTCGCGGGGGCTGAAGGGTTTGACTACATAATCGTCGGCACCGATTTCCAAGCCCACGATCCGGTCGATCTCGCCATCCCGGGCTGTCAGAAAGATGACCGGAACGTCGCTGAAACGTCTGATTTTTTTACAAGTCTCGAATCCGCTGATATCCGGCAGGCCCACATCGAGAATGATCAGGTCCGCCGGGGTGTTTTTCTGGTGTTCAAGAGCGGCTGCGCCAAGGCTCAACCAAGTGGTATCAAACCCCTCCCCTTGCAGGGCAAACACCAGCGTATCGGCGATGGCGGCTTCGTCTTCGACAATCAGAATATGAGGCATGGCTTGCGGGCCCGGCAGTAAAGTTGCCGGAACGGTGCCGCAAGGCTTGGGGTGAGTCAATCAGGGAAATCAGCAGTCCGGCTTATCCGCCGTAAACCGCCGCGCCGGGTTCACCGCCGCCCCGAACTCACGCAACGCCTTGGCCCCAATCAGCAACGGGTAATTGAAACTGCTGCGGTCGGTCAGGTTGACCTCGACCGTGCGCTTGACGTTGCCCAGGCACAACTCCAGATCGACCACCGGGCGCTTGGTGGGGGCGATCTTTTCGTCGTCGTCCTCATCCTCTTCGGAACGGGTCTTGATCTTGCTGATGCGGGCGATCTTGTGTTCGTAGACCTTGTTGTCCGCGTCCTTGGTCGCCAGGCGGAAGCGCACCCAATCGTCGCCGTCGCGGGTGAAGGTCTCGATGTCCTTGGCCGACAGCGAGGCGGTCAGGGCGCCGGTGTCCATCTTGGCCTTGAGCACTTCGCCGCCGATTTCCGGCAGCGCGATGTATTCGTAGCGCCCGTACAGGGTTGGCTCGGCGGCCAGCACCGGAAGGGCCATCAGGGAAAGCAGGGCGAGAACTGATTTCATGTAGTTAGGGCTTCCATTGTGGGCGTGGTTTTTTAGACCGTGGCTGATGAATTCGTTCGGTTGATCGCACAGCGGCCAGAGATTGCTCCCGCTGGGCCCTGTAGGAGCTGTCGAGTGAAACGAGGCTGCGATCTTTCCAAAGACACTTGAGTCCAAAAAGATCGCAGCCTTCGGCAGCTCCTACTGGGCCCAGCGGGAGCAATCTCTGGCCACAAAAGCCAGCCCAGTCTAGCCAAGCCCAAGTGAAACTTTCGTCCAAGCCGATTTGGCCTACCACCCGAAGCTTGCTTATCATGGCCCGCCCACCCGTTTGCAAGAGTCATCTATGCGCCGCCTGCTCACCGGCTGTTTCGTCACCCTGTTGCTGTTGCTCAACACCCTGGTGCTGTTCGGACCGCTGATGGTGTTCGCACTGCTCAAACTGGTCCTGCCCGGGCGCTTTCGCGACTATGCCTCGTGGGCAGTGATGTGGATCGCCGAGACCTGGGCCGAGATCGACAAGCAGATCTTTGCCCTGTGCATCCCCACCCGCTGGGACATCCGCGGCGGCGCGGACCTGCGCGGCGATACGTCTTACCTGGTGATCAGCAATCACCAATCCTGGGTGGACATCCCTGCCCTCGTCCAGGCCCTCAACCGGCGCACGCCGTTCTTCAAGTTCTTCCTCAAGAAAGAACTCATCTGGGTGCCGTTCCTGGGGCTGGCCTGGTGGGCCTTGGATTACCCGTTCATGAAACGCTACACCAAGGCGTTCCTGGCAAAGAATCCGGAGCTGGCCGGCAAGGACCTGGAAATCACCAAGGCCGCCTGCGAGCTGTTCAAGCGCCAACCGGTCACCGTGGTCAACTACCTCGAAGGCACCCGCTTCACCGCCGCCAAAAGCCAACAACAGCAATCGCCCTTCACCCACCTGCTCAAGCCCAAGGCCGGCGGCGTGGCGTTCGTGCTGGCGGCCATGGGCGAACAACTGGACGCGGTGCTGGACGTGACCGTGGTCTATCCGCAAGACCGCATTCCCGGGTTCTGGGACCTGATCAGCGGCGCAGTGCCCCGGGTCATCATCGACATCCAGACCCGCGAACTGGACCCGGCACTCTGGCAGGGCGATTACGAAAATGACCCGGTGTTTCGCCAGCAGGTGCAGGACTGGGTTAATCGGCTCTGGACTGAAAAGGACCGGCGCATCGCCCAATTGCGCAACGAGGGGATGGGAACCTAACAGTTCTGATGGATTACCCCACGGCCCAAGAACCGACCTTGATGCCGGGGCTGGACACGCGTTGCGCCAGCCAGCTCCCTCACACGTGCAGGCGGGAAAACGCCGACTACCTCAGCTTGAGATTCTGAGACCCCTGTGGCGGATGTTCGATGTCGCCACGCTCATCAAACGCCCGCACCATTCCCCCAAATCCCCCCCAGGTTCTGCAGCAGCGAACCGGCAACGCCCTGTTGGCCGAGGTACTGCAGAATGATCGGGGCAAACTGGCCGATCATGCCGCTGTCCATGCCCAGCGCGCTGAAGGCATTGTTCAGGTCGCCGGTATCCTTGACGTTACCCAGCAGGCCGTCGAGCAAGGCATTGTTATCCGACCCGCCACCGAGCAAACCACCCAAGCCATTGAGCCCGCCGATGGCGCTGTTTCCGGCGATCTGATCCAGGCCCGGCACACTTTTGCTCAGTTCGGAAAATTGCGGCTCGCTAAGCCGATTCTTCGCCAGCCCCAGCATCGCACCGGCACCGCCGATGGCCTGTTCCGGCGTGATTTTCAGTTCCGATCCAAGGGTGTTGAGCAACCCGGCCGCTTTCGGTGCAGCGGCCACCATACCCTCTTCCTCGCCTGAGCTGCCCTGCATGGCCGACACCACATTGGCGGCATCGCTAAGGCTGAACTGCGCGAAGGCCGGGCTGGCGGCGAGTATCAACAGCCAAGACAGTGCAAAACCGCGTGAAACCTTCATCCCGGACATCCTCTTGAACACGAAAAAGCCGCCCATGATGAGCGGCGTAAAGCGTGCTTTGGACTGGCGCGGGCGGAGATTGTTCCTAAAGGTATTAGGCTAATAGCCGATAGCCACCACAGAAAATTCTTCCGAGGTCGTAAGAACTGTCTGATTTAACGAAAACCGCGCTTTTTTATATAGCCAAAAGTTACCAAACATCCATATACAGTTCAAAATTGACATAAATAACTGTCAGCCTCGACAGTAACCCGCCCGACCAAAGCCGTGAATCGTTGAACTGAGCCCTGGAGCCTGGCACATGAAAAAAATACTGGCTGGAGGCGCGGTGCTGCTTTTGCTGATCATTGGCCACGTCCAGGCCGGTGAAATAACCTGTCCCGCCGTCACTGACATCCGCAGAAACATCGAATCGGTTGAAGACGTGTTTTTCGTCGATGTACAGGACGACCACGAATGGGCGAGCGAAAGCCTGGTGGACGTGGTCAACCCGGCATCGTTGCAATTCGAAGGGGCCGAGTACGTTATCCATAAGGACGATGGAGGCGAGCAGACACCCTCCCGTGCGACCATCACATGCAGGTACGGGGCGATCAACCTGAAGCTGGACTATCAACAGATCCAGGAACCGGCCTTTTCAAAGTGGGTAAGCAATCGCTGCGAAAGCGCGGATACACGACTGTGCAGGTTGATGGACGGCGACTACTTCAACTTGATTTATTGATCGATAATGGCAACCGCGTCACTGTTCCAGCACGCCCCCTCTAAGCGCTCTGCCACCGCCTGCCCCCTTTACCGTACAGTGCGACTTCCTCCAGCAGAGTGTGTCCATGAACGTACAAATCGGCGGCGCCACCCTCGCGGTCATCCTGACCGGCATGCTCATCGTCCTGGGCGTCAACGAATGCCAACGCGGTCCGCTGAATCCGGTCGTTGCCGAGGGCACCAGCGACGAACAAAAAACCTGGCTGACCATCGAACACCGCATCAAGCGCTCCGACCCGACTTTGACCGACGTGACCCGCGACCAACAAACGCTGACCGTGCGCTACCGTCCTGGCACTTGCGCGGATGACTGCGAGCCTTGGGTTCCGCATATGCTACGGGTCGTCGGCCACGGCTTGGCGGCGCTCAATGGCGCGCCGGGGGGCAAGCAGTACACGCAAGTGACGGTCAAGGCGGGGATCCTTGCAGAGGATGACCTGGAACTGGTCTACGACATGCCGGGGTTCGACGCCATCAAGACCCAACAAGGCGGCTACGAAACCTTTGCCGGCATGCCCCGCAGCCTGACATTCAGCGGCGACGCCCTGGCCCAGGCGCAAGCCTATTGCCGAGGCCCCAGCGCCAAAGGGTTCTACCCTGAATTCTGCGAACGGGTCGAGACCGCTACTGCCCAAGAGTAACCGTGGCGAGGGAGCTTGCTCCCGCTGGGGTGCGCAGCACCCCCCAATGAAGCGGATGGCATCTTTCCGATACACCCCGGTGACTGGCTTTGGGGCCGCTTCGCAGCCCAGCGGGAGCAAGCTCCCTCGCCACAACAGCGCTCGAACGCCGTCGACTAAAAATCTTACAACTACTTGGGAAATCACCCGCAACAGCGAGCCTTGCCCAAGCCAATCCGCGATGCCTATAGTTGTCCCGTCGTCCACATGGCGACTCGGGTTTGGCGACTCGATAAACTGCAGTCAGAAGCCCTGCTTTTTGGCACGGGCTTTTGCACTCGCAAAACTGCTTATGGCAGTTGTGCGCGGGAGACTCTCGGGTCTGCCGATTTGCAGTTTTCGGTTCGCCAACCCGCGTACAACTGCCACCCATTCGTTTGGCGACGAGTGAGTGGCGGCTCCCACTAAACTGCTGAGATCTTGCCCAATGAACCGATACATGCCCCTCACCGGCGTCGACTGCTCCCCCGCCGCCCTGCTCATCGACACCCAAGCCCCCCTCGACGTCCTCCACGAAACCGCCGCCTACCGCATCCGCGCCGTCACCCAACTGTTGGAAAACATCGCCTTTCGCGAAGAACTCAGCTCCGACGCCGTCGTCCTCCACGACTTCGCCCTGCTCCTGGCGATTCCGTTGCGCGATGGCTGCGACGTGCTGGACGTGATTGGCCGCCGCTTGCAGGCACAAGCCATGGCCTGACCGCTGCGGCAGTTATTCGACTATCAATGCGCAAGCCGTTATTTCCTCTCGGTATTGCCTACTGTCAATGTTGACAGTAGGCAGCCATTTATACGGGCTCTAAGCTCAATCGTGACAACGATAAAGGCTCTGGGCAACCCACCGTCCCTGTGCCTTTGTTCATTCGGCAAGCAGGAAGAATAAAAATGAGCGACCAAATCAAAGGAACCGTGAAGTGGTTTAACGATGTAAAGGGCTATGGCTTCATTACCTGCGGCAATGGAGACGAGGACTTGTTCGTTCATTACTCGGGCATCGCCGGCAAGGGTTATAAAACATTGAAACAGAAGCAGACGGTTTTTTTTGAAATCGAAAAGGGCGACAAAGGCATGCAGGCCACGAGAGTGACGCCGGAATAAAACGCCTTCCATTCCAGAGAACGACCCCATGTCGGCGAACCGCAAAACGCTGCTCTGCCGTTACCACTACGACCCACTGGATCGCCTGGTCGATTGCACACCATCGGCCCAGGCCCGCACCCAGCGCTTCTATCTGAAAGAACGCCTGACCAGCGAAATCCAAGGCTCGGTACAACGCTCGATTTTCCAACAGGACGACCAACTCCTGGCGCAACAACTGCGCCAGGAGAGCGCCGTCGAAACCACGTTACTCGCCACCGATCAGCAACGTTCGGTGCTGCACGCGCTCGATGCCACACAGCCTCATCCCCTCGCCTACACACCTTACGGCCATCGCTCTGAGGAAAACGGCTTACTCAGCCTGCTCGGCTTCAACGGCGAACGGCCTGATCCGGTGACGGGACATTATTTGTTGGGTAATGGCTATCGGGCGTTCAATCCGGTGTTGATGCGGTTTAACAGTCCAGATAGCTGGAGTCCGTTCGGTGAAGGGGGAATGAACGCGTATGTCTATTGCCTAGGGGATCCAGTAAATATGAATGACCCTACCGGACACGTTGGTAATTTATGGAAAGGCATCCAGAGTTTCTTGAAAATTAGAAGACCGAGCCCGGTAGCTCCCTCAAATCTAGATTTAAAACCGATCAAGCAGGTTAAAAATATCGCAAGTAACGTAACTACCTTTGTGGACAGTTACAAAAATGGCACGCGCTTCAATATAGTCGCCCATGGCCGACCAGGCAAGGTGCTTGTAGACGAAAAACTCCTCACACCGGTGGAGTTCAGGGACTACATCACCCAGCATGTAAATCTACACGAATATAAAATCACGAGACTAATCTTCTGCCATTCAGCCGACGCCTCTTTTGCCAAACATTTTGCCCAATTAACAAACCAAGACGTGAAAGCATTTTCAGGACCAATTGCATTTGGACTTTACTCCAACTCACGAAAACTACTAAAACTCGGTACCACAGAAACAAAAAAAGCCAAAGCAGTGCGCATTTTAAAATCCCCGAACGAAACAGAAATTGGAAACATAACTGTACCGCCCTATAACACCAAAAAATTTAGTCCAACAGGATCAATCAGAAGCCCCTAAGCTGTTTTTTTCCAGCAGTTTACAAGCACTTATAGCCCCAAACCGAAATCTTGACCTCCACGCATATAAAGCAACTTGTTATAATCGCCAAACCAAACTTAGCCGAAAACACTGACCAATTAGGTAACAACAATAACGATTTCTCGTTACAATGAGTAGGACATCTTCCCTAGCGCTCCGACTATCATCACCGACGAGTTGCTGGCCTTGGCAAACAACCTAACACTTGTGCTAGCTAGACAACCGCCTTTCTCCCTGAACATGATAGTGCTATCTGTATTTCCCACAGAGCAAAGCCCATGTCCTCCATAGATAAAACCGTGCTCTGCCGTTACCACTACGACCCACTGGATCGCCTGACCGATTGCACACCATCAGCCCAGGCCCGCACCCAGCGCTTCTACCTGAAAGAACGCCTGACCAGCGAAATCCAGGGCTTGGTACAGCGCTCGATTTTCCAGCAGGACGACCGACTCCTGGCGCAACAACAGCGCCAGGACGGCGGCGTCGAAACCACCTTGCTCGCCACCGATCAGCAACGCTCGGTGCTGCATGCGCTCGATGCCACACAGCCCCGCGCCCTCGCCTACACACCCTACGGCCATCGCCCCGCGGAAAACGGTTTACTCAGCCTGCTCGGCTTCAACGGCGAACGGCCGGACCCGCTGACGGGACATTATTTGTTGGGTAATGGCTATCGGACGTTCAATCCGGTGTTGATGCGGTTTAACAGCCCGGACAGGCGCAGCCCCTTCGATAAAGGTGGAATAAACGCTTACGCCTATGCCTTGGGAGATCCTGTTAATTACACGGACCCAACAGGCGAGTTTGCCCAATGGATATTGCCGACGATACAACGCGGTTTAACCATTGCGCTGCACAGCATAGTTCCAGTGAGCATGATTTTAGGACCTAAAGCTAATGGTCCGGCGCTGTGGGCCACCCGTGCCAGTCTGTCAGGTTCCGCAATGAGTGCTGTGGGGGCAGTCATGCAACTTGCAGGCAACACGTATGGCCCCTTGGTCTCGGCCGCGGGCACGGCAGCGTTAGTGGGAGGAGCCTTGACTCGCGGCGCCATCGCCGTGCTCAACGCGTACAAAGCTGGCTCGCTGGGGCAGATGATAAAAGATAACGTTAGAAATATTCTTGGACTCCCGAAGCGAGTTACAATCCAACTACCGAAGGAAATATTTACGCTATCTTCTGTATCCGTCACCATCCCCCAATCTTTACCTTATGGACTTACACCGCACTCCAATCATATAAGGGCCCCTAGTTATCATTTTGTTTGATTTAAGTAGACCCGACAACCAAACCTAACACTTCTGCTAGCTAGACAACCGCCCTTCTCCCTGAACATGATGATGCTATCTGTATTTCCCACAGAGCAAAGCCCCATGTCCTCCACAGATAAAACCTTGCTCTGCCGTTACCATTACGACCCACTGGATCGCTTGGTCAACTGCACACCCTCGACCCAGGCCCGCACCCAGCGCTTCTACCTGAAAGAACGCCTGACCAGCGAAATCCAAGGCTCGGTACAACACTCGATTTTCCAGCAGGCCGACCAACTCCTGGCGCAACAACAGCGCCAGGAGAGCGCCGTCGAAACCACGTTACTCGCCGCCGATCAGCAACGTTCGGTGCTGCACGCGCTCGATGCCACACTGCCCCGTCCCCTCGCCTACACACCCTACGGTCATCGCCCTGCGGAAAACGGCTTACTTAGCCTGCTCGGCTTCAACGGCGAACGGCCGGATCCGGTGACGGGGCATTATTTGTTGGGTAATGGGTATCGGGCGTTCAATCCAGTGTTGATGCGGTTTAACAGCCCGGACAGTTTGAGTCCGTTTGGGGAAGGTGGGTTGAATACTTACGCCTATTGCGTGGGAGATCCGGTTAATTGGAATGATCCAACAGGACACACTTGGTGGGTAGCGGCGAGTTTTCTGAGCCCCTCTGGGGTCAAGAGCCTAGCAACCTTGTCATTGCGACGCCTGAGCTTACCAGCAGCAGCGCTTTCTCCACCATCAGTGTCTGCAGTCGGAACCAACAATTCGGTAGTGATTATTCCCAATGCTTATCTTCCTCCGCCCTCCCACTTTTCTCTAGCTCGCCGTGCCAATAGCGTAAAGCCTATACATCAATCCCCAGCAACCAACGCTGCATTTGCGGAACCACGGTCGATCACGCTTGGCGGGAAAGGAGCTAATACAGTCAACACACCAAGCAAAGCAACCGTTAAAAAGCCCCTCATTGGCACCGAACAGCGCCGTTGGATCTACTCAAAAGAAGGCGCGAGGTTCGCGCGAAGCGGTTTAACCAAGGCCGCACAGGAACGTTTCGATATATTCCAAAACTTAATTCATCATAACGGCATCTCAGCAGCCGAAGCTTCCCGACTGGCAGGCCAAACACAACTTAAAAAACTAACTGGCCAGCAATATCAAATACGTCTTAGCAAAGGAGAGCGAGTAACTTTCGAGATTCAAGAAAAAGCTCGAATAGTCAGAATCCTTCAGGTTGGGGGACACACTTGATCTAGCTGGACAAACCCTGTGCATCTGCCTGAGCCTACTACCTCCGTCGGAGTTTTTATTCAGAGCCAAACCCATGCCTGCTACAGACGAAACGCTACTTTGCCGCTACCACTATGACCCTCTCGATCGCCTGGCCGGTTTCCTGCCGGCCACCCAAGCCCACACCCAGCGCTTCTACCTGAAAGAGCGCCTGACCAGTGAAATCCAGGGCTCGGTAAAACGCTCGATTTTCCAGCAGGACGACCAACTCCTGACGCAACAACAGCGCCAGGATGACGACATCGAAACCACTTTGCTCGCCACCGATCAGCAACGCTCGGTGCTGTACGCGCTCGAAACCACGCTGCCTCATCCCCTCGCCTACACACCCTACGGCCATCGCCCTGCGGAGAACGGTTTACTCAGCCTGCTCGGCTTCAACGGCGAACGGCCGGACCCGGTGACCGGGCATTATTTGTTGGGCAACGGGTATCGGGCGTTCAATCCGGTGTTGATGCGGTTTAACAGCCCGGACAGTTTGAGTCCGTTTGGGGAGGGTGGGTTGAATGCGTATACGTATTGCGCTGGAGATCCAGTGAATCACCAGGACCCGACAGGACATATCAGATGGCCGGGGCAGATGTCATATCCCTTCCCTAAAGCCATGACAGCGATAAAAAAAGTAACCGTCACATCGGAACCAATCAAAAACATAGGCCCATTTGACAAACTCTTAGGCGCACCCCACATTCTCGATAACATCGTGAGCAATATAGAATCCAAATATTTACTGGAACTATCACTGACATCCAAAGGTATGTACGGCTTAGTAAAATCCCACTTACGCCCAGTCTTTAATGGGGCTGCGAAAGAGGTTCCATTGTTTCTGCATCCCGAGCTGCTATCCATTGGCAAGGGCAAGTCGAAGGGCCATCTGCCGTCGCAAGTTTTAGAAAATGAGACGTTGCTTTCTTTTGCCAAACGTTCCCAACGCAGCACCAACCCTATGGCCGAACTCGCCAAGAAGATGACTCTCAGCGCTCACACTAAAGCAAAGCTATTAGAGTCTAGACACGCTCTAAAGCGCCCTTCAACAGTAATCCACCAACACCCCCAAATCAAAAGAATCCGCCAGACGACAGCCGATCAGAACTTATAATTGAGATTTGCGCCTGATAAATAAAAAGGGCGACATCACTGTCGCCCTTCTCCCGTCTAGCTTCCAGCCTTACGCCGCACTAAACAACTTATGCGGTCAATCACAAACTTCTTCGACACACCCGCATCAAACTCGCCATGACCCTTCGGCGCATCATCCAGGCTGATCACCTGCACACCGACGATTTCGGGGGCCGCAACGGCCCAACAGTAACCGTGGCGAGGGAGCTTGCTCCCGTTGGACTGAAGCAGCCAGCCGGCTATTTTCGTTTGGTCTACCCTACTGTTATTTCTGACAGTAGGCTCAAGCACGACGCTCAGCAATCATCGTTACTCCGATCCACAAGGGAGTACATGAAATGCGCAGTTTAATAATTGGCTTGCTTTGCGTCGCTGGCCTCTTGGGCGTCACCCATGCTGCGAACGCAGCAAACTGTCCCGCTGTAGGAGAAATAGTGTTTCGTTTGGGGCCGGAGCCCATTCCTGGCCGAACGATCTACGACGAATACAGTGTGAAGGACACCTCTGGAAAAATTATCTGGCGGGGTGAAGCCGTAGGCCCTAATTTTTTAGAACCTGATTACCAAATGACGTTAAAAACGTCCAGCCCTATAGCAAATACCTGCATATATAGTTATCGGGAGACATATCAAGATGACGATAGCTACCCGCCTCAGCCGGCCTGGAGGAATGCAGAGCTGAAACTCTATAAACAACCTTGAGGGCCAGTTATATATCAATAAAAAGGGCGACATCACTGTCGCCCTTTCTCCGTCTTGCCTACAACCTTACGCCGCACTAAACAACTTGTGCGGATCAATCACAAATTTCTTCGGCACACCCGCATCAAACTCGCCGTACCCCTTCGGCGCATCATCCAGGCTGATCACCTGTACGCCAACGATTTCAGCAATATTGATACGGTCCCACATGATCGCCTGCATCAGCTGGCGGTTGTATTTCATTACCGGGGTCTGGCCGGTGTGGAAGCTGTGGGATTTGGCCCAGCCCAGGCCGAAGCGGATGCTCAGGCTGCCCATTTTTGCGGCGGCATCGACAGCGCCCGGGTCTTCGGTGACGTAGAGGCCGGGGATGCCGATTTTGCCGGCGACGCGGACCACGCCCATCAACGAGTTGAGCACGGTGGCCGGGGCTTCGTGCTTGACGCCGTCATGGCCGTGGCCGCGGGCTTCGAAGCCTACCGCATCGACGGCGCAGTCGACTTCAGGCTCGCCCAGCAGTGCGGCGATCTGCTCGTGCAGCGGTGTATCGGTGGACAGGTCGGCAATTTCGAAACCCTGGGCCTTGGCGTGGGCCAGGCGAACCGGGTTGACGTCGCCGATTATGACCACGGCCGCGCCCAGCAGGCGAGCGGAAGCAGCGGCGGCCAGGCCAACCGGGCCGGCACCGGCGATGTAGACGGTGCTGCCAGGACCAACGCCGGCGGTGACGGCGCCGTGGTAGCCAGTCGGCAGGATGTCGGACAAGCAGGTCAGGTCACGGATTTTCTCCATGGCCTTGTCGCGGTCCGGCAGTTTCAGCAAGTTGAAGTCAGCGTACGGCACCAGCACGTATTCGGCCTGGCCGCCGGTCCAGTCGCCCATGTCCACGTAACCGTAGGCACCGCCGGCACGGGCCGGGTTGACGGTCAGGCACACACCGGTGTGTTGCTCCTTGCAGGAACGGCAGCGCCCGCAAGCCACGTTGAACGGCACCGACACCAGGTCACCGATTTTCAGGTTCTCGACGTCGCTGCCCTTTTCGATCACTTCACCGGTGATTTCGTGACCCAGGACCAGGCCGGTCTGGGCAGTGGTACGGCCGCGGACCATGTGCTGGTCGGAGCCGCAGATGTTGGTGGAGACCACGCGCAGGATGACACCGTGCTCAATCTTCCTGCCGCGCGGGTCCTGCATTTTTGGATAGTCGATTTTCTGTACTTCGACCTTGCCGTTGCCGAGATACACGACACCACGATTACCAGACATGCTTTCACCTCGCTGTTGTTTTTGTGGAACTGCGTTGCCCAGGCAGGCAGCGCGTTGATTGCTCGGGTTAGTGCTTGTGGCTTTGTTTCTTTGTTGTCTGTAAGGGCCTCATCGCGAGCAGGCTCGCTCCCACAGTGGATCGTCGGTGTGTTCAAGATCTGCTGACCGACACAGATCCTGTGGGAGCGAGCCTGCTCGCGAATGGGCTGCGAAGCGGCCCCAAAAATCTAAAGAACCACAGTACGATTGGCGTTCAAGAACACCCTTCGCTCAATGTGATACCCCACCGCCCGCGCCAACGTGAGCCCTTCGATGTCCCGGCCCTTGGCGATCAGGTCTTCGGGATAGTGGCTGTGGTCCACCACTTCCACGCCCTGGGCGATGATCGGGCCTTCGTCCAGGTCGTTGTTGATGTAGTGCGCCGTGGCACCCACCAGTTTCACGCCTTTGTTGTAGGCCTGGTGATAAGGTTTGGCGCCCTTGAAGCCCGGCAGCAGCGAGTGATGGATATTGATCGCCTTGCCGTCGAGCTTGCGGCACAACTCCGGCGACAGCACTTGCATGTAGCGGGCAAGGATCACCAGTTCGGCGCCGGTGTCTTCGATCACCTGCCACACCTGCCGCTCCTGGGCGGGTTTGTCGTTCGGGTCCAGGGGGAAATGGTAGTAGGGAATCTGGTGCCAGTCGGCCAGCGGCTTGAGGTCGGGGTGGTTGGAGACCACGGCGACCACGTCCATGGACAACTGGCCGATGCGTTGGCGGTAGAGCAAGTCGTTGAGGCAGTGATCGGCCTTGGAGACCATGATCACCACTTTGGGCCGGTAGTTGGGCGGCGTCAGTTCGAAGACCATGCCGAAGGCTTGCGCGCGCTCGGCCAGGCCGGCACGGAAGTTCTGCTCGTCAAAACCGTCGGGCTGGCGGAACTCCACACGAATGAAGAAACGCGCCGAGAGCCGGTCGTCGAAAGAGTGGTGCTCGGTGACGTAGCAGCCCTGCTCGAACAGAAAGCGGGTCACCGCGTCCACCGTGCCGAGCACGCTGGGGCAGTCGGCAGTCAAGATCCATGTGTCTGGGGCGCGGCTCATTGCGGTGACTCCTGTTCAAAATTAACGAAGCGACGCAGAACCCCGTGGCGAGGGAGCTTGCTCCCGCTCGGTTGCGCAGCAACCGCCAAAAGCGAGGGCCGCTGCGCAGCCCAGCGGGAGCAAGCTCCCTCGCCACAAAAGCCGTGGTCGGCTTTAGTCCCTATGCCTGCACGCTCAACCCATACTCCGCCGCGGCATCCTGCAACCACAGCCACCAGTAATCAGAGAAGCTGCGGCGGATCACCAGTTCCCAGGTGTCTTCAGCGGTGTGGCGGATCACCAGTTGCGACTTGGCGAACACCGTGCCCACGGCCTTGCCCACCGGAAAGTTGCTGGGATGAACATCGTAGCTGGTGGATTTCATCAGCACGTCGCGCACGTTCGGGCCGGACAGTTCGAGGATCTGCTGGCCGCCGCTGACGTTGACGATCTGAATGTGCAGGTCGCCCAGGGCTTCACGCAGTTTCTGCTCGGCGGCGAACTCTTCGCCGGTGGGCACCACCAGCAGCCATTCATCCGGGCCGAGCCATTGCAGGCTGGTCTCGCCCTTGATGACGACGGCCAGGGCACCTGGCAATTCCAGGCCCAGGGCCTTGTGGACACCGGCGGCGAACGCCGGGTCGTGGCCGTCGCCACGAATGGTCAAATGGCCCAGGAGTTTTTTCTCGCGCACGGTCACGCCGGCGTTCTTGCGACCCTTGCCCACCAGGCTGGCGAGGTCGGCATGGTGCAGCGACGACTCGGCCTTGGCCCCGGTGGTTGGGCGTTGTTGGTACACGTTGACTGCGGTCATATGGAGCACCTGTCTGAATGCTGTTGAGTCAAACCCTTGCGGTGGCCGTCAGGCCGTCATCGCGAGCAAGCTCGCTCCCACAAGGGTTACACGATCAACTGTGGGAGCGAGCTTGCTCGCGATGAAGCCGGCGCGGTATCGCCGGTCTCCCACAGGACCTCAAGCCCACTAGATATTCTGCCGATCCCCCTTCGGATCGAAGAACACCGAAGAAACGATCTCTGCCTCGATCACACTGCCGTCGGCCAATGGCGCGAACACGCGCTCGCCCATCCGCTTGAGGCCGCCCTTGACCACGCCCATGGCAAACGAATAACCCAGGGAGTTGTGGGCATAGCTGGAGGTCACGTGGCCAACCATGGTCATCGGGATCGCCTGCTTGGTGTTGAACACCAGTTGCGCGCCTTCCGGCAGCCAGACATTCGGATCGATCGGCTTGAGGCCCACCAGTTGCTTGCGGTCTTCACGCACGCAATCTTCGCGATTCATGCCGCGCCAGCCGATCCACGAGAACGGTTTGGTCCGGCCGACGCACCAGCCCATGTTCAGGTCGTCCGGGGTCATCGAGCTGTCCGTGTCCTGGCCGACGATGATGAAGCCCTTCTCGGCCCGCAGTACGTGCATGGTCTCGGTGCCATACGGGGTCAGGTTGTACTGCTTCCCGGCCTCGACGATTTGTTCGAGCACGCCCATGGCGTAGTCGGCCTGCACGTTGATTTCGTACGACAGTTCACCGGTGAACGAGATCCGGAACACCCGGGCCGGCACGCCGCCCACCAAGCCTTCTTTCCAGGTCATGAACGGGAACGCGTCCTTGTCCAGGTCGATGTCGGTGACGTGGCTCAGCAGCTTGCGGCTGTTGGGGCCCGACAGGGTCATGGTCGCCCAGTGGTCGGTGACCGAGGTGAAGTACACCTTCAGGTCCGGCCATTCGGTCTGGTGATAGATCTCCAGCCATTGCAGTACGCGCGCGGCGCCGCCGGTGGTGGTGGTCATCAGGAAATGGTTGTCCGCCAGACAGGCCGTCACGCCGTCGTCGAAGACCATGCCGTCTTCCTTGCACATCAGGCCGTAGCGGGCCTTGCCCACGTCGAGCTTGGTCCAGGCGTTGGTGTAGACGCGGTTGAGGAACTCGCGGGCGTCCGGGCCCTGGATGTCGATCTTGCCCAGCGTCGAGGCGTCGAGCAGGCCGACGCTGTCACGCACGGCCTTGCATTCGCGCTTGACCGCGGCATGCATGTCTTCGCCATTCTTCGGGAAGTACCAAGGGCGCTTCCACTGGCCGACGTCTTCGAACTCGGCACCGTTTTTTACATGCCAGGCATGCAGCGCGGTGAAACGCACCGGCTCGAAGATGTGCCCACAGTGCCGGCCCGCCACCGCGCCGAAGGTCACCGGCGTGTAGTTCGGACGGAACATGGTGGTGCCCATCTGCGGGATGCTCACGTTCAGCGAACGGGCCGCGATGGCCAGGCCGTTGACGTTGCCCAGTTTGCCCTGGTCGGTGCCGAAGCCCAGTGCGGTGTAGCGCTTGACGTGTTCCACCGACTCGAAGCCTTCGCGGGTGGCGAGTTCGATGGCGGCGGCCGTGACGTCGTTCTGCAGGTCGACGAATTGCTTCGGCGCCCGGGCAGTGGATTTTTCGTGAGGCACCTGGAACAGCGCCAGGGTCGGTTCTTCATGACGACTCAGGGCTTTGGGCAGCACGCCCTCCACCGCCTTGAAGCCGGCTTCGCTGGCCGCGCGCACGCCGCCTTCAAAACCGTCGGCCAAGCTATCGCCGAGGCTGTAGACGCCGTTCACACCGCCGACGCAGACACGCTTTTGCGGCGCTTCGCCCGGTACGAAACCGAGGATGTCTTCGCGCCAGATCGGCTTGCCGCCCAGGTGCGAAGCCAAGTGGACCACCGGGCTGTAGCCGCCGGAGCTGGCCACCAGGTCGCAGTCCAGCCATTCGCCAGGACTGGTGACTTTGTGGGCGCGAACGTCGATCGCAGCCACACGGGCCCCGGTGACGCGCTTGCTGCCACGGGCCTCGATCACGGCGCTGCCGGTGAGGATACGGATGCCCTTGGCGCGGGCTTCTTCCACCAGCGCACCCCGTGGGTTGCTGCGGGCATCGGCCACGGCGATCACTTGCAGGCCGGCGTCGAACCAGTCCAGCGCCACGCGATAGGCGTGGTCGTTGTTGGTGCTCAGCACCAGTTTCTTGCCCGGCGCCACGCCGTAGCGGCGGATGTAAGTAGAAACCGCGCCAGCCAGCATGTTGCCCGGCACGTCGTTGTTGCCGTAGACCAGCGGCCGCTCGCAGGCGCCGGTCGCCAACACCACGCGCTTGGCACGAACGCGGTTGATGCGCTGGCGAACCTGGCCGATCGGTGCGCGGTCGCCGAGGTGGTCGGTGAGGCGCTCGTGGATGGTCAGGAAGTTATGGTCGTGGTAGCCATTCACGGTGGCGCGAGGCAGCAACACCACTTCGGGCATCGAGCGCAGTTCAGCCACCGCAGCCGCGACCCACTCGGTCGCCGGCTTGCCGTCCAGGCTCTCGCGGGAGTCGAGCAGGCTGCCGCCGAACTCTTCCTGCTCATCGGCCAGGATCACGCGGGCACCGCTGCGGCCAGCCGCCAACGCGGCAGCCAGGCCAGACGGGCCAGCGCCCACGATCAGCACGTCGCAGTGACGGTTCATGTAGTCGTAGGTGTCCGGATCGTTCTCGGTCGGCGAGCGACCCAGGCCCGCGGCCTTGCGGATGTACTTCTCGTAAGTCATCCAGAACGATTGCGGGTACATGAAGGTTTTGTAGTAGAAGCCCGGCGGCATCAGCTTGCCGCCGACCTTGCCGAGAATCCCCATCATGTCGTTGTTCACGTTCGGCCAGCCGTTGGTGCTGGTGGCGACCAGGCCCTGGTACAGCGCCTGTTGCGTGGCGCGCACGTTCGGGATTTGCGTGGCTTCGGTGGCACCGATCTGCAGCACCGCGTTCGGCTCTTCGGCACCGGCGGCGTAAATGCCGCGCGGCCGGGAATACTTGAAGCTGCGGCCGATGATGTCGACACCGTTGGCCAGCAGCGCAGCGGCCAGGGAGTCGCCCTCGAAGCCTTTGTAGGTTTGGCCGTTGAAGGTGAAGCTCAGCACTTTGTTGCGGTCGATCCGTCCGCCGTTGGACAGGCGATTGATCTGGCTCATACCTTCTCTCCCAGAGCCTGTGCAGCCGCTTTCGGACTGTCAGCCTTGTCGGTGAACTGCGGCTTTTGGCCGATCTTGTAGGTTTCGAGAATCTCGTAGGTCACGGTGTCACGGGTCGCGTTGAAGTACTGACGGCAACCGGCGACGTGGTCCCACAGTTCATGGTGCAACCCGCGTGGGTTGTCACGGAAGAACATGTAGTCGCCCCACTCCTCGTCGGTGCAGGCGTTCGGATCCAGTGGACGCGGGATATGCGCCTGGCCGGATGCATGGAATTCCTCTTCGGAGCGCAGTTCGCCGCAGTGAGGACAGAAGATATGCAACATGGGGATTTCTCCTGTTAGTGGGCAACCGCAGCAGCGCCGTGTTCATCGATCAACGCACCGTTGTGGAAACGGTCGATGGAGAAAGGGGCGGCCAATGGGTGCATTTCGCCCTTGGCCAGACTCGCGGCAAACACGTTGCCCGAGCCAGGTGTCGCCTTGAAGCCGCCGGTGCCCCAACCGCAGTTGAAGAACATGTTCGGCACCGGGGTCTTGGAGATGATCGGGCAGGCATCCGGGGTGGTGTCGACGATGCCGCCCCACTGACGGTTCATGCGCACGCGGGACAACACCGGGAACATCTCGACGATGGCCTGGACCGTGTGTTCGATCACCGGGTACGAGCCACGCTGGCCGTAGCCGTTGTAGCCGTCGATACCGGCGCCGATCACCAGGTCGCCCTTGTCGGACTGGCTGATGTAGCCGTGCACGGCGTTGGACATGATCACGCTGTCGATGATGGGCTTGATCGGCTCCGACACCAGCGCTTGCAGCGGGTGGGATTCGATCGGCAGGCGGAAGCCGGCGAGCTTGGCCATGTGCCCGGAGTTACCGGCAGTGACCACGCCGACGCGCTTGGCGCCAATGAAGCCCTTGTTGGTTTCCACGCCGATGCACACGCCGTTTTCCTTGCGGAAACCGATCACTTCGGTCTGCTGGATCAGGTCCACGCCCAAGGCGTCCGCCGCCCGGGCAAAGCCCCAGGCCACGGCATCGTGACGGGCCACGCCGCCGCGACGCTGGACGGTGGCGCCCATCACCGGGTAACGGGTGTTCTTCGAGCAATCCAGGTACGGGATCTCGTCGGCCACTTGCTTGGCGTTGAGCAGCTCGCCGTCCACGCCGTTGAGGCGGTTGGCACTGACGCGACGCTCGGAATCACGGATGTCCTGCAGGGTGTGGCACAGGTTGTAGACGCCACGCTGGGAGAACATCACGTTGTAATTCAGGTCCTGGGACAGGCCTTCCCAGAGTTTCATCGCGTGTTCGTACAGGTGGGCCGATTCGTCCCACAGGTAGTTGGAGCGCACGATGGTGGTGTTGCGCGCGGTGTTACCGCCACCCAACCAGCCCTTCTCGACCACGGCCACGTTGGTGATGCCGTGCTCCTTGGCCAGGTAGTAGGCAGTCGCCAGGCCATGCCCGCCGCCGCCGACGATGACCACGTCGTAGACCTTTTTCGGGGTCGGCGTGCGCCACATCCGCTGCCAGTTTTCATGATGGCTGAGTGAGTGTTTGAAGAGGCCGAAGCCCGAATAGCGTTGCATAGTCATTACTCCAAAACCGACTCAGCGATAAACCGGGAAGTCCGCGCACAGGGCCGCCACTTGCTGCGCGACATTGGCCTCGACATCGGCATCGCCGAGGTTGTCGAGGATGTCGCAGATCCAGCCGGCCAGCGTGACGCACTGGGTCACCTTGAAGCCACGGGTGGTCACCGCCGGGGTGCCGATACGCAGGCCCGACGTCACGAACGGCGATTGCGGGTCGTTCGGCACGGCGTTCTTGTTGACGGTGATGTGGGCGCGGCCCAGTGCAGCATCGGCGTCCTTGCCGGTCAGGCCCTGACGGATCAGGCTGACCAGGAACAGGTGGTTATCGGTACCACCGGACACTACATCGTAGCCGCGCTTGATGAACACGCCAGCCATGGCCTGGGCGTTATCGATCACTTGCTGCTGGTAAGCCTTGAAGCCAGGCTCCGCCGCTTCCTTGAAGCACACCGCCTTGCCGGCGATCACGTGCATCAGCGGGCCGCCCTGGGCGCCGGGGAATACCGCGGCGTTGAGCTTTTTCTCGATTTCTTCGTTGGCCTTGGCCAGGATCAGGCCGCCACGTGGACCGCGCAGGGTCTTGTGGGTGGTGGTGGTGACCACGTCGGCGTACGGCAGCGGGTTCGGATACAGGCCGGCGGCAACCAGGCCAGCGACGTGGGCCATGTCGACGAACAACAGGGCACCGACCTTGTCGGCGATCTGGCGGAAACGTGGGAAATCCAGGGTCTTGGAGTAAGCGGAGAAACCGGCGACGATCATCTTCGGCTTGCACTCGACCGCCAGGCGCTCGACTTCGTCGTAGTCGATCAGGCCCGTGGTGGTGTCGATGCCGTATTGCACCGCGTTATAAAGCTTGCCCGAGGACGACACCTTGGCGCCGTGGGTCAAGTGACCGCCGTGGGCCAGGCTCATGCCCAGGATGGTGTCGCCGGCTTGCAGCAGGGCCAGGTACACGGCGCTGTTGGCCGACGAACCGGAGTGCGGCTGGACGTTGGCGTAATCGGCGCCAAACAGCTGCTTGGCGCGCTCGATGGCCAGGGCTTCGACTTTGTCGACGTGTTCGCAACCACCGTAGTAGCGCTTGCCCGGATAGCCTTCGGCGTACTTGTTGGTCAGGCCGCTGCCCTGGGCCTCCATCACGCGCTTACTGGTGTAGTTCTCTGACGCGATCAGTTCGATGTGATCTTCCTGGCGTTGCTCTTCGGCGTTCATCGCCGCCAGCAGTGCATCATCGTAGCCTTGGATTTGGTCTTGCTTGCTGAACATCGCGTCTCTCCCAGCGGCGGCGGTGCGCCTTTCGTCTCGGTGAGGCACGGACCGTTTCGGTCGTGCCCTTTGGATGCGATGGTATGGCTGGCGCAGGCATGTCAAATGCCTATGGACGCCACGCAAAGGTGCGTTTACGACATGTGCTCAAATGGAATGGAACACTCCCCCTGTGGCGAGGGAGCTTGCTCCCGCTGGAGGGCGAAGCCCTCCCAGAAAGGCCCAAGCAGATCTACCTGATAAACCCAGGTGTTTGGTCTTGGGGCTACTTCGTAGCCCAGCGGGAGCAAGCTCCCTCGCCACAAGGGCTATGCGACGATCTGGCGAACCGCGAGCAGCACTAGAAAATGCGCGGGATACAATGCATACGCCCAACGCCGCATTGGCAGTGGATGAAAACGACCCGCCTGTCGCAAAAGCACCAGCCCCAGCCATGGCGAGATCAGGCAAGCCACCAGCCCCCACAACGCCACCCCATCCCCCAGCCACGCCGCGCCATACAACACCCGCCATTGGTTGGCCGCGACACAGACCAATCCCGGCAACAAGGCCAGATACAAGGAACGCTTGAATAGCAGCAACATCACCAGCGGCAGCAATACACCAAAGAAACCGAACATCAGCCGCGACGAGAACAGCACCGCCAGCAGCAATGCCGTCGCGGCCAGGCAGCGCGCTTCCAAGGTGGGCGTCTGCCAACAGCGTGCCACCCATAACCCAAGCACCAACGTAGGCATGACATTCAAGGTGGCGGGGTCGGGAATGAACAAGCGATAAGGAATTTCGCTGACGGCACTGAACAGCAACAGCCAACCCAGGTAACGCCATCGCGCATTATCGGCGCCGCTGCGCGCCAGGTTCGCCGCCATCGCCAGGCAGAACCACGGGAACGCCAGGCGTCCCGGCACGTACAGCCAATCGGCGGAAAAACCGACATATCGCAGGTGATCGAGCACCATCGACAACAATGCCAGCCATTTGAGCAGGTCCAAGGCACCGTCGCGCCGATTCATGTGTGCGTCGGCCCTGGGACGTTGTGATTTTCTGACAGAAACATCACTTATGTTCCCTCGCTAATCTTGGGTAAAGTGCGCACCAACATAGACCACGACGTTGCGGACTCAAGCACGTCGAACCAAGGAACCCCCACCCGGGAATTCCGCCAGGGATCTCTTACCCAGGACTCTCTATTCAAGGAGCAAGGCCATGACCGACAAGAGCCAACAATTCGCCAGCGACAACTATTCCGGCATTTGCCCCGAAGCCTGGGCGTTCATGGAAAAAGCCAACCAGGGCCACCAGCGCGCCTATGGCGACGACGAATGGACCCACCGCGCGGCGGATGATTTCCGGGCCTTGTTCGAAACCGACTGCGAAGTATTTTTTGCATTCAACGGCACCGCGGCCAACTCCTTGGCGCTGTCGTCACTGTGCCAGAGTTACCACAGCGTGATCTGCTCGGAAACCGCCCACGTCGAAACCGACGAATGCGGCGCGCCGGAATTTTTCTCCAACGGTTCCAAGCTGCTGGTGGCTCGCACCGAAAACGGCAAGCTGACCCCCGAGTCGATCCGCGAGATCGCCCTCAAGCGCCAGGACATTCATTATCCCAAGCCGCGCGTCGTGACCCTGACTCAAGCCACGGAAGTCGGCAGTGTCTACACGCCGGATGAAATCCGCGCCATCAGCGTTACCTGCAAGGAACTGGGGCTGAACCTGCACATGGACGGCGCACGGTTTTCCAATGCCTGCGCTTTCCTCGGCTGCACTCCAGCCGACCTGACCTGGAAAGCCGGCGTGGACGTGCTGTGCTTCGGCGGCACGAAAAACGGCATGGCGGTTGGTGAAGCGATCCTGTTCTTCAACCACGACCTGGCCGAAGACTTCGACTACCGCTGCAAACAGGCCGGGCAGTTGGCTTCGAAAATGCGCTTCCTCTCCGCGCCTTGGGTCGGCCTGCTGCAAAACGACGCCTGGCTCAAGCACGCCCGCCACGCCAACCGCTGCGCACAACTACTGGCAGAACTGGTCAGCGACATTCCCGGCGTGGAGCTGATGTTCCCGGTCCAGGCCAACGGCGTGTTTCTGCAACTCTCGGAACCGGCCATCGCCGCACTGACGGCCAAGGGCTGGCGCTTCTACACCTTCATCGGCAAGGGCGGCGCACGCTTCATGTGCTCGTGGGATACCGAGGAAGCGCGGGTGCGGGAACTGGCGGCTGATATTCGGGAAGTGATGAGCGCCTGAAGCAACGACCGATATCTTCGGTTTTTTGGGCGCTGGGGGCTTTTAAGCTTTTGTGGCGAGGGAGCTTGCTCCCTCGCCACAGATAAATCCCTCCAAGTACAAGTAAATCCCTCCAGGCACAGAGGGATTTACATCTACCCGAGCGAGCAAATCAAAACTCGATCCGCACATCCCCCTTCGGCACGCTGCAGCACGACAGGATATAACCCTCGGCCTCGTCGTCCTCGGTGATCCCGCCGTTGTGCTCCATCTCCACTTCCCCGCCCAGCTTAAGCACCTTGCAGGTGCCGCAGATGCCCATGCCGCAGGCCTTGGGGATCATCATGCCGAGCTTGGCGGCGGCGGCGTGGACGGTTTCTCCCGGCCCCACGCGAATGCTCTTGCCAGAAGAGGTGAACTCCACCAGGTGCAGGTCCGCCGCATCGACTTCCGGGGCGTCAGCCGCTTGTTCGGCCTGTTCCACGGCATCGGCGCGGGCTTCCGGTGGCGTGGCGCCAAAGGATTCCTCGTGGTAACGCTTCATGTCGTAGCCGGCCGCTTCCAATAAGCGCTTGACCGCGGTCATGTACGGGGTCGGCCCGCAACAGAACACCTCGCGCTCAAGGAAGTCGGGCACCATCAATTCCAGCATCTTGTGGTTCAGGTAACCGCGATACCCGGCCCACGGCTCGCCCAGGCCATGCTTTTCGCAGATCAGGTGCAAGCTGAAGTTGTCGATCCGCGACGCCATGTGTTCCAGCTCGCGGTGGTAGATGATGTCCTTTGGCGAGCGGGCGCTGTGGATAAAGGTCATGTCGACATTGGCGTTGGTGTCGTAAAACCAACGGGCCATGGACATGCACGGCGTGATTCCCACGCCACCGCTCAGGTAAAGGACCTTGGGGCTCGGGAAATCGATGGCGTTGAACAACCCCACCGGCCCGTGCACCGCCAGTTCCTGGCCTTCGTGCAGGGTGTCATGCAACCAGTTGGAGACCTTGCCCCCCGGCACGCGCTTGATGGTCACCGAGAAACTGTAGGGCACCGACGGCGAGCTGGAGATGGTGTAGGAGCGCATGATCGGCTGGCCTTCGATTTCCAGCTCCAGGGTGACGAACTGCCCGGGCTTGAAAAAGAACATGATCGGCTGGTCGGCCATGAAGCAGAAGGTGCGCACATCCCAGGTTTCCTGGATGACTTTGACGCAACGTACGATATGTCGGCCATTGGCCCAGGTCTGGGTAGTGACCGGGTTCAGGAAGTTATTGGACATGCTGATCTCCACGGCCGACTGTCGGCCTTCATGAGGGCGATTGTGCGCAGGCGCCTGGGTGACCATTTACCTATCTGCGACATTCACATACTTATCGCGACCAGCCCCCAACGACCGGGGCTAGCGCGTCGGGAACAGATTGGGCCATGTCGCCCATGGATAAGGTTGCGCCCCTGCGCGGCCCCACACTCGCCCCAACAGATAAACAAAGTTTTCTGCCTTGCGTAGCACAACCGATTAGTCATTTTTCGCCGGCCACAAAGATGGCCATGAGGATAAAACGATGGACGTCACCACTACCCTGAGCCTGGGCGATCCGCTGGAACCCGCACGCAAGGCCACCGCGCAAATGCTGCAGGAGCGCGAGCGTACCTTTTCGCTGCCGCAACCGTTCTACAGCGATGAGCGCCTGTTTGATATCGACATGCAGGAAATCTTCCAGAAAGAATGGTTGATCGCCGGCATGACTTGCGAGATCCCGGCCAAGGGCAACTACCTGACCCTGCAAGTCGGCAAGAACCCGATCATCGTGATTCGCGGCGCCGACGGTGTGGTGCACGCCTTCCATAACGTCTGCCGCCACCGCGGTTCGCGGCTGTGCACCAGCGAAAAAGGCAAAGTCGCCAAACTGGTCTGCCACTACCACCAGTGGACCTACGAGCTGGACGGTCGCCTGCTGTTCGCCGGCACCGAGATGGGCGCCGACTTCGATATGAAGCAGTACGGCCTCAAACCGGTAAACGTGAAGACCGCTGGCGGCTACATCTTCATCAGCCTGGCCGAGAACCCGCCAGCCATCGATGACTTCCTGTCGACGCTGAACCATTACATGGAACCCTACGACATGGAGAACACCAAGGTGGCTGTGCAAACCACCTTGATGGAAAAAGCCAACTGGAAACTGGTGCTGGAGAACAACCGCGAGTGCTACCACTGCAACGCCTCGCACCCTGAACTGCTCAAGACCCTGCTGGAATGGGACGACGTCACCGACCCACGTGCCGACCAGGCCTTCAAGGACCACGTGGCCGCTTCCGCCGCCGCCTGGGACGCCGAGAAGATTCCTTACGCCCACGCCAGCTTCGGCCTGCGCAACCGCATCGTGCGCATGCCACTGCTCAAGGGCACCGTGTCGATGACCATGGACGGCAAGCAAGGCTGCGCCAAGCTGATGGGCCGCATCAAGAACCCGGACCTGGGCTCGATGCGCATCCTGCACCTGCCGCATTCGTGGAACCACTGCATGGGCGACCATATCATCGTGTTCACCGTGTGGCCGATCAGCGCCCAGGAAACCATGGTCACCACCAAGTGGCTGGTGCACAAGGATGCAGTCGAAGGCGTGGACTATGACGTGGCGCGCATGCGCGAAGTCTGGGACGCCACCAACGACCAGGACCGTCGCCTGGCCGAGGAAAACCAGCGCGGCATCAACTCCACCGCCTACCAGCCAGGCCCCTACTCCAAGACCTATGAGTTTGGCGTGGTGAACTTCGTGGACTGGTACAGCGAGCGCATGCTCAACAACCTGGGGGCTGAACCGGCGCCGTACCTCAAGGGCGTTCCAGTCCAGGGCTGACATCAAAAGCTTCGCGAGCAGGCTCGCTCCCACATTTGATCTTCGGTGCGCCCAAGATCCCTTGTGGGAGCGAGCCTGCTCGCGAAGGCGGCTCACCATACACCCGATCACTTTGAAGACCACCGCACCGACCCATCCTCCCCATAAAACGTCTCGACACTCTCCTGACGGGCCTGCCTTCAAGGCAGTTCCTCAGAACTGTATGAAATTTGACCTATAGCGAATTGCGCTATGCCAGCCGTGGCTTGCAGCGTTTGGCGAACAAGTTATCCACATGGCCACCCACAGCAAATGGGGACAAGTGGGATAGGTCGGGCATTTTTTCAGCCGCAAAATGAATAAAAACCGTGACTTATGGAAAACGACGGTTTGCCGACACTATCGGTTGTTTTTTGACCAATACTCTGTAAGCCCTGTAACACCTGGGCTGTAGAGGTGAGCGAACACCTTATCCACAGAAGCGCCAACAGTGTCTGGGGGTAAATTTGACGATTCTGTGGAAAACCCTTTGGACGGCATGTAAATCAAGGTTTTCCCGTGGTTTTCCTGATAAAAAAGATCGTTTGATCACTTTATGATCAATTCCATGAGCGGCCCGGCCCGTCTGGCTTGCAGCGTAGAGCGAACATCTTATCCACAGAAGCGCCAACAGAGATTGGGGGCAAGTTTCGGCCGGAAGGGATCGTTATTCACAAACAAAAGCCAATAAAAACCGTGGGTTAGGTTGGCTGTTTTTTGATCGCAGGCCTGGAGCGCCTGGTTTGCATGGGGTGCAGCGAGGGGCGAACAGGTTATCCACAGAGGCGCGCACAGGGATTGTGGGTAAACCCGTTAAATCCTGTGGGAGCGAGCTTGCTCGCGATGAGGGACTGAAGTCACCTTCATCGTTAACTGACAGACTGCTATCGCGAGCAAGCTCGCTCCCACAAGGGTTTCTGGTGAGGCGGTAATGACGATCAAGGCCGATGCATCAAATAAGCCTCCCCCGTCACCCGAATCAGCGGGTGCGGGAATACCTGGCAGGTTTTAACGATGCAAAAGCCATGGCGCTCATAAAAGCGCCGGGCGCCGGTATTCGCGGCATAGTCGATCAGGCTCAAGCCCTTGAGCGCCAGTTGGTCGGCACGCTGTTGCGCCAACTCGAGAAAGCGCACGCCGAGCCCCTTGTTACGCCAGCCTTCATGCAGGGCCAGGCTTGAAATATAGAGGGTGTCGGGCACTTCCATGTCGGCGTAGGGCGCCAGGACCGGATCCATCACCGGCGCCGCCAGCGGATCCTCGCGCGTGACATAACAGTGCATCATGCCGATGACCCGGCCATCCGCCTGGGCGACCAAACAGTTCTGGTAGGAAAAATCGACATTCTCTCGGGCATAACGAGCGGCCCCTACTTCCAAGAGGTCCTGCCCTGGCTCCGCCAATTGGCTCCAGATGTAATCCGACGCACCCTCCGAAGAAATCCGGAACAGACGGGCGATCTCCCGTGCATCCGTGGGCAAGGCCGGACGAAATTCAACTTCCATTGCTGGGCTCCAATGCTTGGGCTTGATACGAGCCTCAGTTGCTCCACCAATTCCCTGTGGGAGCGAGCTTGCTCGCGATGGCGTCAGCACAGTCAACCCTGTAGTGACTGATGGATGGCTATCGCGAGCAAGCTCGCTCCCACATGGGGTCATGCAGTGAGTCTGGGTCTAGCGAACCACCCCTTCCTCCACCAGCAACTTGAGAATCGCCTCGGCCCCCGCCTCCGGGCTCACGCCCTTGAGCACTTGTCCGCCTCCGCCGCTGGCCTTGGCCGTGGCGGCTTTCATGCGGTCGGCGCCGCTCTTGGCCTTGATCACTTTCAAGCGTTTGGGCCGTGGTTTGGCCGGTTGCAGGGTGGCTACCGCCAGCAGGGTGTCGTCGATCACTTCGACCTCCTCGGCATGCAACGCTCCACGCCGGGCCGGGCCGTAGGCGCTTTGCCGAGGTTTTGGCGCAGCGTTATCCACAGTGGCCAGGAACGGCAGGCGTACTTTGAGACGTCGCCGTTGGCCGCGAGGCAAGGCTTGCAGCACCAGGGCCGCGCCGTTTTCGATGGACTCGACCTGGGCCAGCCCCACCACCAGAGGCCAGCCGAGGTTTTCCGCCAACAAAAACGGCAACATGCCCGAGCCCTCGCCGGTTTCCGCCTGGCTGCCGGTGAGCACCACTTGGGCGCCAGCGTCACGTAGGTAGTCGGTCAAGGCCGGCAGGGCGTCGGCCCCGTCGGGATTTTCCAAGACGTGGAGTTCATCCAGGCCCATGCCCAGGTAGGCGCGCAGGGCCGGCTCGGCCACGTCGCCGGCGTGCAGCACTTGCAAGTCGTTGCCGGCCAGTTGCAGGCCCAGCTCCACGGCCCGGGCGTCCTGTTCGGCCCGTCGAGGTCGACCAGAGGTCGGGTGGGCGCCAATGGAGACGAGGCTGATCACTTGGGTACTCATGAACGTTTCCTTAGCTTAAGCCGCATCGCGCTTGGCTTCGTTGCGGTAAGCCTCTACCGCCGCGATCAAGGCCTGGAGAATCGCCGCGCTGTCACCAATCACCGACAGGTCTGCCCGTTTGATCATGTCGCAGCCCGGATCGAGGTTGATCGCCACCACCTTGTCGCAGGCGCCAATGCCTTGCAGGTGTTGGATCGCCCCGGAGATCCCCACGGCCACATAGACCCGCGCCGTGACCCAAGTGCCGGACGCACCGACCTGGCGATCCCGGGCCATGAAGCCATCGTCCACCGCCACCCGCGAAGCGCCTTCGGTGGCGCCCAGGGCGGCGGCGGCCTGGTGGAACAGTGCCCAGTCCTTGACCCCGTTGCCGCCGGAGAAAATGAATTCGGCCTCGGCCATCGGGATCGCACCCGGGTCCACCGCCACCGCACCGAGGTCTTCGATCCGCGACAAACTGCGGGCCACGCTTGTGGATAACTCCACCGGCAAGGCTTCGTGACGGGTTTCGCTGACCGGCTCGGCACATTCGGCCGCCGCCAGGATCAAGCGCGCCAACGGCCGTGCGAGGTCTTGCAGGCCCGCACCGGCGCGGCCGATGCACTCCTCGCCCTTGACCTGCCACACCCGCGTGGCCGGACGCTCGCCCAGGGCTGCGGCAAAGCGCCGGCCCAATTCACCACCACCGCTGCGACTGTCAGGCAGCAGCCAACGGCGTGGGTTGAACTGGTTATCCACAGCCCGCAGGCCCTGAACGCGTTGCTCCGGTGCATAACCGCTGAATTCCTCGCCATCGAGCACCAGCAAGCGGTCCACGCCTGCAGTGGCGAAAGTGCTTTCCTTGTGCTCACCGAAGACCACCGCCAACACCGCGCCGTCGCTACCGGCCAACTGATGGGCCAGGCCCAGCAGATCGCGGTCGTGACTGCTGAGGCGGCCACCGACCATGTCCGGGACGACACAGATGTGGAACGCCGGTTGCGGCACCTGATGCAGCGGCAATTGCACTTCAACGGCAGCGGTGCGTTTGCTCGCCCCACCTTGCTGGGCACCGCTGCGATCAATCCGTTTGATCCCATTAGGGCCAATGAAACCAACGCCGTGCACGTTCTTGCGAATGACGCCGTTGGGGCCCATCCAGCTGTGCTGCACCGGCTGCATGGCCGCGTGCAGTGGGTGCAGGCGGTTGCGGGCGATCCACTCGGCGCGAGGGTCGCGGCGGATGATGTCGCTCATTAATGCACCTCCGCGGGTTCACGTTTGGCCGGGGCCACGGGCTTGCTCGGGGCCGCGTCTTCCAGCAGCGCATCGGCCACCAGTTCGGCAATGTCCTTGATCATCGGCCGTGGTTCGACCACGCCTTCGAGCATCGCGGTGCACTGTGGACAACCCACGGCCACCAGCTCGGCACCGGTTTCGCGGATGTCGTCCATGCGCATGTCCGGGATGCGCTGCTTGCCCGGGATGTCGGTGATCGGCGCGCCGCCGCCACCGCCGCAGCAACGGGAACGGAAACCGGAACGCTGCATCTCCTTGACCTCGATGCCCAGCGCCCGCAGCACTTGGCGCGGCGCCTCGTATTCGCCGTTGTAGCGGCCCAGGTAGCACGGGTCGTGATAAGTCACGCTGTCGCCCTTGTGCTGGCCAAGATTCAGCACCCCGGCGTCGATGATCTCCGCCATATAGGTGCTGTGGTGCTGCACCAGGTAGTTGCCATCGAAGGCGCCGTATTCGTTTTTCAGCACGTGGAAGCTGTGGGGGTCGCAGGTGACGATGCGGTTGAAGCTGTATTTGGCCAGGGTCTGGATGTTGCGCTTGGCCAACAGTTGAAACGTCGCTTCGTCACCCAGGCGCCGGGCCACGTCGCCGCTGTCGCGTTCTTCGAGGCCGAGCACGGCGAAGTCGATCTTCGCCGCCTTGAGCACTTTGACGAAGGCGCGCAGGGTCCGCTGGTTGCGCATGTCGAAGGCACCGTCGCCGACCCAGAACAGCACGTCGGTGGATTTCTTCTCGCTGAGCAGGTTCAGGTTCAGGTCCGCCGCCCAGTTCATCCGCCCACCCGGGGCGAAGCCGCCAGGGTTGTCGGTGGCGATGAGGTTTTCCAACACCTCGGCGCCCTTGTTCGGCGTGGCGCCTTTTTCCAGGGTCAGGTGGCGGCGCATGTCGACGATGGCATCGACGTGCTCGATCATCATCGGGCATTCCTCGACGCAGGCCCGGCAGGTGGTGCAGGACCACAGGGTCTCGGCATCCACCAGGCCGTTGACGATGGGCTGGTGCGGGTTGCCGCTGTGCTCACCGACAGGTTTACCTGGGTAAGGACTGCCGGCGAATTTCGCATCGGTGCCGCCGGCCAGGCCGACGACCATGTCCTGGATGAGTTTCTTCGGGTTCAGCGGTTGGCCGGCGGCGAACGCCGGGCAGGCCGCTTCGCACTTGCCGCACTGCACGCAAGCGTCAAAGCCGAGCAGTTGGTTCCAGGTGAAATCCTTGGGTTTTTCCACGCCCAGCGGTGCGGCGGGGTCGGTCAGGTCCAGCGGCTTCAAGCCAGTGGAACGGCCACCGCCAAAGCGCTCGGCGCGGCGGTGCCAGGCCAGGTGCAGGGCACCGGCGAAGGCGTGCTTCATCGGCCCGCCCCAGGTCATGCCGAAGAACAATTCCGACACGCCCCACAACACACCGACGCCCAGGATCGCCGCCACCAGCCAACCACCGAAGTTTTCCGGCAGGATGCCCGCCACCGGCAAGGTCACCAGGAAGAACGACGCCGAGAAGGCCAGCAGGCTTTTCGGCAGGCGCATCCACGGGCCTTTCGACAAACGCGCTGGCGGGTTGCGCCGACGCAGGTACATGAAGATCGCGCCAACGAACATCACCGCCGACATCAGCAGCAACGCATAGCCGAGGAAGCGGTTATGCAGGCCAAACCCGTGGACCAGGATCGCCAACACAATCGACGCCACCGCACCACCGGCCGTGGCGACGTGGGTGTTGGCAATGTATTTGTCCCGCGCCACCACATGGTGCAAATCCACCATGTAGCGCTTGGGCATGGCAAAGAGGCCACCGATCAGGTCGACCTTGGCCGGTCGTCCCCGGCGCCACATGTTTACCCGCCGCAAGGCGCCAAGGACCGCGAGGCCGATGGCTGCGAACAGCAGGATTGGAAGAAGGGTGTTCAACATAGGTGTTGCTCCCAAAGACCTCAGGGTCTTGCAGGTCGAGATGCCTTACTCGGTGCCTGTGGGAGCGAGCTTGCTCGCGATTGCATTCTGTCAGTCACATTTGCATTGACTGACCCACCGCTTTCGCGAGCAAGCTCGCTCCCACAGGATCATGTGCAAGCCGTTAGAAATCCTTGCACAACCGCAGGGCGTCATAGATGGCCGCGTGGGTATTACGCTGGGCCACGCAGTCGCCGATGCGGAACAGCAGGTAGCCATCGCCGCTCTGTTCCAGGCACGGCTGGGGCTTGATCGCGAACAGGGCTTCGACGTCGATCTGGCCCTTGTTGCGCGAACCCTCCTTGAGCGCGTAGTAGATTTCTTCGTCCGGCCGCACGCCGTTCTCCACCACCACCTGGTCCACCACGCGTTCTTCCTTGGCGCCGGTGTATTCGTTCTCCAGCACCGCCACCAGCTTGTCGCCTTCGCGGTAGACCTTCTCCAGCATCATGTCCCCGGTCATGATCACTTCCTTGGGGTACATGCTGCGGTAGTAGGTGGGGAACGACGTCCCGCCAATGGCCACGCCCGGCTTGATGTCGTCGGTGACGATCTCGACCTGGCTGCCCTTGTCGGCGAGGAAGTCGGCCACCGACATGCCGGTGAACTCGCAGATGGTGTCGTAGACCAGCACGTTCTTGCCCGGCGCGACCTTGCCGTCGAGGACGTCCCAGCTGCTGACCACCAGCCCTTCGGCGGCGCCCCAGTGTTCGTTCTGCTCCAGGAACGGATGGCCGCCGACGGCCAGCACCACCACATCCGGACGCAGGTCCATGATGGTCGCCGCATCAGCCGCCACGCCCAGGCGCAGGTCGACTTTCAACCGCGCCAGTTCCAGCTGGAACCAACGGGTGATACCGGCGATCTGGTCCCGTTGCGGGGCCTTCGAGGCGGTGGTGATCTGCCCGCCGATGAATTCCTTCTTCTCGAACAGGGTCACATCGTGCCCACGTTCGGCGGCCACGCGCGCGGCTTCCATCCCGGCCGGGCCGGCACCGACCACCACGACTTTGCGCTTGGGCCCGGTGGACTTCTCGATGATGTGCGGCACGCCCATGTATTCACGGGACGTCGCGGCGTTCTGGATGCACAGCACGTCCAGGCCTTGGTACTGGCGGTCGATGCAGTAGTTGGCGCCGACGCACTGCTTGATCTGGTCGATCTGGCCCATCTTGATCTTGGCGATCAGGTGCGGGTCGGCGATGTGGGCACGGGTCATGCCGACCATGTCGACGTAACCGCCCTCCAGGATCCGCGTGGCCTGGTTCGGGTCCTTGATGTTCTGCGCGTGCAGCACCGGGACCTTGACCACTTCCTTGATACCGGCGGCCAAGTGCAGGAACGGCTCCGGTGGATAACTCATGTTCGGGATGACGTTGGCCAGGGTGTTGTGGGTGTCGCAACCCGAGCCCACCACACCGATGAAATCCAGCATGCCGGTGTCGTCGTAGTACTTGGCGATCTGCTTCATGTCCTCGTGGGACAAGCCGTCCGGGTGGAACTCGTCACCGCACAGGCGCATGCCCACGCAGAAATCGTCGCCCACTTCGGCACGCACGGCCTTCAACACTTCCAGGCCGAACTTCATGCGGCCTTCAAAGCTGCCGCCCCATTCGTCGGTACGCTTGTTGACCCGCGGGCTCCAGAACTGGTCGATCATGTGCTGGTGCACGGCGGACAACTCGACGCCGTCCAGGCCACCGGCCTTGGCCCGGCGCGCGGCCTGGGCGTAGTTGCCGATCACCCGCCAGATTTCTTCCGGCTCGATGGTCTTGCAGGTAGCACGGTGCACCGGCTCGCGCACGCCGGACGGCGACATCAGGGTCGGCCAGTTGAAGCCGTCCCAGCGCGAGCGACGGCCCATGTGGGTAATCTGGATCATGATCTTGGCGCCATGCTTGTGCATGGCGTCGGCCAGGTTCTGGAAATGCGGGATGATGCGGTCGGTGGACAGGTTCACCGAGCTCCACCATTCCTGGGGGCTGTCGATGGCAACCACCGACGAGCCACCACAGATCGCCAGGCCGATGCCGCCCTTGGCCTTCTCTTCGTAATACTTCACGTACCGGTCGGTGGTCATGCCGCCGTCGGTGGCGTAGACCTCGGCGTGCGCGGTGCTGAGCACGCGGTTGCGGATGGTCAGCTTGCCGATCTGGATCGGCTGGAACATTGCTTCAAAAGCCATGGCGCGATCCTCGACTTACAACGGCTTGACGATGAACAGGCCGTCGTCGTGGCCTTCTTCGGAACCGCCGTAGACCTGCTCGGCCACGGTGCGGATCTGGCTGCCGCGCGCGGCGAGGATCTGGTCCATGGCGCCGGCGAACCAGCCGGTGAACATGTAGTCGACCTTGCGCCCGACCTTGCCGTACACATAGACGAACGCCGAGTGCTCAAGCTTCACGCTGGCGGTGCCTTTGTCCAGGTCGATGTCCTGGATCTTGAACAGGCCCCAGCCACGCTGGGACAGGCGCTTCATGTAGTGCTCGAACACCGCGACGCCTTCCAGGCCGTGGCACTCGGCTTCTTTTTCACACCAGTGCCAGGCGGATTTGTAGCCGGCCTTGTAGAGAATCTCGGCGTAGGCGTCGGCGCCCAGCACTTCCTCGATGCCCATGTGGTTGTTGACGAAGAAGTGACGCGGTACGTACAGCATCGGCAGGGCGTCGGACGTCCAGACACCGGTTTCGCTGTCGACTTCGATAGGCAGTTGCGGGGCGATCTTGGCCATGAAAACTTGACTCCGGAAATTCGTGGTATTGCCTGCGGCGCAGAGGGCCGCAGGTAGAGGATTAGCGGTGCGGTGGAGGTTATTCGCCCCAGACGTCTTTCAAGACGTTGACCCAGTTTTCCCCCATGATCTTGCGCACCACCCGCTCCGGGTGACCGCGCTTGAGCAGCGTCTCGGTGAGGTTCGGGAACTCGCCCACGGTGCGGATGCCCAGGGGGTTGATGATCTTGCCGAAGCTGGTCAGACGACGGGCATAGCCTTTGTCGTGGGTCAGCATTTCGAAGAAATCCTGGCCATGGCCCTGGGTGAAGTCGGTGCCGATGCCGATGGCGTCCTCACCGACGATGTTCATGGTGTATTCGATGGCTTCGGCGTAGTCGTCGATGGTCGAATCGATGCCCTTGGCCAGGAACGGCGCGAACATGGTCACGCCGACGAAACCACCGTGGTCGGCAATGAACTTCAGCTCTTCATCGGACTTGTTGCGCGGGTGTTCTTTGAGGCCGGACGGCAGGCAGTGGGAATAGCAGACCGGCTTCTTCGACTCGAGGATGACTTCTTCGGAAGTCTTGGAACCGACGTGGGACAGGTCGCACATGATGCCGACGCGGTTCATCTCGGCGACGATCTCGCGACCGAAGCCCGACAGGCCGCCGTCGCGCTCGTAGCAGCCGGTGCCCACCAGGTTCTGGGTGTTGTAGCACATCTGCACCACACCGACGCCGAGCTGCTTGAAGATCTCGACGTAGCCGAGCTGGTCTTCGAACGCATGGGCGTTCTGGAAGCCGAAGATGATGCCGGTCTTGCCCTGTTCCTTGGCGCGACGGATGTCGGCGGTGGTTTTCACCGGGATCACCAGGTCGCTGTTCTCGCGGATCAGTTTCTGGCTGGCGACGATGTTGTTGATGGTGGCCTGGAAACCCTCCCACACCGACACGGTGCAGTTGGCTGCGGTCAGGCCGCCCTTGCGCATGTCTTCGAACAGGTCGCGGTTCCACTTGGCAATGATCAGCCCGTCGATAACGATGCTGTCGGCGTGCAATTCGGCTGGGCTCATCAGGCAGTCCCCTTGTTAGCGATTCATGCGCCGAATCGTGTGCCGGCGCTTTGGGGCCAGCATATGCCTGAGGGCCGTCGCGACCCGGTGCAAAAACGACAGGGGAATTGCCGAAAGCGTCAATCCACGACAATGGGCTACAACGGGCCCACCCTGCCCGTCTGTTCTTTACCCGACGCTTGCGCCAGAATCCGCCGCATCACTGGTTTTCACTGGACTTGAGCGGCAACGCGATGAAATCACTTTTCCTGGCATTGGCACTGATCAGCACCCTGGCACACGCAACCGAAGACACCGAGCCCAACCCCTGCGACGAAGTTGAAAACGACGTCCAGACCCTGGCCTGCTCGGCCTATGGCAAAACCGCCGCAGAACAATTGCTGGGCGAAAACCTGCAGAGCCTCAACGAGCGCCTGCAAACCCGCTACGCCAGCGACAAGGCCCAGCTCAACGACATCACCGCCAAGGTCAAGGCCGCCCAGCAACTGTGGCAAAAACAGCGCGAAGCCGACTGCGCCATCGCCGCCTTCCCGGCCAAACCCGGCAGCGACGCCTACAAAATCGCCGAAAACGACTGCATGGCCCAGGTGAGCGACGATCGGTCGGAGTTTTTGGAGTCGATTGGGCAGGAGTGATGTTTCAGGAGCCGTTTAGCACGGTAAGCTGCTTGCATCATTGGTAAAGGGATTCACATGAAAACGTGCGGCATCGAAATCAAAGGCAGCGAAGCGATCATCGCCGTTGCCTCGCTGGACCAGCAAGCGTTGAGCCACGTTGCGCTGAGCACCAAGAAAATCGCCCTGGACGACGATGACGACGCCGCCAACGTCAAGGCATTCGCCATCCAGGTGCGGACGTTCGTGACGGACAACGGCATCGAACGCATCGCCATCAAGAAGCGCAGCAAGAAGGGCGAGTTCGCCGGTGGCCCGACCACGTTCAAGATCGAAGGGGTTTTCCAGTTGCTGGACGGTTGTGAGGTGACGCTGCTGTCGCCGCAGACCATCAATGCGCAGAGCAAAAAACATGACGTCGCCCTGCCGGCGACGCTGAACAAGTATCAGCATGAGGCATACAAGGCGGCGTGTTCGGCGCTGATGAAGAAATAGACCTGCTGACACCGCCCTGTGGCGAGGGAGCTTGCTCCCGCTCGGCTGCGCAGCAGTCGTAAACCGGTTTGCAGGGTTCACCTGTTGCACCGCGGTGTCTGGTTCTGGGGCGGCTGCGCCCGAAGCGTCGGACCGACCTAGCGGGAGCAAGCTCCCTCGCCACGGGAAATTGTCCAAGTTTCAACGCTGCTGGCGATACCCCTTCAACCACTCCGCAAACGCCTTGTCCTCCAACGCATAACCACCGCGGTTGGATTTCCACACCAATTCCTTTTCACGCAACGCATCGATACACGATTGGATGGTTTGGGTACCGGGCACGACTTCGCTTCCCATGCTCTTCAATGCCTTGCTCACCGCCGCCAATGTTGAATCGGTGAAGGGCGCGAAGGGCTCGTTGTTCTGCGAGCGCTCGGCCATGACCTGCAACACGGCGCGTTGCGGCACCGTCAGGGCGTTCCAGGCGCTCTCGAATTCGGTCCAGACGCCGGCGCGCAGCATTTCGGCGCTGTTGCGCAGCAACTCACCCAAATGGCTCGCCTCACCCAGCTCCAGGGCAATTTCGCCGATGACGCTGCGCAACATCTCCGGACGGCGCCCTACCAACTCAAACGCCTGGTCCAGGTCATCGGCGTTGAACTGATTGGTCTGGGCCAAGTGTGCGTTCAAATGGGCGGTGTAGGCCTGGGTGAAGGCTTTGCCCAGCAAAGGGAACGGCGTGATGCTGGACCCGTAGAACGGTTGGTTGCGACTCAGCACCAAGTGGGCGAGCTTGTCGCGATTGGAACCGGTGAACACCAGCCGCAGACCACTGGTATCGCCCACGCGCCCCTGGTTGAGCTGGTCACGGGCCGCCTTGAGGCCGAACATCGCGTTGACCCCGGCCTCGGTGGTCAAGGCATGCTGGGCTTCATCGATTACCAACACCACGGTTTTATCCGCGGCACGGTGCAACAGCTCCAGTGCCTGGGTCAGCGTCGCCCCTTCTGGCAGTTGCGGCTGGCTGAAATCCCAGGACAACGTGCGCAAGAAGCTGAGTTTGTCGATGCCCATGGATTTGGCGAGCTTGCGGATGCCCTTCTCATAAGGCACCAGTGCCCCGGCGATGGCCGAAGCGATCAAGTCGGCAGGATCCTTCTCCTTGTTGGCCCAAAGGTCGACGTAGACCGCGAGCCAACCTCGCATCTCGCATTCGGGAATCAAGTCCTCGCGCAGGAACGTACTTTTTCCGGTACGCCTTGGCGCGGCCAGGAACAGGCCTGAGGTGTAATCCTGGATCCCCGCGCCGACCAGCCCATCGACAATATTGCGGGCCAGATCGGGACGCCGGAAAACAAAACCGGGGTGCTTGGACATGGTTTTATACTCAATTATGGCGACAGGTATAATTTATAGTCGCGAGTATAATTGAGTATAAAAGCCTGTCAAACCAGCTCCCGACCGTCCCCCTGCCGCCGCCGATCCTCACGCGGGCAGCGCGCGAATCGGGTCCGATAGCTGCGGGTGAAATACGACGGCGACTCAAACCCGCAGGCGATGCTCACTTCCAGCACGCTCATGTCGGTCTGGCGCAGCAACTGCCGGGCCTTTTCCAGGCGCAGGCGCAGGTAGAAGTTGCTCGGCGTGTCGTTCAGGTGCAGGCGGAACAGCCTTTCGAGCTGGCGACGAGTGACGTTGATCGACTCGGCCAGGGCCAAAGTACTCAGTGGTGGTTCACTGTGGGTTTCCATCTCGCCAATGACGTGCGCCAGCTTCTTGTTGCGAATGCCGTAGCGGTTGGCGATTTCCATGCGCTGGTGATCTTTGCGCGGACGGATGCGGCCGAGCACGAATTGCTCGCTGACCTGGATCGCCAGTTCCGAACCGTGGGCCTGGCCGATCAGGTCCAGCATCAGGTCGATGGACGCGGTGCCGCCCGCACAAGTGATACGGCGACGGTCTATTTCGAACAGCTCCTGGGTCACGCCAAGCTGTGGATAAGACTCCTTGAATGCCTCGATGGCTTCCCAGTGCAACGTCACCCGGTGCCCTTCCAGCAGCCCCGCCTCGGCCAGGACCACGCTGCCGGTGTCGATGCCGCCCAGGATCACGCCTTCGTTGTCCAGCCGATGCAGCCAGCGTTCCAGTGCCGGGGTGGCGAACTTCAGCGGCTCGAACCCCGCCACCACCCAGAGGGTCGCGCCTTTCTTCAAGGGCTCCAGCGCGGCATCGGCGTTGACCGACATGCCATTGCTCGCCAGCACCGCCCCGCCGTCGATGCTCAATACATGCCAGCGGTACAGCTCGCCGCGAAAGCGATTGGCGACCCGCAACGGCTCGATGGCCGAGATGAAACCGATGGCCGAGAAACCCGGCATCAACAAGAAGTAGAAATCCTGGGACATGGAGCGCACTCGGTTGACGGGCAGCGTGCGGACCTTGATACGCCAGTTGCAACAACCGTTCAAGAGTCGCTGCAGTGCAAGAGCACGTCGCCGCTGTGCGTTTTGCCCTGCCCGGGGCTGCGTAACGTGGCATCACCGGCGCACAGACACCGGGCCCCATAACAATAAGCTGCCGAGGAACCTGACAATGAAACGACTGATCAGCTACTGCGTTCTTGCACTCAGCGCCACCGAGCTTTTGAGCCCGGCCGCCATGGCCGCCGAGCCCGCCGCCTGCCAGAACGTACGCCTGGGCGTGGTCAACTGGACCGACGTCATCGCCACCAGCGCCCTGACCCAAGTGATGCTCGACGGCCTCGGCTACAAGACCAAGCAAACCAGCGCCTCCCAGCAAATCATCTTCGCCGGCATCCGCGACCAGCGCCTGGACCTGTTCCTGGGCTACTGGAACCCGTTGATGACCCAGACCATCACCCCGTTCGTCGAGGCCAAGCAGGTCAAGGTGCTGGAGCAGCCCAGCCTCAAGGACGCCCGCGCCACCCTGGCCGTGCCGACCTACCTGGCCGACAAGGGCCTGAAGACCTTTGCCGACATCGCCAAATTCGAAAAAGAGTTGGGCGGCAAGATCTACGGCATCGAACCCGGCTCCGGCGCCAATACCCAGATCAAGGCGATGATTGCCAAGAACCAGTTCGGCCTGGGCAAATTCCAACTGGTGGAGTCCAGCGAAGCCGGCATGCTCGCCGCCGTGGACCGTGCCGTGCGGCGCAAGGAAGCCGTGGTGTTCTTCGGCTGGGCGCCGCACCCGATGAACGTCAACGTGCAAATGACCTACCTCACCGGCAGCGAAGACGCCCTCGGCCCGAACGAAGGCATGGCCACCGTCTGGACCGTCACCGCGCCGAACTACGCCGAGCAATGCCCGAACGTCGGTCGCTTGCTGAGTAACCTGACCTTCACCGCCGAAGACGAGAGCCGGATGATGCAACCGTTGCTCGATCACAAGGACCCGCTCGAATCGGCCCGGCAATGGCTCAAGGATCATCCGCAAGACAAACAACGTTGGCTCGAAGGCGTGACCACCTTCGACGGCAAGCCGGCCGCCGACAACCTGAAACTCACCAGCAACTGATCAACCGATCGCCATCTGCGCAGCAGTACACGGGCTGCGCAGTGACTCACCACGCCTGAAGGAACCCGCACCATGAACCACGACGTCATCATCACCTGCGCACTCACCGGTGCTGGCGACACGACCGCCAAGAGCCCCCACGTACCGGTCACCCCGAAACAGATCGCCGCCGCTGCCGTCGAGGCGGCGAAGGCCGGGGCCACGGTGGTCCATTGCCACGTCCGTGACCCGCAGACCGGCATGTTCAGCCGCGACGTGGCGTTGTACCGCGAAGTGATGGAGCGCATCCGTGAGGCGGACGTGGACATCATTGTCAACCTCACCGCCGGCATGGGCGGCGACCTGGAGATCGGCGGCGGCGAACGACCGATGGAGTTCGGCCCCAACACCGACCTGGTAGGCCCGCTGACGCGCCTGGCTCACGTCGAGGAGCTGCTGCCGGAAATCTGCACATTGGATTGCGGCACCCTGAACTTCGGCGACGGCGACACCATTTACGTTTCCACCCCGGCACAACTGCGGGCCGGCGCCAAGCGCATCACTGAGCTGGGGGTCAAGGCCGAGCTGGAAATCTTCGACACCGGTCACCTGTGGTTCGCCAAGCAACTGATCAAGGAAGGCCTGCTGGACAACCCGCTGTTCCAGCTCTGCCTGGGCATCCCGTGGGGGGCTCCGGCGGACACCACCACCATGAAGGCCATGGTCGACAACCTGCCGGCCGACGCGGTGTGGGCCGGCTTCGGCATCGGTCGCATGCAAATGCCAATGGCCGCCCAGGCGGTGCTGCTGGGGGGCAACGTGCGGGTCGGGCTGGAAGACAACCTCTGGCTGGACAAAGGCGTGCTCGCCACCAACGGCCAACTGGTGGAGCGCGCCGGAGAAATCCTCAGCCGCCTTGGGGCTCGCGTGCTTACGCCGGCGGAAGGTCGCAAGAAAATGGGCCTGGTGCAGCGCGGCTGAACCGAATCGACGCATAACCCTGTGGGAGCGAGCTCGCTCGCGATAGCGATATTCCAGCCTTCGACGATGCGTCGGAAGTACCGCCGCCATCGCGAGCAAGCTCGCTCCCACAGGTGATTTTCACTCTTTTCAGGAAACCACCATGAGCTTTATCACCGACATCAAGACCTTCGCCGCCCTGGGCAGCGGTGTGATCGGCAGCGGCTGGGTCAGCCGGGCCCTGGCCCATGGCCTCGACGTTGTCGCCTGGGACCCGGCGCCGGGTGCCGAGGCGGCACTGCGCAAACGCGTCGCCAATGCCTGGGGCGCCCTGGAGAAACAGGGCTTGGCCCCCGGCGCTTCGCAGGATCGGCTGCGCTTTGTCGCCACCATCGAAGAATGCGTGCGCGACGCTGATTTCATCCAGGAAAGCGCTCCCGAGCGACTGGAACTCAAGCTCGAACTGCACGCCCAGATCAGCGCCGCCGCCAAGCCAAACGCGTTGATCGGCTCCAGTACCTCGGGCCTGCTGCCAAGCGAGTTCTATGAGAACGCCACCCACCCGGAACGCTGTGTGGTCGGGCACCCGTTCAACCCGGTCTACTTGTTGCCACTGGTGGAGGTGGTCGGCGGCAAGAACACCGCCCCCAAAGCGGTGCAAGCAGCGATGGAAGTCTACGAATCCCTCGGCATGCGGCCATTGCACGTACGCAAGGAAGTCCCCGGCTTCATCGCCGACCGCCTGCTCGAAGCGCTGTGGCGCGAAGCCCTGCACCTGGTCAACGACGGTGTCGCCACCACCGGGGAAATCGACGATGCGATCCGTTTTGGCGCCGGCCTGCGCTGGTCATTCATGGGCACGTTCCTGACCTACACCCTGGCCGGCGGCGATGCCGGCATGCGGCATTTCATGGCCCAATTCGGCCCGGCGTTGCAACTGCCCTGGACCTACCTGCCGGCGCCGGAGCTGACCGAGAAATTGATCGATGATGTGGTGAACGGCACGAGCGAGCAATTGGGCAGCCACAGCATCTCGGCCCTGGAGCGCTATCGTGATGATTGCCTGCTGGCGGTGCTGGAGGCAGTGAAAGCCACTAAAGAAAAGCATGGAATGACCTTCGCTGAGTAAACCTTGGTTTTTTGGGCCAGCAAGGCTGGCCCATCGCGAGCAAGCTCGCTCCCACATTGGTTCTGTGTCGCTCACAAAACCTGTGGGAGCGAGCTTGCTCGCGATAGCGGCCTCCCAGTCACCACAACTGTCGGAACCAACGTCATGCCCACCCTCACCCCCTACCAAACCCGCATCCTCCCCGAATGGGTCGATTACAACGGCCATCTGCGCGATGCCTTCTACTTGCTGATCTTCAGCTACGCCACCGACGCGCTGATGGACCGGCTCGGCCTGGACAGCCAGAACCGCGAAGCCAGCGGCCACTCCTTGTTCACCCTCGAACTGCACCTCAACTACTTGCACGAAGTGAAGCTCGGCGCAGATGTCGAGGTGCACACGCAGCTCATCGGCCATGACACCAAACGCTTGCACCTCTACCACAGCCTGCACCTGGTCGGCGGTGATAAAGAGCTGGCCGGCAATGAACAGATGTTGCTGCATGTCGACCTGGCCGGCCCGCGCTCAGCGCCATTCACCGAACAGACCCTGGGCCGACTCAAAGCCCTGTTGGACAGCCAAGCCGACCTGCCGACACCGACCTGCATCGGTCGGGTCATCGCCCTGCCACCCGCCCGATAAGCCTCGACCAGGAGATCGCCATGAACACCGCTGCCGCTGTTGCCGACTTCCGACGCTATCCGCTTGTCCAGGCATTGACCGCTGCGACCCCCTTGACCGACCGGGTGCAAGTGACGTGGGCCGACGGCCGGGTCAGCCCGTTCCATCATCAGTGGCTAAGGGACAACTGCCCGTGCCCGCAATGCGTCTACAGCGTTACCCGCGAGCAGGTCCTGGAGATTGTCGATGTCCCGGAAGACGTGACGCCCCGCCACATCAACATCGACGACGCGGGCCATCTGTGTGTGGTTTGGCAGGATGGCCACCGAAGCCTATTCGATCCGGGCTGGTTGCGCGCCCATGCGTATGACGATCAATCCAGGGCCGAACGCCTGGCGAGCAAGCCGCATCGCCAGCTGTGGCGGCATGACCTGAAACTGCCGGTGTTCGAATACCAGCCACTGATGACGGATGCCGACGCGCTGCTGCAATGGCTTTTGGCGGTGCGCGACATCGGCCTGACCCAAGTACGCGGCGTGCCCACCGAGCCCGGCTCGCTGAAACAGATCGCCCAACGCATTTCCTTTATCCGCGAGAGCAACTTCGGCGTGCTGTTCAACGTGCAGTCCAAGGCCGATGCCGACAGCAACGCCTACACCGCTTTCAACCTGCCGCTGCACAGCGACCTGCCGACCCGTGAGCTGCAGCCGGGGCTGCAGTTCTTGCATTGCCTGGTGAACGACGCCGACGGCGGCGAGAGCATTTTTGTCGACGGCTTTGCCATTGCCGAGACGCTGCGCCAGGAAGACCCCGAGGCCTTCGACGCGCTGTGCCAGATCCCGGTGGAGTTTCGCAACAAGGACCGCCACAGCGACTACCGCTGCCTGGCGCCCATCATCGCGCTGGATGCGCTGGGGCAGGTCGCGGAAATCCGCATGGCGAACTTCCTGCGTGGGCCCTTCGACACCTCGGTCGAGCAGATGCCCAGGCTTTACCGCGCCTACCGCCGCTTCATCGCCCTGACCCGCGAGCCGCAATTTCGCCTGGTACAGCGCCTCGAACCCGGCCAGTTCTGGTGCTTCGACAACCGCCGCACCCTCCACGCCCGCAACGCCTTCGACCCGGCCACCGGGGCCCGGCATTTCCAGGGGTGTTATGTGGATCGGGATGAGTTGTTGTCGCGGATTCTGGTGTTGCAACGCTAGACCGCGTCATCGTTCATCGCGAGCAAGCTCGCTCCCACAGGCGGCCGCATTCCCCTGTGGGAGCGAGCTTGCTCGCGATAGCGCCCGATCAAACAACGCACTTTCCCCAGATTCACACAGGCAAAAAAATCCCCGATCAAGCCGTGACAGGATCGGGGCAGGAGCGTTACTGGAGGAGCCGTCGCGCGAGGGTGACCAAACCATCGTGATTCAGCTTGGGGCCAGTGTGCCCAGTCCAGGCCTGGGCAAGTTAGCCGAAAACGACGCCTCCATAGTCATTCATGACATTGCGACCATTTACCCTTGCCGCCGCTTCGGGTGGCTACCAGAATCGAGACACGACCCCAATCCCTGAACAAGGAAAAGCGTCATGATGCACGCCGATTTGATCGACCAGGAAGACCTGCTGGGCCATCTCAAGGCCCTGGGACTGCAAATACCCAGCGGCTCCACCGCCGAGCAGGCATGCGAATGCGCCGTGCGCGGGCTGGACAGGGCCCGCGCCAATGAATTGCGGCGGATGGTCAAGGACATGTACACCAGCAGCGCCACCATCCTGCCGGCCGTGCGCCAGGCGATCGATAAGCAGCTGTTGCCGGCATTGACGCAATACCAGCAGAACCATAGCGCCTGACCTTGTGGCGAGGGAGCTTGCTCCCGCTGGGCTGCGTAGCAGCCCCAAAAAGCTTGGTACCGCTACGCGCTCCAGCGGGAGCAAGCTCCCGCGCCACCAAGGCGCCGCGGGCGAGAGCCACACCCTGGCAAACGTCGACTCATTACGCGCCTGGCTCAGCGCCGACAGCGGCCCGGACAATGGCGACAGCACCAGCGCTTGCGGCAGTGGCATCATCGCCACCTGTTGCGTGGTGTTGGAACCGACGCGCTCGTCGCGCGGTGGAATGCCGAAGTATTCGCGGTAGCATTTGGAGAAGTGCGGGGTGGAGACGAAGCCGCACACCGAGGCCACTTCGATGATCGACATCGGCGTCTGCTTGAGCAGTTGCCGCGCACGGATCAGCCGCAGCTTGAGGTAATAGCGCGACGGCGAGCAGTGCAGGTATTTCTGGAACAACCGCTCCAGCTGACGCCGGGACACGGCGACGTACACCGCCAATTCGTCCAGGTCGATCGGCTCTTCGAGGTTGGCCTCCATCAACGCGACGATTTCCTGCAACTTCGGCTGGTTGGTGCCAAGCATGTGCTTGAGCGGCACACGCTGGTGATCCTGCTCGTTGCGGATACGCTCGTAGACAAACATTTCCGAGATCGCCGCCGACAACTCACGACCGTGATCGCGGCTGATCAGATGCAGCATCATGTCCAGCGGCGCGGTGCCGCCGGAGCTGGTGAAGCGGTTGCGGTCGAGGGTGAACAGGCGGGTACTCATCGATACCCGCGGGAAAGCTTCCTGCATCGCCGCCAGGCATTCCCAGTGCACACTGCAATCGAAACCGTCCAGCAGGCCGGCGCAGGCCAGGGCCCAGCTGCCGGTGCAGACCGCGCCGAGGCGACGAGACTGGCGGGCCTGGCCCTGCAGCCATGACACGTGTTCACGGGTTACGGTGCGCTGGATGCCGATACCGCCACAGACGATGACGGTGTCCAAGGGCGGTGCCTTGTGCATGGAGGCGTCGGGGGTGATCTGCAAGCCATCACTGGCCCATACCTGGCCGCCGTCGACGGTCAGGGTGGTCCAGCGATACAGCTCGCGACCGGACAGTTGGTTGGCCATGCGTAGCGGTTCCACCGCGGACGCCAGGGAAATCAGCGTGAAATTGTCCAGCAGCAAAAAGCCGATGGATTGAGGCGCACGGTTCTGGGGTTGGGCCCCGGAGTTGGACGTCGTCATCGCGGTATCTCCTCACACAAAGCGGGTGATGGCCTCAGGCGGAGGCTCTTGTTATTGCCCATCATTCTCTTGCGTGAGACGGGGCTTTATCGGGATAGAGCAATTGCCATGCCTAAAATTGAATGTGTGTTCAATAAATCCTGAAAACGACATGGCGGCCTGTCTATATAAGGGGTGGATCGCGTCCAGGTTTTAGCTGCCATCCATGGCGGCAGGCACCGGTCACAAAGGGCCGTGAGCAGTTCGGTAGCACTTGTGGGAACTGGGCTGCGCCGTTTGCGCGAGGGTTGTCACCGCAAGCGCGGGGACGGACGGTGGGGCGGCGTACAAAGGCGTGACCGATAAGTCACGCCTTATCTGTTTGCGACGCGCTAAAAGGTGGCGCGTTTGGGGATGGGTGTTCATTTTACGAGCGGTTTTTACATTCATCTGTGGCGAGGGAGCTTGCTCCCGCTCGACCGCGAAGCGGTCGCAAATCCGGCTTGTGAAATATTCCTGACATCATGACGTCGCCTGGGGGCGCTTCGCGCCCCAGCGGGAGCAAGCTCCCTCGCCACAGAGTGCGGTGGAGATTTCGAATCAGCACTCCACCGCACTGACCGCCAAGCCACCGCGCGAAGTCTCTTTATATTTGTCATGCATGTCGGCACCGGTATCGCGCATGGTGCGGATCACCCGGTCCAGGGAGATGAAATGCTGGCCGTCACCGCGCAAGGCCATTTGGGCGGCGTTGATGGCCTTGACCGCGGCGATCGCGTTACGCTCAATGCACGGCACCTGCACCAGGCCGCCGACTGGGTCGCAGGTCAGGCCGAGGTTGTGCTCCAGGCCGATTTCCGCGGCGTTGCACAATTGCTCCGGCGTGGCCCCGAGGATCTCCGCCAAGCCCGCCGCCGCCATGGCGCAAGCCGATCCCACCTCGCCCTGGCAGCCGACTTCGGCGCCGGAGATCGAGGCGTTCTTCTTGCACAGGATCCCGACGGCCGCCGCACCGAGGAAATAATCCACGACGTTGGCGTCGGTGACCGCTTCGCTGAACTTCATGAAGTAATGCAGTACCGCCGGGATGATCCCCGCCGCACCGTTGGTCGGCGCGGTGACCATGCGCCCGCCGGCGGCGTTCTCTTCGTTGACCGCCAGGGCGAACAGGTTGACCCACTCCATGGCGCTCAGGGTCGAGCCGATGACATTGGGCTTGTTCAGCTCTTGCAGGCTGCGGTGCAACTTGGCCGCGCGCCGACGCACATTCAAGCCGCCCGGCAGGATGCCCTCGTGCTTGAGGCCCTGCTCGACGCAGTCCTGCATGGCCCGCCACAGTTTCATCAGGCCACTGCGAATCTCTTCTTCGGAACGCCAGACCTTTTCGTTGGCCAGCATCAACTCGGCCACCCGCAGGTCGTGGGTGCGGCACAACTGGAGCAATTCTTCGGCGCTGGAAAAATCGTACGGCAGCTCAGTACGATCCAAGTCCACCACGCCGCTGGTGGCCTGGGCCTGATCGACGACAAAGCCGCCGCCGACCGAGTAATACGTGTCACGGTGCAGCTCGCCGTCGGCGCCCTCGGCCACCAGGGTCATCGCATTAGGGTGGAACGGCAGGTTCTCGTCGATCAGGCGCATGTCCCGGGACCATACGAACGGTACCGGCAGGCGACCGTCGAGCAGCAGGGTCTGGGTTTCACGCAGCAACTCGATGCGCGGGCCGATCTGCGACGGGTCGATTGCGTCCGGCCACTCTCCCATCAGGCCCATGATCACGGCGTTGTCGCTGCCGTGGCCGATGCCGGTGGCCGACAGCGAACCGAACAATTGCACTTCGACCCGGCGCACATCATTGAGCAGGGCCTTGGCCTTCAGCGCTTCAACGAACAGCGCCGCGGCACGCATGGGGCCCACGGTGTGGGAACTGGACGGGCCGATACCGATTTTGAACAAGTCGAAAACGCTGATTGCCATTGCCGATAACCTCCAGAACAGGCACATCCGGGCGCAGGAGCGTCCGGTGACGGAGCTGCTACGCTCAACGCCGGGATGGCCGCATCATCCGGTTTTTGCCTGGGTGCCCGACGTCTGACACCGACGCAATCATGCCCAGCAACGCCGCCCCTCCCTGCGCCCGGTTTTGCGGCGTTTTTCTGCGTGTCAGAGGTCCATCGGGGGCGGAAAAAATCTGTAAACGACGTCACCGACACTGGATGCGACCATCCCTGTACTGGATACGACCCACCCTGTAGGCGTCAGATTTGCGCTGGTACATGATCGGTTACGGCTCGTTTGCAAGGCCGCGTGTCAGAAGAGTGCCCACGCGCCACCAACCGCAACATCCATAAGCGCGGTTGTCCTGACCGGACACCGCCGATAAAACACCAGGAGTCCACCCATGAAAGGTTCCAAGCCGTTGTTGTTGGCCGCCATGCTGAGTCTTCCGATGCTGGCCAACGCCGCAGAACCCGAAAAGTGCAGCACCGTCAACTTCTCCGATGTCGGCTGGACCGACATTACCGTGACCACGGCGACCACCAGCGTGGTGCTGGATGCGCTGGGCTACAAGACCAAGACCACCATGATTTCCGTGCCGGTGACCTACAAGTCCCTGGCCGATGGCAAGAACATGGATGTGTTCCTCGGCAACTGGATGCCGACCATGGAAAACGACATCAAGGCCTACCGCGAAGCCGGCACCGTGGAAACCGTGCGCACCAACCTCAAGGGCGCCAAGTACACCCTCGCCGTGCCCCAGGGCCTGTATGAGAAGGGACTGAAAGACTTCGCCGACATCCCCAAATTCAAGAAAGAACTCGACGGCAAGATCTACGGCATCGAGCCGGGCAACGACGGCAACCGCCTGATCCAGAGCATGATCGAAAAGAACGCCTTCGGCCTGAAGGACGCCGGCTTCAAAGTCGTCGAGTCGAGTGAAGCGGGCATGCTCTCGCAGGTCGATCGCGCCGCCAAGCGTGGCACCGACGTGGTGTTCCTCGGCTGGGCCCCACACCCGATGAATACCCGTTTCAAAATCCAGTACCTGACCGGCGGCGACGATTTCTTCGGCCCCGACTTCGGTGCCGCGACCGTGGCGACCAATACCCGCAAGGGCTACAGCCAGGAATGCAGCAACGTCGGCCAGCTGTTGAAAAACCTGGAGTTCACCGTCGACATGGAAAGCACGCTGATGGGCAACGTGCTCGACGACAAGATGAAACCTGAGGCCGCCGCCAAGGCCTGGCTGAAGAAAAACCCACAGGTACTCGATACCTGGCTCGCTGGCGTGACCACCATTGACGGTAAACCTGGCCTGGAGGCCGTGAAAGCCAAGCTTGCGCAATAACTGCTTATGTTATGCCGGGCGAGTTCGCTCGCCCGGGCTGTTTATTCCCTTGCATGCGGACGTTCACTACCATGCTTATTGATCAGAAAATACCCTTGGGCCAGTACATCGCGGGCTTTGTCGAATGGTTGACGCAAAACGGCGCCAACACCTTCGACGCAATCGCGCTGTTCCTGGAAACGATGATTCACGGCGTGACGTTTGCGCTGACCTGGTTCAACCCCCTGGCCCTGATCGGCCTCATTGCGCTATTGGCGCACTTCATCCAGCGCAAATGGGGCCTGACTGTATTTGTCATCGCGTCCTTTCTACTGATTCTCAACCTGGGTTACTGGCAAGAGACCATGGAAACCCTCGCCCAGGTGCTGTTCGCGACCCTGGTTTGCGTACTGATCGGCGTGCCGCTGGGCATCGTTGCCGCGCACAAGCCGATGTTCTACACGATGATGCGTCCGGTGCTCGATCTGATGCAGACCGTACCGACCTTCGTCTACCTCATTCCTACCCTGACCCTGTTCGGTCTGGGTGTGGTCCCGGGCCTGATCTCCACGGTGGTGTTCGCGATTGCCGCGCCCATCCGCCTGACCTACCTGGGCATCCGCGACGTCCCGGACGAACTGATGGACGCCGGCAAAGCCTTCGGCTGCTCCCGTCGCCAGCTCCTGTCGCGCATCGAACTGCCCCACGCCATGCCAAGCATCGCCGCCGGTATCACCCAGTGCATCATGCTGTCGTTGTCGATGGTGGTGATCGCCGCGCTGGTGGGCGCCGATGGCCTGGGCAAACCCGTGGTCAACGCATTGAACACCGCCGATATCGCCCTGGGCTTCGAAGCCGGCCTGGCGATCGTCCTGCTGGCGATCATGCTCGACCGAATCTGCAAACAACCCGACGCCAAAGTAGGGGGTGACGCATGAGCATAATTCGCTTTGAAGACGTTGACGTGATCTTCGCCAGGGACCCTCGCGAGGCCCTCAAGCTGCTCGACCAGGGCATGACCCGCAACGAAATCCTGAAGAAAACCGGGCAAATCGTCGGCGTGGAAAAAGCCAGCCTGGACATCGAGAAAGGCGAAATCTGTGTCTTGATGGGCCTGTCCGGCTCCGGCAAATCCAGTCTGCTGCGCTGCATCAACGGCTTGAACACCGTGAGCCGCGGCAAGCTGTTCGTCGAGCACGAAAACCGGCAGATCGACATTGCATCCTGCACCCCCGCCGAGCTGAAGATGATGCGCACCAAGCGCATCGCCATGGTGTTCCAGAAGTTCGCCCTGATGCCTTGGCTGACGGTGCGCGAGAACATCAGCTTCGGCCTGGAAATGCAGGGCCGACCGGAGAAGGAACGCAAGAAGCTGGTGGATGAGAAGCTTGAGCTGGTGGGCCTGACCCAGTGGCGCAACAAGAAGCCCGACGAATTGTCCGGCGGCATGCAGCAACGGGTCGGCCTGGCCCGCGCCCTGGCGATGGACGCCGACATCCTGCTGATGGACGAACCGTTCTCGGCCCTCGACCCATTGATCCGCCAAGGCCTGCAGGACGAACTTCTGGAGCTGCAACGCAAGCTGAGCAAGACCATTGTGTTCGTCAGCCACGACCTCGACGAAGCCCTGAAGCTGGGCAGCCGTATCGCGATCATGAAAGACGGCCGGATCATCCAGTACAGCAAGCCGGAACAAATCGTGCTGAACCCGGCCGACGACTATGTGCGCACCTTCGTCGCCCACACCAACCCGCTCAACGTCCTCTGCGGCCGCAGCCTGATGCGCACCCTGGACAACTGCAAGCGCATCAACGGTTCGGTCTGCCTGGACCCGGGTGGCGACTCCTGGCTCGACCTGGCCGACGGCAACACCATCAAGGGCGCCCGGCAGAACGGCGCGGCCCTGGACCTGCAAAACTGGGCTCCAGGCCAAGCGGTCGAAGGCCTGGGCCGACGTCCGACCCTGGTGGACTCCAACATCGGCATGCGCGATGCGTTGCAGATCCGCTACCAGACCGGCAACAAACTGGTGCTCCACGACAATCAGAAAGTCGTCGGGATCCTGGGCGACAGCGAGCTGTACCACGCACTGCTCGGCAAGAACCTGGGCTAACCCCACGCACACAAAAACGCCGCGAGATGATCGCGGCGTTTTTGTTTGCGCCTTCCAAGGCTGATGCTCATACCAGGGTTTGAAATGCTGGTACTGGCTTGGAACGCCGATACTGAGCTTGGAATGCTGATATTGAGCTTGGAATGCTGATAACTGTGGCGAGGGAGCTTGCTCCCGCTCGGCTGCGCAGCAGTCGCAATCCAGGCGACACGAACCTTCAGGTACACCGTGCTTGGCCGGTTTGGGGTCGCTCCGCAACCCAGCGGGAGCAAGCTCCCTCGCCACAAAAGCCCCTCTGCCACAAGAGCAGGGCCAGGCAGAAGGTCAGCTATAGGCCCGCAGCACCGCCAACTCCGCCCGCTCCTGCTCCGCCTGCACATCCTGGCGCATGGCCTTGTGCAAACCGAACATGAAGCACACCAACACCACCGAGAACGGCAATCCGGCCAGCACCACCATGGTCTGCATCGCTTCGAAGTTGCCGGCAAACAACAGGCCGATCGTCACCAGCGTAATCACCACCGACCAGAAGATCCGCAGCCAATGGGGCGCGTCTTCGTCAACGGTGCCGCCCTGGCACGAAAGGTTCGCCATCATCACCGCGCCGGAGTCGGCCGGGGTCAGGAACAGGACGAAACCGACAAAGATCGACACACCGATGACAATCTTCGATGCCGGATAGAATTCAAGCAGCTGGTAGATCGACATCGACGGCTGCGTCAGCGCCGTCTTGCCCAACTCGACCGCGCCGTGGTTCATCACCAGGTCCAGGGCCGAGTTACCGAAGATCGACAGCCAGGCCAGGGTGAAGCCCAGGGGAATCAACAATACGCCCGCCACCAGCTCGCGCACGGAACGCCCACGAGAAATGCGCGCGATGAACATGCCGACAAAAGGCGCCCAGGAAATCCACCAGGCCCAATAGAACAGCGTCCATAGGCCCATCCAGCGGCCAGACTTGGCGCTGTCGTCCGCGTAGACGTACAGATCGAAGGTCTTGAGCACCACACCGTTGAGGTAGTCGCCAATGTTCTGAACGAAACCGTTGAGCAGGTGCAGGGTCGGACCGAACAGCAGCACAAAGATCAGCAGGCCACTGAACAGCACGATGTTCAGGTTCGACAGCCGACGGATACCGTTCTCCACACCGGACACCGCCGCGATGGTCGCCACCGTGCTCATCACGATGATCACGATCAGCAGATTGGTGTTGCTGTGTTCCATGCCGAACAGGTTTTCCAGCCCGGACGCCACCTGCAACGAGCCGATCCCCAGGTTGGTCACCAGCCCCAGCAGAGTCACGAACATGCCGAAACCGTCCACCGCGTGACCGGCCGCACCCTTGACCCAGCGCTCTCCCACCAGCGGATACAACGCCGAACGCAGGGCCAGCGGCTGATTGTGCCGGTAGGCGAAATACGCCACGGCCAAGCCCACCAAGGCGTAGATCGCCCAGCCGTGCAGGCCCCAGTGCAAGAACGTCAACTGCACCGCCTGCCGCGCCGCCTGTTGACTGCCGGCCACGCCTTCGGGCGGGTTGAAGAAATGGTCCAGCGGCTCGGAGGCGCCAAAGTACAGCAAGGAGATGCCGATACCCGACGAAAACAGCATCCCGGCCCAGGCGCCGTAGCTGAAATCCGGCGTGTCGTCCTTGCTGCCCAGCTTGAGCTTGCCGTAGGAGGAAAACGCCAGGCCAACCACGAACACCAGGTAAGCGGCGATGACCACCATGTAGTACCAACCAAAGCTGCGGGACAACCACGCCTGGGCGATGCCGAGCAAACGACCGGCCTCCTGCGGGGCGATAATCAGAATGGCGGTCAGCAACAGAATCAGCGCGGTGGAGGTGTAGAACACCCAACCGTTGACCGTCACCTTCTGCGGTGGGGTCTTTATTAGAAAGGCAGAACTCATTGCACGGATGCTCCAGGCAGTGCGGGAGAAGGACAAGGCAACGCGGTACCCGACCAATCGGTGAGTGGGCAGCCGACCGACGGGTGTTATAAAGACACCCTTAAAGCCCTTGCCCCCGTCATTGCGTGGGTCTTGGGTCCTTGATGTCTCGCTTCTGCGCCATTTACGCGTAGGAAATTTCGGCAAATCGCGACGAATTGTCGCAGAGCTTATTCTTTGTTGATTGAACGTTCAATCAAAACAAAATAGACTGGCCCTCGCCATGACGGACTGCACTCGTCCGCCTGCGGGCCTAAGGAGATGTGCTAGATGCCCAAGGTCGGTATGCAACCCATCCGCCGCCAACAATTGATCGAAGCTACGTTGCAAGCGGTCGATCAGGTCGGCATGGGGGACGCCAGCATTGCGCTGATCGCTCGTTTGGCCGGTGTTTCCAACGGCATCATCAGTCACTACTTTCAGGACAAGAACGGCCTGATCGCGGCGACGGCCCAGTACCTGATGACTGTCTTGAGCGAGAACGTCACCGCGCGGCGTCAAGCGCTGACGGACTCGAGCCCGCGGGCTCACCTCAAGGTGATCATCGAAGGCAACTTCGACGCCAGCCAGGTCAACGGCCCGGCAATGAAAACCTGGCTGGCCTTCTGGGCCACCAGCATGCATCACCCGTCTTTGCACAGGTTGCAGCGGATCAACGATCACCGTCTGTATTCCAACCTGTGTTGCCAGTTCCGCCGCGTGTTGCCCGTTGACCAGGCACGCAGCGCGGCACGGGGCCTGGCCGCGCTGATTGACGGTTTGTGGCTGCGCGGCGCGCTGTCGGGAGACGCGTTCGATACCGCCCAGGCGCACCAGATCGCTTACGAATACATGGATTTCCAACTGGCCAAAACAGGAGCGCCAGAGCACACAGAACCGCTCGACTCCTGAACCGTCACCGCAGCGCGTAGTCAGCTATAAACGACACGCTCGGTGGCCAGCCAACCACTCATGCACTTGCGAGGACTTTATGGCCCGTTTCGAACTGCAAAAACTCTACATCGATGGCGCGTACAGCGATGCCAGCGGCGACGCCACTTTCGAAGCCATCAACCCGGCCAACGGTGAAGTACTCGCCCTGGTGCAGCGCGCAACGTTCGAGGACGTCGAGCGCGCCGTGGTCAGCGCCGAAAAGGGCCAGAAAGTCTGGGCCGCCATGACCGCCATGCAGCGTTCGCGCATCCTGCGTCGCGCCGTGGACATCCTGCGCGAGCGCAACGATGAACTGGCCGCCCTGGAAACCCTGGACACCGGCAAATCCTTCTCCGAAACCAAATACGTCGACATCGTCACCGGTGCCGACGTGCTGGAATACTACGCCGGCCTGGTCCCTGCCATCGAAGGCGAGCAGGTGCCGCTGCGCACCACATCCTTCGTCTATACCCGCCGCGAGCCCCTGGGCGTGGTGGCCGGTATCGGCGCGTGGAACTACCCGATCCAGATCGCCCTATGGAAATCCGCACCGGCCCTGGCCGCCGGCAACGCGATGATCTTCAAACCGAGCGAAGTCACCTCGCTGACCACGCTGAAACTGGCCGAGATCTACACCGAGGCCGGCGTTCCAGCGGGCGTGTTCAACGTCCTGACCGGCAGCGGCCGTGAAGTCGGCACCTGGCTGACCGAGCATCCGCGCATCGAGAAAATTTCCTTCACCGGCGGCACCGACACCGGCAAGAAAGTCATGGCCAGCGCCTCGAGCTCGTCGCTCAAGGACGTGACCATGGAGCTGGGCGGCAAGTCGCCGCTGATCATCTTCGACGACGCCGACCTGGATCGCGCCGCCGACACCGCGATGATGGCCAACTTCTACAGCTCCGGCCAGGTCTGCACCAACGGCACCCGCGTGTTCGTGCCGAGCCACCTCAAGGCCGCCTTCGAAGCCAAGATTGCCGAGCGCGTGGCGCGCATCCGCGTCGGCAACCCAGAAGACGAAAACACCAATTTCGGCCCGCTGGTGAGCTTCGCCCACATGGAAAGCGTGCTGGGCTACATCGAGAAAGGCAAAGCCGAAGGCGCGCGCCTGCTGTGCGGCGGCGGTCGCCTGACCGAAGGCGAATTCGCCAAGGGCGCGTTCGTTGCGCCGACGGTGTTCACCGATTGCACCGATGAGATGACCATCGTGCGTGAAGAAATCTTCGGCCCGGTGATGAGCATCCTCACCTACGACACCGAAGAAGAAGTGATCCGCCGCGCCAACGACACCGACTTCGGCCTGGCCGCGGGCGTCGTGACCCGTGACCTGAACCGCGCCCACCGCGTGATCCACCAGCTCGAAGCCGGCATCTGCTGGATCAACGCCTGGGGCGAATCGGCGGCGGAAATGCCGGTCGGTGGCTACAAGCAATCGGGCGTTGGCCGGGAGAATGGCATCAGCTCGCTGAACAACTTCACCCGCATCAAGTCGGTACAGGTCGAGTTGGGCGACTACACGTCGGTGTTCTGATCTGACACCGGACCTGAGGCGAGGGCCCTTGTGGCGAGGGAGCTTGCTCCCGCTGGGCCGCGAAGCGGCCCCACTTCAGGCCCCTGAGTTTTCCAGACAGAACACGGTCGCCCTGTTTGCGACTGCTGCGCAGCCGAGCGGGAGCAAGCTCCCTCGCCACAGAGAATGTGGCACTCGATGACCGCGACCTGAACCCAATTCAAAAAGAGGGTGCATTTCATGTCCCAAGAATTCGATTACATCATCATCGGTGCCGGCTCGGCCGGTAATACCCTGGCCACCCGCCTGACCGAAGACGAAGGCGTCACCGTCCTGCTGCTCGAAGCCGGCGGCCCGGACTATCGCCTGGACTTCCGCACGCAAATGCCCGCTGCCCTGGCGTTCCCCCTGCAGGGCCGTCGCTACAACTGGGCCTACGAGACCGACCCGGAGCCGCACATGAACGGCCGCCGCATGGAGTGCGGTCGCGGCAAGGGCCTGGGCGGTTCTTCGCTGATCAACGGCATGTGCTACATCCGCGGCAACGCCCTGGACTATGACAACTGGGCCAAGCTGCCGGGTCTGGAAGACTGGACCTACCTCGATTGCCTGCCGTATTTCCGTAAGGCCGAAACCCGCGACATCGGCCCGAACGACTACCACGGTGGCGACGGCCCGGTCAGCGTGACCACGCCCAAGGCTGGCAACAACCCGTTGTTCCACGCCATGGTCGAAGCCGGCGTGCAGGCCGGTTACCCCCGTACCGAGGACCTCAACGGCTACCAGCAGGAAGGTTTCGGCCCGATGGACCGTACCGTCACGCCCAACGGCCGTCGCGCCAGCACCGCCCGCGGTTACCTGGACGTCGCCAAGAAACGCTCGACACTGACCATCGTCACCCATGCCTTGACCGACAAGATCCTGTTCGAAGGCAAGCGCGCGGTCGGCGTGCGTTACCTGGTGGGCGCCGCCGAAGAGCGCGTCGAAGCCCGGGCGCGCAAGGAAGTGCTGCTGTGCTCCGGCGCCATCGCCTCGCCGCAGATCCTGCAACGCTCTGGCGTCGGCCCGGCCAAGCTGCTGGAAAACCTCGACATCCCGGTGGTCCACGATCTGCCGGGCGTCGGTGAAAACCTCCAGGATCACTTGGAGTTGTACCTGCAATACGCTTGCACCCAACCGGTCTCGCTGTACCCGTCGCTGCTCTGGTACAACCAGCCAGCCATCGGTGCCGAATGGCTGTTCAATGGCACCGGCATCGGCGCCAGCAACCAGTTCGAGGCCGGCGGTTTCATCCGCACGCGCCCGGATTTCGAATGGCCGAACATCCAGTACCACTTCCTGCCGGTGGCGATTAACTACAACGGCAGCAACGGCGTGAAGGAGCATGGTTTCCAGGCACACATGGGTTCCATGCGTTCGCCCAGCCGTGGTCGGATCCAGGCCAAGTCCAAGGACCCGCGCCAGCACCCGAGCATCCTGTTCAACTACATGGCGACCGAGCAGGACTGGCAGGAATTTCGCGATGGCATCCGCCTGACCCGCGAAATCATGCAGCAACCGGCGCTCGATCCATTCCGTGGTCGCGAGATCAGCCCGGGTATCGAGGTACAGACGGACGAACAACTGGACCAGTTCATCCGCGAGCACGCCGAAACCGCGTTCCACCCGTCCTGCTCGTGCAAGATGGGCACCGACGACATGGCCGTGGTGGACAGCGAAGGCCGCGTGCACGGCATGGAAGGGTTGCGCGTGGTCGATGCCTCGATCATGCCGATCATCACCACCGGCAACCTCAACGCACCGACGATCATGATGGCCGAGAAAATCGCCGACAGGATCCGCGGCCGCAAACCCCTGCCACGCAGCACCGCACCGTACTACGTGGCCGGTGATGCGCCGGTGCGCGGCAAGCCGTTGCGTGAAGTGGCGACCGCTACGCAGTAAGACTCAAGACCGCGGCGCGGCCTTCGCGAGCAAGCTCGCTCCCACAAGGGTTGGGTGGTGGACACAGACTTTGTGACCACTGAAAACCCCACTGTGGGAGCGAGCTTGCTCGCGAAAGCGGTGGGTCAGCTTGCATCAATGTTGAATGTACCGCCGTCTTCGCGAGCAAGCCCGCTCCCACAGGGGTTCTGAGGCGAACACAGATTTTGTGACCACTGAAAACCCACTGTGGGAGCGAGCCTGCTCGCGAAGGGGCCAGCCCATTCAGCCTATTTCTCTGACTGCCACACCGCAAAACTCCCATCTGCCTTGATCCCTCCCCCACCCCAGGCCTACTCTAGAGCCACCGCGTCACTGCGCCGCACCTCGCTGCATCGCCACTCCAGACAAGGAGGTTTCATGTTCGACTTCCACCCCCGGCTCAAGCAGCGGTTCGCTGCCTTGCGCACGGGCGCTGAATTCTTTTCCCTGCGTTATGTGCGCGAATCCGGCCAGCATTTGTCGGTGCGCAAGAACGTCGCCGAACCGCCCAGCCTGAACCGTGATGAAGGTGCGATGCTCACCGTGCGGGTCAGCGGGGTCGAAGCCTATGCCGCCACCAATGACCTGTCCCAGGCCGGCCTGCAAGCAGCACTGCAACGCGCCGAACAGCACGCGCGCCAGCTCAAGCCCCATGCCCTGCTCGACCTGCGCGAGCAAGCGGTGTCCAGCGACCGCGCCGATTACTTCTCGCCGCATTTCGACCAGGCCTTCCCGCCGTTGAGCGACTGCTACCAACTGCTTGGCGACGAATCGGCCGCAGTGCCCCGGGACGAACGCCTGGTGAACTGGCAAGCCAGCATCGGCCTGACCCAGGTCGAGCAGATCTACCTCAACAGTGCCGGCGCTGAACTGCGCCAGGCCCAACGCTTCATCTACCCGGCCCTGGACGTCACCGCCTTCGACGGTCACGACAGCCAGACCCGCACCCTGGGTCGGGAGAATTTCGGCCAGCAAGGCGGCTTCGACGTGATCAGCCGCTGCGGACTGATCGGCGCCGGGCCGAAAATCGCCGACCAGGCCTTGCAATTGCTGATGGCGCCGAACACCCCGCAAGGTCCCCGCGACCTGCTGTTGATGCCCGACCAGATGATGCTGCAAATCCACGAGTCCATCGGCCATCCGCTGGAACTGGACCGCATCCTCGGGGATGAGCGCAATTACGCCGGTACCAGCTTCGTCAAGGCCGGCGATTTCGGCCACCTGCAATACGGCTCCGACCTGCTAAACGTAACCTTCGACCCGGACATTCCCGAAGAACTGGCAAGCTACAGCCATGACGACGACGGCAGCGCCGCCAGCAAGCAGTTCCTGATTCGCGAAGGCCTGCTGCTGCGTCCATTGGGTGGGGCACTGTCGCAATTCCGTGCCGGCCTGGACGGTGTCGCCAACAGCCGCGCCTGCGGCTGGAATCGGCCGCCCATCGACCGCATGGCGAACCTGAACATCGAGCCCGGCGACCAATCCCTGGAACAATTGATCCAGGGCATCGAGCACGGCGTGCTGATGCGCACCAACCGCTCCTGGTCCATCGATGATGCCCGCAACAAATTCCAGTTCGGCTGCGAATGGGGCCAGTTGATCGAGAACGGCGAGCTCAAGGGCGTGGTGAAGAACCCCAACTACCGAGGCATCTCCGCGCAATTCTGGAAAAGCCTGCGCGCCGTGGGCGACGCCAGCACCTCGCAAGTCCTTGGCACGCCGAACTGCGGCAAGGGCGAACCGAACCAGGTCATCCGCGTCGGCCATGCGTCGCCAGCCTGTGTGTTCAGCAATGTTGATGTGTTTGGGGGAGATGCCTGATGAGCACCACCAATAATCAGGCCGAGGCATTCAAGGTTCTGGTCGACTGGCTGCGCGGCGCCCTGCGTACGCCTGAACAGTTCACCCTCGGCTACGCCGCCGAATCCTCGGCCTTCGTGCGTTTCAACCACGGCAAGGTCCGCCAGGCCGGGCAGGTGCAGCAGGCAAATGTCAGCTTCAAATTGATCGACGACGGTCGCCACGCCGACTTGCAGATTACTCTGTCCGGCGACCCCGAGGCCGATGTGCAACGCCTGTCCGAAGGCTTGCAGCAACTGCGCGAAACCTTGCCGCTGCTGCCCCGCGATCCGTACCTGCTGCTCAACCATCATCACTGGCAGAGCAACAATGTGCAGGACCATCCGCTGCCCGAGACGGAGCAGGCCGTTGCCGAAATCACCCGCGCCGCCGAAGGCCTGGACCTGGTGGGCTTCTACGCAGCCGGCCCCATCAGCCGAGGTTTCGCCAGTTCTTCGGGCGCGTTCGGCTGGCATCAGGCCAACAGCTTCAACTTCGATTTCAGCTTGTTCCATGAAAACGGCCAAGCGGTGAAAGCCAGCTACGCCGGGCATGTGTGGAGCAGCGAAGGATTTGCCCAACGTTTCGAACAGGCCCGCGAACAACTGGCGTTTCTCGGCCACCCGCTGCGCACGTTGCCGCCCGGCGAATACCGCGCCTATCTGGCGCCGGCCGCCCTGGAAGAGATCATGGGCATGCTCAGTTGGGGCGGGTTCTCGGCCCAGGCCATTGCCAGCAAGCAGAGCCCGTTGCAGAAGTTCTATGCTGGCGAAGCCCACTTCAGTCCCAACGTATGGCTCACGGAGCAGGTCAGCGGCTCCCTGAGCCCGGCGTTTTCCGACGAAGGTTATCCCCGCGAGGACCTGGGGCTGATCGCCAAGGGCATGGCCAACGCACAATTGGTCAACTCCCGCAGCGCCGCCGAATACGGCCTCGCGGCCAACGGCGCCAGCCGCTACGAATACCCCACGGCGCTGGACATGCAGGGCGGGCAACTGGAGCAGAAGCACATCCTTGAAGCACTTGGCACAGGGTTGTACATCAGCAACCTCTGGTACCTGAACTACTCGGACCAACCGGCGGCACGCCTGACCGGCATGACCCGTTTCGCCACGTTCTGGGTCGAGAATGGCCAGATCCAGGCACCGGTCAGCACGATGCGTTTCGACGACAGCGTCTACAGCCTGCTCGGCTCGCAACTCGAAGCGCTGACCCGGGAGCGGGAACTTCTGCTCTCGGCCAGCACCTACAGCCAGCGGGCCACGGCCTCGATGTTGTTGCCGGGGGCGTTGGTGAAGAGGCTCACGCTGACGCTATAACACGCAATTCCCCGTGGCGAGGGAGCTTGCTCCCGCTCGGCTGCGAAGCAGTCGTAACCCAGGCGACGCGATCTTTCGGGCACACCGTGTTGGCCGGTTTGGGGGGCTTCGCCCCCAGCGGGAGCAAGCTCCCTCGCCACAAGAGCTTCCTTGCCACAGGTAACTGTTCATTTTTTTAAAGATCCCCTCGCCCTAGGTAATTGTTCACTTTTCATACAAGAGGTCCCATGCCCAACCGCGCCCCGCTCGACGCCGTCACCGCCCGCTGGCTCCCGTGGGTCGTGGCGATTGCCTTCTTCATGCAGTCCCTGGACGGGACCATCCTCAACACCGCCCTGCCCGCCATGGCCAGCGACCTGGCGGAAAACCCGCTGCGCATGCAAGGCGTGATCATTGCCTACATGCTCACCGTGGCGTTGCTGATCCCGGCGTCGGGCTGGATCGCCGACCGCTTCGGCACCAAGAAGATTTTCTTCGGGGCGATCCTGCTGTTCAGCTTCGGCTCGCTGCTGTGCGCCTTGTCCAATTCGTTGAGCATGCTGATCGGCGCCCGGGTCGTCCAAGGCCTGGGCGGTGCGCTGATGCTGCCGGTGGGCAGGCTGGTGGTGCTGCGGGCGTATCCGCGCTCGGAACTGGTGCGAATCATGGGCTTCATCACGATCCCTGGCCTGCTCGGCCCACTGATCGGCCCGACCATGGGCGGCTGGATGGTGGAATACCTGACCTGGCACTGGATCTTCATCATCAACCTGCCGGTGGGCGTGATCGGCTGTTACGCCGTGTGGAAATTCATCCCCGACCTGCGTGGCAGCGAGCGCACGCGGTTCGATGGGCTGGGGTTCCTGCTGTTCGGCGCGGCGATGGTGCTGATTACCATCGCCATGGAAGGCCTGGGTGAACTGCACTTGCCGCACCTGCGGGTGATGTTGCTGCTGTTCGGCGGCATGGCCTGCCTGGCGGCCTATTGGCTGCGGGCCGGGCACGTTGAAAATGCGCTGTTTCCACCGTCCCTGTTCAAGACCCGGACCTTCGCCGTCGGTATTCTCGGCAACCTGTTCGCGCGCCTGGGCAGCGGTGCCTTGCCGTTCCTGGTGCCGTTGCTGCTGCAAGTCGCCCTGGGTTATTCACCGTCCCAGGCCGGCATGAGCATGCTGCCCCTGGCGGCGGCGGCCATGGTCGCCAAATCCGTGGCCCGACCGCTGATCGAACGCTTTGGCTACCGCGCCGTGTTGACCAGCAACACCCTGGCCCTGGGCCTGATGCTGGCGAGCATGGGCCTGGTCAGCGAACAGACGCCGTACTGGCTGCTGCTGGCGCAACTGGCGGTGCTGGGGGCGATCAACTCGCTGCAATTCACCGCGATGAACACCGTGACCCTGATCGACCTGGACGACGCCAGTGCCAGCAGCGGCAACAGCCTGTTGTCGGTGGTGGCGCAACTGTCCCTGAGCCTCGGCGTGGCCTGCGCCGGCGCGCTGCTGGGCGGCTTTACCGCTCAGGTGGGCAACGATGGGGTGGAGACGGTGCTGGGCGCATTCCAGCTGACGTTCGTAACGGTGGGGATCATGGCGATGCTGGCGGCGACGATCTTTTCCCAGTTGTCGAAGCAGGATGGGCGGCGGGACAAGCGGCCGGATGAGCATATCGAGCACTAGGTAGGACTCGGACGGTTTTAAGGCTTCAGGGCTTTTGTGGCGAGGGAGCTTGCTCCCGCTCGGCTGCGCAGCAGACGCAATCCAGGCGACGCGAACTTCCAGGGGCACCGTGTTGGCCGGTTTGGGGCCGCTTCGCGCCCCAGCGGGAGCAAGCTCCCTCGCCACAGGGAATTCGCCCACTTCAGAACTGCGCCACAGCTCGTCCAGAACGTTCGAAGAAAGTGGCATGAGGCTGCTACACTGCGCGACATTTTGTTTTGCAGGCCAGTCCCGTGACCACCATTGCCACCGCTTTTAATACTTTGCCGCTGTCCGCCGCCATGCTGGCTAACCTCGAATCACTCGGTTATGCCCAGATGACGCCGATCCAGGCGCAAAGCTTGCCGGTGATCCTCAAGGGCATGGACCTGATCGCCCAGGCCAAGACCGGCAGCGGCAAGACCGCCGCCTTCGGCATCGGCCTGCTGAACCCGATCAACCCGCGCTTCTTCGGCTGCCAGGCTTTGGTGATGTGCCCGACCCGCGAGCTGGCCGACCAGGTCGCCAAGGAAATCCGCCGCCTGGCCCGCGCCGAAGACAACATCAAGGTCCTGACCCTGTGCGGCGGCGTGTCCTTCGGCCCGCAGATTGCTTCCCTCGAACACGGCGCCCACATCATCGTCGGCACGCCGGGGCGCATCCAGCAGCACCTGCGCAAGGGTTCGCTGGTGCTCGACGGCCTCAACACGCTGATCCTCGACGAAGCCGACCGCATGCTCGACATGGGCTTCTACGACGCCATCGAAGACATCATCCAGCAGACCCCGGAACGCCGTCAGACGCTGCTGTTCTCCGCCACCTACCCGGTGGGCATCAAGCAACTGTCGTCCAAGTTCATGCGCAACCCGCAGCAAGTGAAAGCCGAGGCGTTCCACTCCGATGCGCAGATCGAGCAGCGCTTCTACGAGATCTCCCCCGAGGAGCGCATGGATGCGGTGGTCAAGGTCCTGGCGCATTTCCGACCGGCCTCCTGCGTGGCGTTCTGCTTCACCAAGCAGCAGGTCCAGGAAACCGTCGACCACCTGACGGCCAAGGGCATCTCGGCCGTGGGCCTGCACGGCGACCTGGAACAGCGCGACCGCGACCAGGTGCTGGCGATGTTCGCCAACCGCAGCACCTCGGTGCTGGTGGCCACCGACGTAGCGGCCCGCGGCCTCGACATCGACGCCCTGGACATGGTGATCAACGTCGAGCTGGCCCGGGATTCGGAAATCCACATCCACCGTGTCGGCCGCACTGGTCGCGCCGGTGAGAAAGGCATCGCCATCAGCCTCGTGGCGCCGTCCGAAGCCCACCGCGCCCAGGCCATCGAGCAACTGCAGAAGTCGCCGCTGAGCTGGGACCAATTGGACAACCTCAAGCCCCAGGGTGGCGGCCCGCTGCTACCGGCCATGAGCACCCTGTGCATCGGCGCCGGGCGCAAGGACAAAGTCCGCCCCGGCGATATCCTCGGTGCCCTGACCGGCGACGCCGGCATCCCTGGCGCCCAGGTCGGCAAGATCGCGATCTTCGATTTCCAGGCCTACGTGGCCGTGGAACGCGGCATCGCCAAACAGGCCTTGCAGCGCTTGAACGACGGCAAGATCAAGGGCCGCTCGTTGCGGGTGCGGATCCTGTAACCGATCGCCTGACGAACAGAGATCAAACTGTGGGAGCGAGCTTGCTCGCGATGGCGGTGGATCAGCGGCATTAATGCTGCCTGACACGCCACCATCGCGAGCAAGCTCGCTCCCACATTCAGTTATGTGGGAAAGCCGAGAGGACACCGTTTTGCGCTCTACCGAAGTCGTGATCATTGGCGCTGGCGCCGCAGGGTTGATGTGCGCGCTGACCGCGGCCGCGCGCGGGCGGCAGGTGATGTTGCTGGACCATGCCAACAAGGCCGGCAAGAAAATCCTCATGTCGGGCGGCGGGCGCTGCAATTTCACCAACATGTACACCGAGCCGGGCAATTTCCTGTCGCAGAACCCGCACTTCTGCAAGTCGGCCCTGGCCCGCTACACCCAGTGGGATTTCATCGCGCTGGTGGCCAAGCACGGCGTGCCCTATCACGAAAAAAAGCTCGGCCAGTTGTTCTGCGATAACAAGTCCAGCGACATCCTCGGCCTGCTGTTGGATGAATGCGACCAGGCCGGCGTCAGCCTGCACCTGGACACCTCCATCACGCAGATCGAAAAAACCGACGGCGGCTACCGGCTGCAAACCACCCTCGGCGCCCTCGCCTGCCAATCCCTGGTGATCGCCACGGGCGGGCTGTCGATTCCCACGCTCGGGGCAACCGGCTTCGGTTACCAGGTGGCAAAACAGTTTGGCCACGAACTGCTGCCGACCCGCGCCGGCCTGGTGCCGTTCACCATCACCGATCAGCTCAAGGCCCTGTGCACTGAACTCTCGGGCACCTCGGTGGATTGCCTGGTGAGCTGCAACGACCAGAGTTTTCGCGAGAACATCCTGTTCACCCATCGCGGCCTGAGCGGCCCGGCGATCCTGCAGATTTCCTCATTCTGGGAACCGGGGGACACGGTGCAGATCAACCTGCTGCCCGACCACGATGTGCCGCAATGGCTGCAACAGCAACAGGCCGAACGCCCCAACAGCGAACTCAAGACCCTGCTGGGCGAGTTGTTCACCAAGAAAATGGCCAACCTGCTGGCCGACACTTGGTTTGTGTCCAAACCCATGAAGCAATACACCCACGCAGAGCTGGCGGACATCGCCGAGAAACTGGCGAGCTGGAATGTCGTCCCCGCCGGCACCGAAGGCTACCGCACCGCCGAGGTCACCCTTGGCGGCGTCGACACCCGGGAAGTCTCGTCCAAGACCATGGAGTCGCTGAAAAGCCCGGGCCTGTATTTCATCGGCGAAGTGCTGGACGTCACCGGGCACCTGGGCGGGTTCAACTTCCAGTGGGCCTGGGCTTCCGGGTATGCGGCGGCGCAGTACGTCTGATCCGCCACGACTCGAATGTGGACAATAACCTGTGGGAGCGAGCTTGCTCGCGATAGCGGTGGCTCAGTCACCATCAATGTGACGGACCTGACGCCATCGCGAGCAAGCTCGCTCCCACAGGGGTTCGACGGTACATGCCGGAACACTTTTTGCTGCCGGATGTGATCGCCGCCATTGCGTCGGCGTCATTACTGCCTCAATTTAGCGTCATTGCCCGTCAGGCCCGTGTACTTCATGTCAGCGAACTCGTTTAGCCAGTCTTTGCGTCGCCTTTGGGCGTTGGATAAGTTCAGTTATAGCGTGCGGGTCTTCATCGCCCTGACCGGCAGCATGGGGTTGTGTTGGTACCTGGACGAGATGGCGCTGCTGATTCCCTTGTTCCTGGGCATTATCGCCAGCGCCCTGGCCGAGACCGACGACAGTTGGCAGGGCCGCCTCAATGCGCTGGCAGTCACGCTGCTGTGTTTCAGCACCGCAGCGCTGTCGGTGGAGTTGCTGTTTCCCTACCCCATCCTGTTCATCGTCGCCCTGGCCCTGGCGGCATTCGGCCTGACCATGCTTGGCGCCTTGGGCGAACGTTATGGCGCAATTGCCTCGGCCACCCTGATTCTTTCGGTCTACACCATGATCGGCGTGGACCAGCGCGGCGTCGCCGTCAACGATTTCTGGCACGAACCCCTGCTATTGGTCGCCGGTGCCGCGTGGTACGGCGTGCTGTCGGTCGTGTGGCAGGCATTGTTTTCCAACCAGCCGGTGCAGCAAAGCCTGGCGCGGCTGTTTCGCGAACTGGGACGCTACCTCAAGCTCAAATCATCGCTCCTGGAGCCGATCCGCCAACTGGACATCGAAGCCCGTCGCCTGGAACTGGCCCAGCAAAACGGTCGGGTGGTCGCTGCGCTCAACAGCGCGAAGGAAATCATCCTGCACCGCGTCGGCAATGGCCGGCCCGGCTCGAAGGTCAGTCGCTACCTGAAGCTGTACTTCCTGGCCCAGGACATCCACGAACGCGCCAGCTCGTCCCACTATCCCTACAACGCCCTGGCCGAGGCTTTCTTCCACAGCGACGTGCTGTTCCGCTGCCAACGCCTGCTGCGCCAGCAAGGCAAGGCCTGCCAGGCGCTGGCCGAATCGATCCAACTGCGCCAGCCATTCATCTACGACGATACTTTTGCCGAAGCCCTCAACGACCTGCACGCGTCCCTCGAACACCTGCGCATCCAGAGCAACCCGGCCTGGCGCGGCTTGCTGCGGTCGTTGCGAGCCCTGTCGGTCAACCTCGGCACCATGGACCGCCTGCTCAGCGACGCGAGCAACCCCGACGCCCTGGCCGACGCCACCGACAGCAGCCTGCTGGACCGCTCGCCGCGCAACCTCCAGGATGTCTGGCTGCGCTTGCGCACCCAGCTCACGCCCACCTCGCTGCTGTTCCGCCATGCCCTGCGCCTGCCCCTGGCCCTCAGCGTGGGCTACGCCATGGTGCATCTGATCCACCCGTCCCAGGGCTATTGGATCATCCTCACCACGCTGTTCGTCTGCCAACCCAACTATGGCGCCACCCGGCGCAAGCTCGGCCAGCGGATCATCGGCACCGCCATCGGCCTGACAGTGGCCTGGGCGCTGTTCGACCTGTTTCCCAATCCGCTGGTGCAATCGTGCTTCGCCATTGCCGCCGGGGTGGTGTTCTTTACCAACCGCACCACCCGCTACACCCTGGCGACGGCGGCGATCACCGTCATGGTGCTGTTCTGCTTCAACCAGGTGGGCGACGGCTACGGGCTGCTGCTGCCACGGTTGTTCGATACCTTGCTGGGCAGCCTGATCGCCGGGCTGGCGGTGTTCCTGTTCCTGCCCGACTGGCAAGGTCGGCGGCTGAACAAGGTGCTGGCCAACACGCTGACCTGCAACAGCATTTACCTGCGCCAGATCATGCAGCAATACGCCGCCGGCAAAAGCGACGACCTGGCTTATCGCCTGGCCCGACGCAACGCCCACAACGCCGATGCCGCGCTGTCCACCACGCTGGCCAACATGCTGATGGAGCCGGGACACTTCCGCAAGGAAGCCGACGTGGGCTTCCGCTTCCTGGTGCTGTCCCACACCCTGCTCAGCTACCTGTCAGGCCTGGGCGCCCACCGCGGCACCGAGTTGCCGACGCAAGTACGCGAACAATTGATCGATGGTGCCGGGGTGAAACTGGCGGCGAGCATCGACGAAATCGCACAGGGCCTGGCAAGCAAGCAGCCGATCGCGATCCAGAGCGATGAGGAGGAAGCCCTGGCCAGTGAGTTGGAGCAGATGCCTGATGAGATCGACGAAGGACAGCGGTTGGTGCAGACGCAATTGGGGTTGATCTGTCGGCAGCTGGGGCCGTTGCGCACGTTGGCGGCGCACCTGATCAAGGATACCAGCGAGGCTTGAGGGTTGTGGGATCCAGGAGGGCCTCATCGCGAGCAAGCTCGCTCCCACAGTGGATTTGCTGTGCACACAAACTTGGCATCACCGCAGGCCCATTGTGGGAGCGAGCTTGCTCGCGATGGGGCCAGTCCAGACACCTCACATCCCATGAGCCTTCAATAACCGGTCATAACTCCCATCCGCCTTCATCGCCGCGATCGCCCGATCGAACCCGGCCACGATCTGCTCATGCTCCGGGTTCTTCAGGCTGACCAGGATGTGCAGGCTGTTTTCGCTCAAGGGCTTGGGCAGGAACTCCACGGCGCTGCGCACCGTGGGCGATTCGCGGGCCAGGTAGTAGCGGGCGACGTACTCGTCTTCCAGGGTCAACTTCACCCGGTCGGCCGCCAGCATGCGCACCGCCATGGCGAAATTGTGCACCGGCACTTTCTGCATTTTCGGGTCTTCATCGAAATCCTTGGAATAGGCGTAACCGCGTACCACGGCGATGGGATACGCACGCAGCTGTGGCAGGCTGTCAAACTGGATCGCTTCGTCCTTGCGCTTGATGAAGCGCACGCGGTTGAGCAGGTATTCGGCCGAGAACCGGCCTATGTGCGTGCGCTCCTCGCTGTACCAGGCATTGATCAGCACATCATAGCGGCCCTCGCCGATACCCAGCATCGCCCGGGCCCAGGGCACTTGTTCGAAGTCCGTGGCATAACCGGCCCGCGCCAGGGCCGTGCTGACGATGTCGGTCGCCAGGCCGCCATTGATCAAGGTGGAATCGGTAAAGGGCGGCCAGGCATCGGCGACCAGGCGCAACTTCTGCGCACAGGCCTCGTAGCTCAGCAACAGCAACCCGATCAATGCAAGAGCTCGATGCAATCGCGGCATGCCAAACATCCTTGACGGGTTCAAAGCCCGGTTTGTTTTTAGCCCAAACCCAACGGGCATCCCTAGACACCCGGTCCTAACATTAGCTCATTGGAACCGCTGCGCAGCGCTGTCACGAAGATTACACAAAGACGACAGTCCCGCGACAAAGGAATGATGGCATTTTGGTCTTTGTCACAGATTTTCAGGTCGTGCAAGCGAGAGACTTCCGAGCCAAGCACGCTTACTATCGGCATCAGGTTCTTCAGGAAATTCAAAAAATGGATATCGAATGGGTCTGCAAACATCACACTGACCTGAGCAAGGAGCAGCTATATGCCATCCTCAAGCTGCGCGCCGAGGTGTTCGTCGTCGAGCAGAACTGCGCCTACCCGGACGTTGACGGCCTGGACCTGGAGGGCGACACCTGCCATCTGATGGCCTGGCACGACAACCACTTGGTGGCTTACCTGCGCCTGCTCGACCCGCACTCGCAAAACAGCGACGTGGTGATCGGGCGCGTGATCATCGCGCCACCGGCACGCGGCCAGGGGCTGGGTCATACGCTGATGGAAAAGGCCCTCAAGCAGGCCGAGAAGCATTGGCCCGGCGTATCGATCTCGTTGTCGGCCCAGGCGCATTTGCAGGGGTATTACGGGCGGTATGGGTTTGAAGTGGTGGGGGTGGAGTATATGGAGGATGGGATTCCACACATTGGTATGCATCGTCCTTAAGATCCCCTTCGCGAGCAAGCTGAACTGGTCAAGTAATCCCGGACACCGATTACGGTATTTATGCCGCTTTTTGCTCCATGGCTATTGGCGACAGGTAGTTGTTGTAGCTGTGGAGCCTGATTCGGTTGTATCGCATGAAGAAGCTGG
>NZ_JBIXJT010000015.1:0-163562 GCF_052871455.1 Pseudomonas sp. LARHCG127
CACCACCTTGATGGCGGCGATTACCACCAACCTGGGGATCTTTGTGTTGCAGTGGGGTGGGTGGATCTAGCCTCGAATTTTGCGTTGTTCTTGAGGGCCAATCGCGAGCAAGCTCGCTCCCACAGTGGATCGCGGTACAACCACAATCCACTGTGGGAGCGAGCTTGCTCGCGATGGCGTCAGGTCAGCCGACATAGATGTTGGCTGATACACCGCCATCGCGAGCAAGCTCGCTCCCACAGGTTTTTTTACCAGTTGAATAGTTCGCGGGCATTGGTCGTGCTGGCCTCGGCCAATCGCTCCGGGCTGATCCCCATGATTTCAGCCAATGCCTCGCAAATCGCCGGCAAATGCGCCGGGCTGTTGCGTTGGCCAGGAAACATCGCCGGGGCCATGTCCGGCGAGTCGGTTTCCAGCACCACCGCCTCCAGCGGCAGTTTCGCCAGCACCCGGTGCATGCGCAGGGCCTGGGGCCAGGTCGCGGCGCCGCCGAGGCCGAGCTTGAAGCCGAGCTTGAAGTATTCGCGGGCCTCTTCAAAACTGCCGGCGAAGGCGTGGATGATCCCGGCGCGTTTGGGCCCCATGCGCTTGAGGGTCGCGATCACGTCGGCATGGCTGCGGCGTACGTGGATCAGCGCCGGCAGTCCGAACTCCACGGCCAGTTGCAACTGTGCTTCAAACAGCGCCTGCTGGCGTTCGCGGTCCAGGGTGGGGATGTAGTAATCCAGGCCGATTTCCCCCACGGCACACAATTGACGGTGCCCGGCCAGGCGACCCAGCCATTCGCGCAAAAGCGCCAGGTCGTCGGGTTGGTGCTGATCGAGGTACACCGGGTGCAGGCCCAAGGCGGCATGCAGGTCCGGGTCGTTTTGCACCAGGTCCCAGACCCGTTGCCAATTGTCCCGGTACACGCCCAGTACCACCATTTGCCGCACGCCCAAGGCACGGCTTTCGGCCAGCAGGGCCGGGCGATCCGCGTCAAAGTCCGGAAAGTCCAGGTGGGTGTGGGTGTCGATCAACTCCATGCATCAATCCTGAAGAAACGTCAGCCCTGGTGGATCCGCTGCTTGAACGTCCGCGCGATGGCCTGCACGCCTGGCTGGTAATCATCGTTTTCGATGGCCGCCAAGGCCAGTTCCAGGGCCTTGTCGGCGATCAATTGATGTTGCTGGGACATGGCATTGACCGGCAGCGGCAGGAAATCCAGCAACTGCGTGTCACCGAATGTGCCCAGGCGCAGCGGACGCGCCTTGAGCGGGAAATCGTGCAGGGCGTCGAACACCCCTTGCAGCAGCACGTAGGACGTCGTGATCAACGCATCCGGCAGATGCCCCAGGCGCGTGAGCATTTCATCCATCAACTGGCGGCCGCACTCACGGCTGAACGACTCGCCATGTTCGATCAACACCTGGCCCTCGAATCCGGCCAAGGCCTCGCGAAAGCCGGCGGCCCGTTCCTGGCTGATGCTCAGCTCGGGACGGGCGCTGATCAAGGCGATTTGCCGAGGGTGGGTCTCCAGCAGGCTGCGGGTCAGGTGCAGGCTGGCCTGGCGGTCGTCGCTGATCACCGAGCAGAAGCGCGCCGGTTCCATCACCCGGTCGATGGCGATGATTGGGATACCCTTGGCCTGCAATTGCTGGTAGCTATCGTCGCCGGCCGGCAGGCAACTGGCGACGATCAGTGCATCGCAGCGCCGGGCGCGGAACAGTTGCAACAGTTGCCGTTCACTCTCAGGCGCGTCGTCGGAACTGGCGATCAGCAACTGATAGCCCCGCGCCCGTGCGCCTTGTTCCAGCAACTTGGCGATGCGGGCGTAACTGGGGTTCTCCAGGTCTGGCAGGATGAAGCCCAGGGTCCGGGTGTGCCGGCTGCGCAGCCCGGCGGCCTGGGGGTTGGGCGTGAAGCCGTGTTCCTCGACCACCGCCCGCACCCGTTCGACGGTGGCGCTGCTGATGCGTTGCTGTTCGGCCTTGCCGTTGATCACATAACTGGCGGTGGTCACGGACACACCGGCCAGTTGGGCAATATCACTGAGTTTCAACCCGGTTTTCCTTGTTTTTTCGAGTTAGCCCCGACGATAAGGGCCATCCTACCCGATTCAAGCTGACGGTCACCGTCCAAGCGCTTACGACAAGTTGCACTTCAAGGATGAGAGATTATCGAGTAACGTGCCAATCTTTCTAGATTAAACGTTTCAGCAAGCGTATTTTCAAGGCTAGCAGAATTTTTGGTCGCTCTGCCGCGATACCGCCAAAAGCTGTCCTGCAACGCTAAGCTGATTCATTCAAAACAATACCTGGCGCCAACCGGACGCCAAAAAGGAGAAAGCATGCTCGAGCTCACTCTAGAGCAGATATCCATGGCGCAGACGGCTGTGGATAAAGACGCTGCACTGCAATTGCTCGCCGACAAACTGGTGGCCGATGGCCTGGTAGCCGAGGGTTACCTCGCCGGCTTGCAGGCTCGCGAAGCCCAGGGTTCGACCTTTCTTGGCCAAGGTATTGCCATCCCCCACGGCACCCCGCAGACCCGCGACCTGGTCTATTCCACCGGCGTGCGCCTGCTGCAATTCCCCGAAGGCGTGGACTGGGGCGATGGCCAGATTGTCTACCTGGCCATCGGCATCGCCGCCAAGTCCGACGAACACCTGCGCCTGCTACAACTGCTGACCCGCGCCCTCGGCGAGACGGACCTGGGCCAGGCCCTGCGCCGTGCCGGTTCCGCCGAAGCCTTGCTGAAGCTGCTGCAAGGTGCGCCCCAGGAATTGGCCCTGGATGCCCAGATGATCGGCCTCGGTGTGTCGGCTGACGATTTTGAAGAACTGGTATGGCGCGGCGCTCGGTTGTTGCGCCAGGCCGACTGCGTGAGCAACGGCTTTGCCGGCGTGTTGCAGCAAGTCGATGCGCTGCCCCTGGGCGATGGCTTGTGGTGGCTGCACAGCGAACAGACCGTCAAGCGCCCGGGCCTGGCGTTCGTTACCCCGGACAAACCCATCCGTTACCTGGGCCAACCGTTGAGCGGTCTGTTCTGCCTCGCCAGCCTCGGCGAGGCCCACCAGGCTTTGCTGGAAAGGCTTTGCGCCCTGCTGATCGAAGGCCGCGGCCACGAATTGGGCCGCGCCACCAGCAGCCGCAAAGTGCTGGAAGTGCTCGGCGGTGAATTACCCGCCGACTGGCCCAGCGCGCGCATCGGCCTGGCCAATGCCCATGGTCTGCATGCGCGTCCGGCGAAGATCCTCGCCCAATTGGCGAAAAGCTTCGAAGGCGAGATCCGCGTGCGCATCGTCGACGGCCAGGACAGCGCCGTGTCGGCCAAGAGCCTGAGCAAGTTGCTGAGCCTGGGCGCCCGTCGCGGCCAGGTCCTGGAATTCATCGCCGAGCCGAGCATTGCCGCCGATGCCTTGCCGGCGCTGCTGGCGGCCATCGAAGAAGGCCTGGGCGAAGAAGTCGAACCGCTGCCGCCGCCGAGTGCGCCGCGGGAAACCGCAATGGCCGAAGTCGCGACCGTCATGTTGGCACCCGAAGCCGGCAGCCTGATCCAGGCCGTCGCCGCCGCCCCGGGCATCGCTATCGGCCCGGCCCACATCCAAGTGTTGCAGGCCATCGATTATCCGATGCGCGGTGAGTCGGCAGCCATCGAGCGCGAGCGCCTGCAAAACGCCTTGAACCAAGTGCGCCGCGATATCCAGGGTTTGATCGAACGCGCCAAGGCCAAGGCCATCCGCGAGATTTTCATCACCCACCAGGAAATGCTCGACGACCCGGAACTGACCGACGAAGTCGACACCCGCTTGAAGCTGGGCGAGAGTGCCCAAGCGGCGTGGATGGGCGTGATCGAAGCCGCCGCCAAAGAGCAGGAAGCCTTGCAGGACGCCTTGCTGGCCGAACGTGCCGCCGACCTGCGGGATGTTGGCCGTCGGGTACTGGCGCAGCTGTGCGGCATCGAAACCCCGGCTGAACCCGAACAACCCTACATTCTGGTGATGGACGAAGTCGGCCCGTCCGATGTCGCCCGTCTGGACCCGGCTCGCGTGGCGGGGATCCTCACCGCCCGTGGTGGCGCCACCGCCCACAGCGCCATTGTCGCCCGCGCCCTGGGCATTCCGGCGCTGGTGGGCGCCGGTGCGGCGGTGCTGCTGCTGGCGCCGGGCACATCTTTACTGCTGGATGGCCAACGCGGTCGCCTGCACGTGGACCCAGACGCCGCCACTTTGCAGCGCGCCAAGGAAGAACGCGACACCCGCGAACAGCGCCTCAAGATCGCCGCCGAGCAGCGTCACGAACCGGCGGTGACCCGTGACGGTCATGCCGTGGAAGTGTTCGCCAACATAGGCGAAAGCGCCGGCGTCGCCAGCGCGGTGGAGCAGGGCGCCGAAGGCATTGGCCTGTTGCGCACCGAACTGATCTTCATGGCTCACACCCAGGCGCCGGACGAAGCGACCCAGGAAGCCGAATACCGCAAGGTGCTCGATGGCCTGGCCGGACGGCCGCTGGTGGTGCGTACGCTGGATGTGGGCGGCGACAAGCCGCTGCCGTACTGGCCGATCGCGAAAGAAGAAAACCCGTTCCTCGGCGTGCGTGGCATCCGCCTGACATTGCAGCGTCCGCAGGTCATGGAAGCGCAACTGCGGGCCTTGTTGCGCTCGGCGGACAGCCGTCCGCTGCGGATCATGTTCCCGATGGTGGGCAGCGTCGATGAGTGGCGCCAGGCCCGGGACATGACCGAGCGCCTGCGCCGGGAAATCCCCGTGGCAGACCTGCAACTGGGGATCATGATCGAAGTGCCGTCCGCCGCGTTGCTGGCGCCGGTGCTCGCCAAGGAAGTCGACTTCTTCAGCGTCGGCACCAACGACCTGACGCAATACACCCTGGCGATCGACCGCGGTCACCCGACCCTGTCGGCCCAGGCCGATGGTTTGCACCCGGCCGTGCTGCAACTGATCGACATCACCGTGCGCGCCGCCCATGCCCATGGCAAATGGGTCGGTGTGTGTGGCGAGCTGGCGGCCGATCCGCTGGCGGTGCCGGTGCTGGTGGGCCTGGGTGTGGACGAACTGAGTGTCTCGGCCCGCAGCATTGCCGAGGTCAAGGCGCGGGTCCGCGAATTGAGCCTGGCGCAAGTACAAACCCTGGCCCAAGAGGCTCTGGCCGTGGGCAGCGCCGATGACGTGCGCGCATTAGTGGAGGCGCTGTAATGGCGAAGATTCTTACCCTGACCCTCAACCCGGCGCTCGACCTCACGGTGGAGTTGGCGCGCCTGGAGCCGGGCCAGGTCAACCGCAGCGACGGCATGCATGCCCACGCCGCCGGCAAGGGCGTGAACGTGGCCCAGGTGTTGGCCGATCTTGGCCATACGCTGACGGTCAGTGGTTTTTTGGGCGAAGACAATGCCCAAGTGTTCGAGACGCTGTTTGCCCAGCGTGGTTTTGTCGACGCCTTTATCCGTGTCCCCGGCGAGACTCGCAGCAACATCAAGCTGGCCGAGCAGGACGGACGTATCACCGATCTCAATGGCCCGGGGCCGATGGTCGACGAAGCCGCGCAGCAAGCGTTGCTGGCGCGCCTTGAGCAAATCGCTCCCGGCCACGATGTGGTTGTGGTGGCCGGCAGCCTGCCCCGGGGCGTCAGCCCACAGTGGTTGCAGGCGCTGATCCTGCGCCTGAAAAAACTCGGCCTGAACGTGGCCCTCGACACCAGCGGCGAAGCCTTGCGCGTCGCCCTGGCGGCGGGGCCGTGGCTGATCAAGCCGAACACCGAGGAACTGGCCGATGCGCTGGGTTGCGAGGTGGTCAGCGAAGCGGCCCAGGCGCAAGCGGCGCAGCGCCTGCATGCCCAGGGTGTCGAACATGTGGTGATTTCCCACGGTGCCGATGGCGTGAACTGGTTCAGTGTCGGTTCGGCGCTGCATGCGTCGCCACCCAAGGTGACGGTTGCCAGCACCGTGGGCGCCGGCGATTCGCTGCTGGCGGGCATGCTGCACGGCCTGCTCAGTGCCGACACCCCGGAGCAGACGCTGCGCACCGCCACGGCCATCGCTGCCATGGCCGTCACGCAGATCGGTTTTGGCATCCATGACACCGCATTGCTGGCGTCGCTTGAACAGGGTGTGCGCGTGCGCCCCCTGACAGAACAATAAGAGGGTTCGCAAGATGAAATTAGCCATTGTGACGGCCTGCCCGAACGGCATGGTTACCAGTGTGTTGTGCGCCCGCCTGCTGGACGCCGCGGCGCAGCGCCAGGGTTGGAGCACCAGTGTCGAAGTCCATGATGCGGCCCATCCGGAGCGCCAGTTGTCGGCGGCGACCCTCGAAGCGGCCGAGTGGGTGTTGCTGGTCGCCAGCGGCCCGGTGGACCTGTCGCGGTTCGTTGGCAAGCGGGTGTTTCGCAGCACGCCGGCGCTGGCCCTCCAGGACGTTGATGCGGTGCTGCGTCGTGGCGCCGAAGAAGCTGAGGTCCTGGGCGAGGCCGACGTGTTCGCGCAAGAACCGGCGACTCCGACCGAGCGCGCTCCACGCCTGGTGGCGATCACGGCTTGCCCGACTGGCGTGGCCCACACTTTCATGGCCGCCGAAGCCTTGCAGCAGGCGGCGGCGCGCTTGGGTTACGACCTGAAGATCGAAACCCAGGGTTCGGTGGGCGCGCGCAATCCGTTGAGTCCCGAGGCGATCGCCGAGGCCGATGTGGTACTGCTGGCGACCGATATCGAAGTCGCCACCGAACGTTTTGCCGGCAAGAAAATTTATCGTTGTGGCACCGGCATTGCCTTGAAACAGGCCGAAGCTACGTTGAAAAAAGCCTTGGCCGAAGGTCGCCAGGAAAGCGCGGCGAGTGGCGCCGCTTCGGGGCCGGCGAAAGCGGAAAAAAGCGGTGCCTATAAGCACTTGCTGACAGGCGTATCGTTCATGCTGCCGATGGTGGTGGCCGGTGGTTTGATGATCGCTTTGTCGTTCGTGTTCGGCATCGAGGCCTTCAAGGAACCGGGAACCCTGGCGGCGGCGCTGATGCAAATCGGCGGCGAAACCGCGTTCAAATTGATGGTGCCGCTGCTGGCCGGCTACATCGCCTATTCCATCGCCGACCGTCCGGGCCTGGCCCCGGGCATGATCGGCGGGATGCTGGCGAGCACCCTCGGCGCCGGCTTCATTGGCGGGATCATCGCCGGGTTCCTGGCCGGCTACGCGGCCAAGGCGATCAATCGCTACGCGCGCTTGCCCCAGAGCCTGGAAGCGCTCAAGCCGATCCTGATCATTCCGCTGCTGGCGAGCCTGTTCACCGGCCTGGTGATGATCTACATCGTCGGCAAACCGGTGGCGGGCATGCTCGAAGCCCTGACCCACTTCCTCGACAGCATGGGCACCACCAATGCGATCCTGTTGGGCGTGTTGCTGGGGGCGATGATGTGCGTCGACCTCGGCGGGCCGATCAACAAGGCCGCCTATGCATTTTCCGTGGGGCTGCTGGCGTCCCAGAGTTATGCACCGATGGCCGCGGCCATGGCTGCAGGCATGGTGCCGCCCATCGGCCTGGGCATTGCCACCTTCATCGCCCGGCGCAAATTCGCCCAGACCGAACGCGAGGCCGGCAAAGCGGCGCTGGTGCTGGGGCTGTGCTTTATCTCTGAAGGTGCGATCCCGTTCGCGGCCAAGGATCCGCTGCGGGTGATCCCGGCCAGCATCGCCGGCGGCGCGCTGACCGGTGCGCTGTCGATGTACTTCGGCTGCAAGCTCATGGCCCCCCACGGTGGCCTGTTCGTGATGCTGATCCCCAACGCCATCAACCATGCGCTGTTGTACCTGCTGGCGATCGTGGCGGGGAGCCTGCTGACGGCGGTGGCGTATGCGTTGCTCAAGCGACCTGAGGTGGTAGAGATGGCGTTGGAGCCGGCCAAGGCCTGAGCCCATTCCGGCTTCCCCTGTGGGAGCGAGCTTGCTCGCGATGGCGGTGTATCAGTCGACAAATAGGTTGCCTGACACCCTGCCATCGCGAGCAAGCTCGCTCCCACAGTTGATTTTGGGGGGGCATAAAATTCCTGTCACACCCACTTCACACTCCCATGCTTAAGTTTTCCCATTTCAAGGGAGAACACCATGAGCGAATTCGACCTGGGCCGTCGTCGTGTGATGCAAGCCGTGGGGGCGGGGTTGTTGTTGCCGGGGCTGGCGCCGGCGGTGATGGCTTCGGTCAAGGATCGGCCGGTGCTCACCGACGGTGTGCAGTCTGGCGATTTGCAGGGCGACCGGGCGATGATCTGGAGCCGCAGCGACCGTCCGGCGCGGATGGTGGTGGAGTGGGACACCCGCAGCAAATTCGGCAACCCCCGCCGCTTCGTCTCACCCATGGTCGATGCCCGTAGCGACTTCACCGCCCGGGTCGAACTCACCGGGCTGCCCCGCGACCAGGCGATTTTCTACCGGGTGCATTTCGAAGACGCCCAGAGCGGTGTCGCCAGCGAACCCTGGCTCGGCCACCTGCGCAGCGTGCCGCAGTTCAAGCGCAACATCCGGTTTGTCTGGAGCGGTGACACGGTCGGCCAAGGCTTCGGCATCAACCCGGACATCGGCGGCATGCGCATCTACGAAGCCATGCGCCTGCGCCTGCCGGATTTCTTTATCCACAGTGGCGACACCATCTACGCCGACGGCCCGGTGCCCGCGCAGGTGACGACGGAGGGTGGTCGCATCTGGCGCAACCTCACCACCGAAGCCAAGAGCAAGGTCGCCGAAACCCTGGATGAATATCGTGGCAACTATCGCTACAACCTGATGGACGAAAACGTCCGCCGTTTCAATGCCGAGGTGCCGCAGATCTGGCAGTGGGACGACCATGAGGTGGTCAACAACTGGTCGCCGGGCAAGCAACTGGACGAGCGCTACCAGACCAAGGATATCCACAGCCTCGTGGGCCGTGCGCGCCAGGCCTGGCTGGAATACGCACCGATGCGCCGGCAAAAGGCCGACGGCGGCGGACGCATCTACCGCAAGCTCGGTTACGGGCCGCTGCTGGATGTGTTCGTGCTGGACATGCGCAGCTACCGCGAAGCCAACGACGCCAACCTCGGCGCGGCCAAACCGTTCCTGGGGCGTGAGCAGCTGAATTGGCTCAAGCGCGAGTTGAAGCAGTCCCGGGCCCAGTGGAAAGTCATCGCCGCCGACATGCCCATCGGCCTCGGTGTGCCGGATGGCGAGGTCAGCCCCGGCGTGCCACGCTGGGAAGCGGTCGCCAATGGTGACCCGGGCGCGGCCCAGGGGCGCGAAGTGGAAGTCGCCGAACTGCTCGGTTACCTGCGCAAGCATCAGGTGCGCAACTACGTCTGGCTCACCGCCGACGTTCACTATTGCGCCGCCCATCACTACCACCCTGAACAGGCCACGTTCCAGGATTTCGAACCGTTCTGGGAGTTCGTCGCCGGGCCATTGAACGCCGGCAGCTTCGGGCCCAACGCCCTGGACAAGACCTTCGGCCCGGAGGTGGTGTTCCAGAAAGCCCCTGCGACCCAGAACACCTCGCCATTCGCCGGGTATCAGTTCTTTGGCGAGGTGAACATCGACGGGCAGAGCGGGGAAATGGGCGTGGTGTTGCGGGATCTGGAGGGCGTGGCGGTGTTCGAGAAGAAGTTGCAGCCGGTTTGACTGTTTGGCTTTAGGTATCTCCTGTGGGAGCGAGCTTGAACTGGCCTAATGATTCTGGACACTTCAATCGGGCGCTATGATGGCGCCCAAATCTGAGGTGTTTGGATATGCGTAAATCTTATTCCAGTGAGTTCAAGCTCAAAGCTGCCAGCATGGTGCTGGACGAGGGACAGTCGGTCCCTGAGGTCTGTGCCAGCCTGGATATTGGCCCTACGGCCTTGCGCCGTTGGGTCGATCAGGTTCGAAAAGAGCGCTTGGGGTCGACCCCGGAAGGGGCCAAGGCGATTACCGCTGATCAGCGAGAGATCCAGCAGCTCAAAGCCTTGCTCAGACAAAAAGACCTGGACATTGAAATCCTAAAAAAGGCCAGTGCTCTCCTGCTTTTGGACTCCAAAGATCATTCTCGTTGATCAATGAGCTGGACGAGCAGTACGGCGTCAACAATTGCTGTCGGGCGTTTGGAGTCAACCGCAGCAGCTTTTACGCCTGGCGTCAGCGCCAAGGCAAGGTGAAGCCTGAGCGGGAGAAACTGAAAGCCATGCTGGTCGAGCATCACAAGGAGTCCAGAGCGTCCGCGGGGGCTCGCACCCTTTCCAAGGAGCTGCAAGCAAAGGGGCATCGCGTCGGGCGGCATATGGCTCGCAGCTTAATGCGCGAAGCCGGTGTTGCCAGTCATCAGCGACGTCGGCACAAGTACAAATCTTCCGGTGTGGAGGCCCTGGTGGCGCCGCATGTGCTCAAGCGCAAGTTTGATGTCACGGCGATCAATCAGGTGTGGTGTGGCGATGTGACGTACATCAAGGTGGGTAATCGCTGGATGTATTTCGCAGCGGTACTGGACTTGTTTGCACGCAGGATCGTGGGCTGGTCGTTTTCCATGATTTCCGATGCCACGCTGACCTGCGAAGCGTTGCGAATGGCAGTTCAATTGCGAGGCCGTCCAAAAGAGGTGCTGTTTCATTCCGATCAAGGTTGCCAATACACCAGCCACAAATTCAGGAATGAGATGCGCAAGCATGGACTCCTGCAAAGCATGAGTCGCAAAGGTGAGTGCTGGGACAACGCCCCGATGGAGCGTTTCTTCGGTAGTCTGAAGTCAGAATGGGTGCCGGAAGACGGCTATAGCTCGGAACACGAAGCTCGGGTGGATGTACAGCGTTATGTGATGCGTTACAACAACGTCAGGCTCCATAGCTACAACGGCTATCGGTCGCCAGTAGCTATGGAGAAAATGGCGGCGTGAAACCTTAACTCGTGTCCAGAATTACTTGACCAGTTCAGCCTGCTCGCGATAGCGGTGTGTCAGTCGACAAAATGCTGTCTGATACTCCGCTATCGCGAGCAGGCTCGCTCCCACAGGGGGTAGTGCCCTGGCAGGGGGCCCCTCAGTAAACATCCCGCCGATACCGCCCCTGCTCGATCAGTCGTTCCACTGCCTCGCGCCCCAGCACGCTGTTGAGCACGTGGTCCACCCCGGAGGCCATGCCCTGCAAGCTGCCGCAGACATAGATCACCGCACCGTCGGCCAGCCATTGCTTGAGCAGCGCGGCCGATTCCAGCAGGCGGTCCTGGACGTAGATCTTCTGCTTCTGATCCCGGGAGAACGCTAGGTCCAGGCGTTCCAGGTCGCCGGAGGTCACCCATTCCTGCAGCTCATCACGGCAGTGGAAATCGTGCTCGCGATTGCGTTCGCCAAACAGCAGCCAGTTGCGCTGCATGCCTTCGGTGACACGCGCCTTGAGCAGGCTGCGCAGGCCCGCCAGGCCGGTGCCGTTGCCCAGCAGGATCATCGGTACACCCTGGGCCGGTAGGTGGAAGCTGCTGTTGCGGCGCAGTCGCAGGCTGATGGCGCTGCCCAGCGCTGCGTGCTCGGTCAACCAGCCGGAACCGACGCCCAGGCTGCCGTCGGGGTGGCGTTCCTGGCGCACGATCAGCTCCAGCATGCCGTCGGCCGGGATCGAGGCGATGGAGTATTCGCGTATCGCCAGCGGTGCCAGCGCATCCTCCAGGGCCTGGGCATGCAGGCCGACCAGATGAGCGCGGTTTTCCGGCAACTGGCGCGTCGCCAGGGCCTGGTCGAGGCTCTGGGGCAGGCCATCGACCTGTACGCGCGCGTGGCCGGCGAGGCCGAGGCCATCGAGGAAGTGTTCGATGGCCGACAGGTCATTGCGCGGCAGGATTTCCACCAAGTCACCGGCCAGCCAACTGCTCGGCCCGGGGGCGGTGAGGCCCAGCAGGTACACGCCCGAGCCGCTGCTGTCGGGGTTGAGCAGGGTGCGTTGGCTCAGCGTCCAGTTTTCGAAACGGGGGGCCTGCCAGGTTTCGGCAGGTGCCTGGCCGGTCAGTTCGGCCAGTTGTTGTTGCCAGTGGCGCAAGGCGTAAGGGTCGCCACTGTCGACTTCCACTGGTGCGAACAGGGTCTTGCCGCCGTGTTCCGCCAGCCAGGCGTGCAGACGCCGGGCGAAGCCGCAGAAGTGTTCATATTGGCGGTCGCCCAGGCCCAGCACCGAATACTGCAGGCGCTCCAGGCTCAAGGCCTGGCCCAAGACCTTGCGTTCGAAACCGCGGGCACTGTCCGGGCCTTCGCCGTCGCCAAAGGTGCTGACGACAAACAGCGCGTGGGTGGCGTTGTTCAGGTCTTGCTCACGAACACCGGCCAGTGGCTGGACGTTCACGGGCAAGCCGGCGGCCTGGAGTTGGCCGGCGGTCTGCCAGGCCAGTCGCTCGGCGAAACCGCTTTGGCTGGCGAAACCGATCAGCCAGGCCGGTGCATCGGTCGGGTTGGCGCTCAGGGCCTGGCGGGCGTTTCTGGCCTGGCGCTGCTTGCGGCGACGGTCGAGGTACAGCAACCAGCCGGTGATGAAGAACAGCGGCATGGTCAGCGCGGCCACGGTGACCAGGATCCGCCCGACCAAGCCGAAATAGCTACCGATATGCAGGGCATAGACGCTGGTGAGCAACTGCGCCTTGAGGCTCTTGTCGCTGTAGCGGCTGTGCCGGCTGACGACGCCAGTGGCCGGGTCGAGGATGAGCTGGTTCAGTGCCCTGTCGTGGGGCGAATTTTCCAGCAGATAGAACACGGTCGCCGGTTGCCCGGCCACCGGCGGCATGCGCACATTGTAGGCGGACAGGCCCGGGCCGGCGGCGCTGTAGATGCTGCTCCACATGGCCCGGTAATCAGCCACGGGAAGTGGACCGCTCGGCGCCGGGCCGCGATTGCGCACCCGTTCCTCTTCCGGCGAATCGGAGAGCAGGCGGGTCACGCCTTTGTTGTACCACTCGTAGGACCAGGTCAGTCCGGTGAGTGCCGCCAGCAAATAGAACAGCAGGCACCAGGTTCCCGCCACCGAGTGCAGGTCCCAATTGAAGCCGCGGCCTTTTTTTCGCCAATCGAGGGTCAGCCAGGCGCGCCAGTTTTTCCACTGGCGCGGCCAGCGCAGGTACAACCCGGACAGGCAGAAGAACACCAGGATCAGCGTGCAGGCACCGGTGATCTGCCGACCCACGTCGTCCAGGGTCAGGACGCGGTGCAGCCTGAGCACCAGGCCGAAGAAATCCTGGCCGGTCACCTCACCCATGAACTGCGCGGTGTAGGGGTTGAAATAGCGCATGGCGCCGCGTTTTTCCCCAGGGGGCGCGGCGAAGATCACCCGTGCGGCGTTGCCGCTGTCGGTTTCGACCCAGAGCATGGCGACGGTCTTACCGGCGGCGGCTTCGATCTGTTCCACCAGTTCGGCGGGCGGCAGGACGCCGGCCGGCTGTTTCGCCACCGTCAGCACCTGCGGGTTCAAGGCCCGCAGGATTTCATCCTGGAACGACACCACCGCCCCGGTAACGCCCATCAACGCCAGGACCAGCCCGGCACTGATGCCGAAAAACCAGTGCAACTGGAACAGGGTTTTCTTCAACACGTCGCCTGCCTTGTTCATTTACTGTTCATCACGGCGTGCATTATGCCGTGTGTTATCGAGAAGCATTCATAAACACACCTAAAAGCCTCGATCATTTGCATGAACGGGCAGGCGACGAAATCCTGTGAGAGCGAGCTTGCTCGCGAAGAGGCCGGCACATCCAACATCTTCCTCGATTGAGACGCCGCCATCGCGAGCAAGCTCGCTCCCACCATTGGATCGGAGTACGAGCGGAAAAAAACGGCGCCTTCCATTTCTGAAAAGCGCCGTTTTTTATTACGCAACAGGGCAAGGACTACGAGCTCAAACGCCCAAACGCATCACACGTAAAACGATTTCAGCGGCGGGAAGCCATTGAATTCCACCGCGCTATAGCTGGTGGTATAGGCCCCGGTCGACAGCCAATACAAGCGATCACCAATGGCCAGGTTCAACGGCAACCCGTACTTGTAGTTCTCATACATGATGTCGGCGCTGTCGCAAGTCGGGCCAGCGATGACCACTTCTTCCATCTCGCCTTTCTTCTCGGTCCAGATCGGGAACTTGATGGCTTCGTCCATGGTTTCGATCAGGCCGGAGAACTTGCCCACATCTGTGTACACCCAACGCTCGACAGCGGTACGGGACTTACGCGCCACCAGCACCACTTCGCTGACCAGGATCCCGGCGTTGGCGATCAACGAACGGCCCGGCTCCAGGATGATTTCCGGCAGGTCGTCACCGAAGTCTTCCTTCAGGAAGCGGATGATTTCCTCGGCGTAGGTTTCCAGGCTGTTGGTGCGGGTGATGTAGTTGGCCGGAAAGCCGCCACCCATGTTGATCAGCTTCAGGACGATGCCGTCTTCTTCCTTCAAACGCTCGAAGATCACCTTGACCTTGGCGATGGCCGCGTCCCAGACGCTGATGTCGCGCTGTTGCGAGCCGACGTGGAACGAAATGCCGTACGGCACCAGGCCCAGGTCGCGGGCCAGGATCAGCAGGTCCATGGCCATGTCGGTCTGGCAGCCGAACTTGCGCGACAACGGCCAGTCAGCGGTGGTCGAGCCTTCGGTGAGAATTCGCACATAGACCTTCGAGCCCGGCGCGGCCTTGGCGATGTTGCGCAGGTCGGCTTCGGAGTCGGTGGCGTAAAGGCGCACCCCCTTCTCGTAGAAGTAGCGAATGTCCTTGGATTTCTTGATGGTGTTGCCGTAGCTGATCTGCTCCGGGCCGACGCCACGGCTCATGACCTTGTCCAGCTCATAGATCGAGGCGATGTCGAAGTTCGAGCCTTTCCCCTTGAGCAGGTCGATGATTTCCACCGCCGGGTTGGCCTTGACGGCGTAGTAGACCTTGGCGAACTCGAAACCGGCGCGCAGGTCGTCATAGGCCTGGGAGATCATCGCGGTGTCGATCACCACGAACGGGGTTTCCTGCTTGTCGGCGAACGCTTTCATTTTCTGGAAAGTTTCGCGCGCGAAATAATCTTCGACCTGGATCGACATACTTGGGACTCCTACTGGCAAACATCAGGATCAATGGGTGTGAGGGCAAGCAGCCCTCGTGAACGTCCTCCGTATCCCCACTTTGGTTCGCCTACTTCCCAAGGCATGTCGCCGAAAGCAAAAAGGCCATGGGACGCTTGATTCCCTTGGCCTTGCTGTCTCGTCGTCAGTACTTGAGCCGGATGGATCGTTTCCAGCATGGACGTTCGGCGCGAACTTTAGGGCGTGAGGGGCCTGAGATCAACTAAAAATGTCGCGTTTTTGCACGTCTCCGTCGTGCGGCCCGCGACAGCTCATGATGTAACCGACCAGCGTGACAGATTGACGTTCCCTCGGATCGGTTTCACGCATGCTCTTGTGGCGAGGGAGCTTGCTCCCGCTGGGTGGCGAAGCCGCCCTGAAAAGCGCGATCAGGCGGACATTGCGACTACTTCGTTAGGCGCTTTTGAAATACCCGGATGTTTTTAGACTATCGAGCCGTCCGCATTTTTCAAAAAAGACGCGCCGCTCCTGCGTTCAACCAAGCGCATTAATTAGCGGCATAGACCATGGTGCCTCGACGCTTCCCTCAGTTCGTTTGTTGATAAATGATCGGTTGGTTATGAGGAAAACGTTTAGATAAGTTCTATGAACTGTAAGTTCTGACAGTAGGCGCGTCGAAGTGACTACCGAACAATGAAGGCCGGATTTTTCCAGCGCTCAATGGAGCAGGTATTTGGATTTTGTCCAAGTGCGCAGTTTTATTGAGCGGGTTTTTAATGCTGGCCGAGTTGAGCGCGAAGCGCGCTAGGAGAGATCATGTGCAAGCGTCGGGTCATACAGTTAATAAATACGTCTTTGTTTTTGGGGGTTGTATCAGCTTCCAGCCTGTTACAGGCAGATCCAGGCACTGATACCGCCAAATTGATGGAATACTGGTATCGATTGACCGCACGGGATTGTGGAAGCGGCAGGCTGGCGTCTGATTGCTCTGGGCTAATACTTCGAGGTATCGCCAGTAAACAAAGTTATTTGCCGTGGGATGCCAGTCCGTTTTCACATAGTCTTGAGGCTGGGGGGACGGGTATTGCGGCGGGTGGCACATCGGTTTCATATTTAAGAAAAGATGCAGAGTTCAACGGGCTAGGCATGCTTAGGTTCAACGGTTTTGCCTTTACGCCAAACGATTTTGTGGATGAAAAGACCCAGTTCAAAATCAAAGTGCTGTGTGCCTTTCCTATCGATTCCTGGACGAATGACCGAACCAATAGCGGTTGTGGTGACTACCAGGAGAAGGCGAATACACTGGGCGTCGTCGAGGACCATTGCCAGAAACTGAGTATCAGCAATGCCAAGGCGTGGATGGAGCACTATAACCGGCAAACCCGGGATCCTGAGGCGACCAAGGCACATAAATTTCAATGCGGTTTCGATACCACGAAAGACTACTTTGGTACCTATAACAAGGCCGATGCATTCAACACCTTTATCGAAGCACGGAAAATTCTTGCCACCGATCCTGATGAAAAGGGCGATGCGATACATACCCAGACGGAGCTGCGAATTGAAACCTGGCCGGATAATAAATACTGGAAAAGGGATTGGAGCAGCCGCGAACGGGTGAAGTTTGATGCGTCCGTCGCCAGTGATGGTGACTCGGCGAAGGCCACGTATCTGGAACTTCCCATTGCCGCATTTATTTATGAAAGTGGTGTGGATTATATTGACAGAACTACGAAAACGTATACCGCGCGTGATCTCGCACGAGATGATCAACGCCGTTGGGTGGAGCAAGGTAATACTTGGAGGCCCATCGTCAAAATACAATTTCCGAACTCGATCGCTGAAGACGCGAAATTTCTTTACGTTTCCGTCGATCAGCAGGTTCAACCCCCCGTGGACAGTCGTTCCTGCGACAACTACATAGAAAAGATCGAGTGGGATAACAATTATATAGAGCCCGTCCTTGGGAAAACTTCATCACTCAAGATCACGCCTACGGCGTGCGGTAGAAAAGCCGGCGTAGGGAAAACCAACGTCGTCCTGGCCGAGTTGGCGATCAAGGCTGCTGCCCTTGACCCGAATCGCAAGGACTGGAGTTTCGACAACATGGGCAGCAGCATGCGCCGGCAGCTGGCATGTCATCTTGATTCCCCCGACATTGCCGAGAATAAATCGATGTGGAGCCTTGAGCCCGCGCGTCCCTACGTTGCCCATGACGTGATTATGAAGTTGCCAGGTGATAACCGGTGCAATCCTCATTAAAAGGCTGGGATAGCCTGTTGGCCTGTCCGGAATCACGGAGAGAACATGACAAATTTTATTCGTAAAGAATCAAAGAGGATGTTGATACTGCTGGCGGGTTTTTGTCTTTCTCCGCTTTCTTTTGGCGAAGCGCTGGTGGATAAGACCGCGCAATCAGGGGAAGCGACGGCGGCTGCCTTGACCCGCAGCTATTACGACACTGCGGTTAACTGCGGTTCTGCCACGGCTCCGGCATTTTTATGTTCAGGTGTCGTAGCGCGCACCACCTACGCAGGAAACTTCGATCCTTGGGACCATAGCGAATTTTCCAGGACGACCGGTGCGGTTTCGTTTTCCTACCTGAGGGCCGACGCCAAGTTTGGTGCTGCGCCTTGGGGCAACAACGACGCCCGGCATGGCTATATTTTTTATCCCACCCTTCACGCACCACAGGGAAAGATAAGGCCCTCGATCCTCTGTTATTTCCCCTACGATGGCGCCACGGTCTATCGTAGTAAACCGGGCGCTCGAGGCTGCCGTGACAGTATCACTCAGTTTGTCTACCCCTTGAGCAAGCCCTGCAATGAACAGAATATTTTCACTGCCAAGGCCTGGCTGGTTCATTTTCGAAGGGTGGGTTACGGAAATCCTGCCAGTTGCGCCTGGATGGTCAATGATGCGTTGAATGAGCAAGCGGTGGCTAACTTCAATGCGGGACTGCAAGTCAGAAAGCTTGTTGAACTCGATGCCGGAGGCGCTGCGTACAACTTCAAGGATCACAACGAACTTCGAATCGAAGCCTGGGCGGAAAGAAACCCGGCACCGCTGCCTATCCAGGCATTCTTCTGGATCTCTGGCTCAAACGATCTGGAAGCTTCCAGGACCGACCAAAAGAAATTTCATGAGCGCACCAACGGCCTCTTTGTCCCCATCGTCCGTGTCACATTGCCCACCAACCCACAAGGTCATTTCAGTTTCCAATATGTGAAGACGGACCAGGCTGTCTCTGCGGTTATCCCTACACCTGTTTTGGTCGCGCCCACCGTCCCCAAGGCTTACAGCGCCGAATCTGGCGACCGTCTTAGCACCCGCGACATCTACCGAGATGAATATCTCATCGTGCAATTACCCACCGATGGCATTGCGGCCGCCGATAGCTTGAGCATTCATTGGGGAGGCCGCGTGCCGTACCGTAGCCCGCCGGTCGTGTATGGCGACCTCCCGGCAAACAAACAGGTGCAGATTCCCCGCACCGAGGTGATCGATAGCATCGGGCTCATCGTCCCGGTGAGCTACACCATCACGAAAAGCGGCACCGGTGAAACCCTGGAGTCCGGGACGCGTTTTCTGACGATTGATCCCCAGGCGTTGTTTCTTTCGGCGCCCAGTTACTCGTCGCGGACCGTTACGGTCAACGCTCCAGCTCCGTCCGGCTCGACCTTGCGCGTACGAGCCGTGGGAGAGAGCATTCTTGATACGCCCCACCAGTTGGTGACGGCCGGTAGACCCAACCTTTTTGTTCTTGACCCGAACTGGGTATCGAAAAACAAGGGCAGAACCGTAGAGATCAACTATTCGGTGTTCACCAAGCTCAGTCCGCAATGGTTGTTTTCCCAGGTGCTCCGGGTCCAGTTATAAGCGTCAGGTGGACGCTATTTCGGCGGGCGAAACAATACTGGTCTTGCCCCCGCGAGACTTACCGGAGCTCAGGTACTCGGCAATCGATTCCTGGGTCACTTCGCCCAGGAACACCCGCTCGGCATCCAGCACCGGCAGCCACGAGCGATTGAACTCGTACATGCGCGACAGCAGGATCCGCAGGTGTTCGTCGTAGGCGGCGGTGGCGTTGAACTCGCGCAGGTATTGTCCGCACGTGCCGGTCTGGCGGTGCAGGTCGCGACGGCGGACGTAACCCAGGGCCTTGTTCTCGGCACAGGTGACCACGACGTAGCGCCGGTCGTGTTCGTCCATCAACTCCAGCGCCTCGGCCACCGGCGTCTCGGGGCTGACCGACGGGGCGTTGTCCGCCGCGTCTTCGGCCTTGACCAGCAATAGGCGCTTGAGCGTGCTGTCCTGGCCGACGAAGTTGCTGACGAACTCGTCGGCCGGGTGCGCCAGCAGCGTGTCCGGGTGATCGCACTGGACCAGCTTGCCGGCGCGGAAGATCGCGATCTTGTCCCCCAGCTTGATGGCCTCGTCGATGTCGTGGCTGACCATGATTACGGTCTTGTTCAGCGCCCGTTGCATCTCGAAGAACTCGTTCTGGATCATCTCGCGGTTGATCGGGTCGACTGCGCCGAACGGTTCGTCCATCAGCAGCAGTGGCGCATCGGCCGCCAGGGCGCGGATCACGCCGATTCGTTGCTGCTGGCCGCCGGACAGTTCACGGGGATAGCGATGCAGGTATTGCTTGGGTTCGAGCTTGATCATGCTCATCAATTCGCGGGCACGGTCGTGGCATTTCTGCTTGTCCCAACCCAGCAGGCGCGGGACCACGGTGATGTTTTCCTCGATGGTCATGTTCGGGAACAGACCGATCTGCTGGATCACGTAGCCGATGTTGCGGCGCAGGGTCACTTCGTCGAGGCCGGTGGTGTCTTCGCCGTTGATCAAGACCTTGCCCGAGGTGGGCGGGATCAGCCGGTTGATCATTTTCAGCGTGGTGCTCTTGCCACAGCCCGACGGCCCGAGGAACACGCAGATCTCGCCTTCGTTGACGGTCAGGTTCACCGAGTCCACGGCCTTGACGTCTTTGCCGTTGCTCTTGAAGGTTTTGCTGAGGTTCTGAAGTTCGATCATTTCAATAATCCTTTTGGGGTCAGCGAGCGTTGCAGCCATTGCAGAAGCAGGTCGGCGAAGATGGCCAGGAGGCTGACCAACACGGCGCCGACGATCAGCATCGACATGTCGCTGCGGCTGATGGAAGCGAGGATGAGCACGCCCAGCCCACCGGCGCCGATGGTGGCGGCGATGGTCATGACGCCGATGTTCATGACCACGGCGGTGCGTACGCCGGCCAGGATCACCGGCACGGCGATGGGCAGTTCGACCATGCGCAGGCGCTGGGCGAAGGTCATGCCGATGCCGCGAGCGGCCTCACGGATGCCCGGTTCGACGCCGGTCAGGGCCAGGTAGGTGTTGCGCATGATCGGCAACAGTGAGTAGAGAAACACCGCGGTGATCGCCGGCATCGGCCCCAGGCCCTGGCCGAACTTGGAGTAGAACGGCAAGAGCAGCCCGAACAGCGCGATTGACGGGATCGTCAGCAGCACCGTGGCGCTGGCTTGCAGAGGGCCGGCAAGCGCCGGGAAGCGGGTCATGAAAATGCCCAGTGGCACACCGGCGACAATCGCCAGGGTCACGGCGATGCCCACCAGGGTAATGTGCTGCCAGGTCAGGTGCAGCACCAGCGGCCAGTCCAGATGGGAAAAGGCGTCAAGAAAATCCATGGCTTTTCCTCCAGGTCATTGGGTTGAGAGCAGCGAATGCTGGCGCAGGAAATCGGCGGCAACGGCGGAAGGGCTTTCGTGATCGACGTCTACCCGGGCGTTGAGCTGGCGCATGGTTTCATCGTCGAATAGCTCGGCCAGGGGCTTGAGCTGCGCGGCCAATTGCGGATGCGTATCGAGGAATGCCTGGCGCACCACCGGCGCGGCGGTGTAGTCGGGGAAGTAATGCTTGTCGTCTTCCAGCAGCTTCAATTTGAACGCATTCAGGCGCCCGTCGGTGGTGTAGACCAAGCCGGCGAAGACTTGGCTGTTGCGCAGGGCGGTGTAAACCAGGCCCGCGTCCATTTGCCGGATGTTCTTGCGGGTCAGGTTCATGCCGTACTGTTCGACCATGCCGGCCAGACCGTCGGAGCGGTTGGCGAACTCGGTGTCCAGCGCCACCAGATGGTGCTCGTCGGCCTCGGCCTGCAACACCGCGTTCAACTGGCTGATGGAGTTGATCTGCGGGTATTTCTTCGCGACTTTCTCCGGCAGGGCCAGGGCGTAGGTGTTGCTGAATTTCGACGGTGCGAGCCAGACCAGGCCTTTTTTCGCGTCGAGTTCTTTCACCCGGGCGTAGGACTGGGCGCTGTCGAGCTTCTCGGTGACATGGTTGTAGGAAACCAGTGACACGCCGGTGTATTCCCACAGAAGGTCCAATTGCCCGGTCTCATGGGCACTGCGGGCCAGGGTGCTGCCCAGGCCGCCGGTGACCTGCGCGTCGTAGCCCTTGCTGCGCAAATACTGCGCGGTGATTTCCGCCAGCAGTGTCTGCTCGGTGAACACCCGGGCGCCGAGGCGGATCAGCGGTCTTTCTGCGGCTTGGGCAAACCCTGCGAACAGCAACAGGCAGCCCAGGATCAAGCTCAACTTCTTCATAACGATTCCTTTATCCAGCCAGGCTCAGGACGGGCGCAAGCCACGTTCCAGCCAGAGGCGGCTGGCGAGTGTCACCAGACCGTCGAGCAGCAATGCCAGCAGCGCCGTGCAGGCGGCGCCGAGCAACAATTGCGGCTGGTTGTTCAAGGCAATGCCGGGGAAGATCAGGCTGCCGAGGCTGTTGGCACCGATCAGGAAAGCCAGCGGGGCGGTGCCGACGTTGATCGCTAACGCTACGCGCACGCCACCGACGATGATCGGCACGGCGTTGGGCAACTCGACTTTCCACAGCACCTGGCGCGGGGTCATGCCGATGCCGACGGCGGCTTCCTTGAGGGAGCCCTGGACGTTTTTCAGGCCTTCATAGGTGTTGCGCACAATGGGCAACAGCGAGGCGAGGAACAGGGCGAAGATGGCGGGCCCGCTGCCGATGCCCAGGATGCCGAGGGCGATGGCCAGCACAGCCAGGGGCGGCACGGTATTGCCGATGTTGAACACTTGCATGAAGCGTTCGGCGCGCCCGACCATGCCGGGGCGGCTGAGGACGATGCCGGCGGGGATGCCAACCATCAGGGCCGCCAACATGGAAGCCAGTACAAGCATCAGGTGCGCTTGCAGGTAGAACAGCAGATCGTCGCGGTAGCGTTGGATCGTATCGATGCCGATCCAGTGGACCAACAGGGCCAGGAGGGCGACGACGACCGCACCCCCGATAAGCCCTTTGCCATAGCGGATAGCCACAGGCGGACTCCTTTGTCTTTCAGTCGGCGCACGCCTCCCCGGGCGGCAAACCATCACGGGTTGCCGGGAAAACGTTCGCGAGAAGCAGCTCTTTTCGAGGCCGGTAAAACGACCGTCAAAGCGAGCCATGAGCGCAGCCTCGTCAGGCTAACTTGCTGATTTTTCAGGCCCTGACGGTTGCGCGTATCAGGGGGGTGGACGTCTCCACGGGGCAAAAGGTTCCCATGTGGGGCAGCATTTGGCCACCCCGGATATGCTCAACGGTTCGGTTCCTGGCACAAGTTGAGCTATAATCGCCGCCCTTTTTTGAATCACCTGCCAGGCGATTTCCCATGACCAAACAGGCCGCCGAAGTCGCGAAACGCCGCACTTTCGCCATTATTTCCCACCCCGATGCCGGTAAGACCACCATCACCGAAAAGCTCTTGCTGATGGGCAAGGCGATTGCGGTGGCCGGCACGGTGAAATCCCGCAAGTCCGACCGCCATGCCACCTCCGACTGGATGGAAATGGAAAAACAACGGGGTATTTCCATTACCACGTCGGTCATGCAGTTCCCGTATCGCGAGCACATGATCAACCTGCTCGACACCCCGGGCCACGAAGACTTCTCCGAAGACACCTACCGCACCCTGACCGCGGTGGACTCGGCCTTGATGGTCCTCGACGGCGGTAAGGGCGTCGAGCCACGGACCATCGCGCTGATGGACGTCTGCCGTCTGCGGGACACGCCGATCGTCAGCTTCATCAACAAACTCGACCGTGACATCCGCGACCCGATCGAATTGCTCGACGAGATCGAAGCGGTCCTGAAGATCAAGGCCGCACCGATCACTTGGCCGATCGGTTGCTACCGCGACTTCAAGGGCGTGTACCACCTGGCCGACGACTACATCATCGTCTACACCGCCGGTCACGGGCACGAGCGCACCGAAGTCAAGATCATCGAGAAGCTCGATTCCGACGAAGCCCGCGCCCACCTGGGCGACGAGTACGATCGTTTTGTCGAGCAACTGGAACTGGTGCAGGGCGCCTGCCATGAGTTCAACCAGCAGGAATTCCTCGACGGCCAACTGACCCCGGTGTTCTTCGGGACCGCCCTGGGCAACTTCGGCGTCGACCATGTGCTCGACGCGGTAGTCGACTGGGCCCCGCGTCCGCTGGCCCGTGTCGCCAACGAACGCACCGTGGAGCCGGTGGAAGAAAAGTTCGCCGGCTTCGTGTTCAAGATCCAGGCGAACATGGACCCCAAGCACCGCGACCGCATCGCCTTCATGCGCATCTGCTCTGGCAAGTACGAAAAAGGCATGAAGATGCGCCACGTGCGCACCGGCAAGGACGTGCGCATCGGCGACGCCCTGACGTTCTTTTCCTCGGAGCGCGAGCAACTGGAAGAGGCCTTCGCCGGTGACATCATCGGCCTGCACAACCACGGCACCATCCAGATCGGCGACACCTTCACCGAAGGCGAGGCCCTGGGCTTCACCGGTATCCCGCACTTCGCCCCGGAACTGTTCCGCCGCGTGCGCCTGAAGGACCCGCTCAAGTCCAAGCAACTGCGCCAAGGCCTGCAGCAACTGGCCGAAGAGGGCGCCACCCAGGTGTTCTTCCCGGAGCGCAGCAACGACATCATCCTGGGTGCCGTCGGTGTGCTGCAGTTCGACGTCGTCGCCAGCCGCTTGAAAGAGGAATACAAGGTCGAATGCTCCTACGAGCCGATCACCGTGTATTCCGCTCGTTGGATTGAATGCGACGACAAGAAAAAGCTCGAGGAATTCTCCAACAAGGCCGTGGAAAACCTTGCGCTGGATGGTGGTGGGCATTTGACCTACCTGGCGCCAACACGGGTCAACCTGGCGCTGATGGAAGAGCGCTGGCCGGACGTGAAGTTCCGTGCGACGCGGGAGCATCACTAAGTATCAAGTGTGACCCATTGTGGGAGCGAGCTTGCTCGCGATAGCGCTGGATCAGTCAGCATTTATGTTGAATGTGCCGCCGTCTTCGCGAGCAAGCTCGCTCCCACAGGGGATTTGTGTTGGGCACTGCAACTGTGTCCAACCCCCTGCCTCACATGGGGCCTGTGCCAGTACTCAATTTCCCGGTCAGCCGAAACTCCCCTGTGGGAGCGAGCTTGCTCGCGATGGCGGTGGGTCAGCTTGCATAAAAGCGGGCTGCCGGGCTGAGGTCCAGCCCTTTCATTGGAGCAAGTTGCTAACGTGGATCGGCGATATCCAGCGCCCGGTTCGCCAGCAATTCACTGACCTCAATCACTTGCAGGATCCCCATCGCAACCTGTCGACGAGAGCCTTCAAGGTCGAATGCCAGGTCGCTGATCATGGCGTTGGCGGAATTTTTCCGGGTCTAGGCTGGAGTAGGAAGATGTTGGGTCTGATTCTGGTGGGTTGGGTGTGGCTTTGAACATGGTAACGCTCCTATGGGGAATAGAAGCCGCCAAGACCTGTCGCTAAACAGAATGGTGGCGACTGCACGCAGGTTAGCGAACCGGACATAGGCACCCGGCAGACCCGAAGGTCTCCCACATACAGCCGCCATAACGTAATTGCGATGAAATCCCGCAATAAAGCATGGTTGCTTACGTGCCTATGGTTCAGGTCGCTAAACCCGACCGCTGATTTTCAGCGACCCGGTAACCATAAAGTCCCGCCCCCAGGCGCACAAGCGGGCGGATTCTGGCTTAGTTGTAGGCAAAGGCGCAAGGCGATGTAGCCTCGGGACTAGCACTCCGTGTGCCTGGGTATTTGTCTGTAAGGCTCGATGCCTGCCGTTAAAGTGGCCGGGGTCTTCACACCAATCTCGTGGACCCAACCTGTGGGAGCAAAGCCTGCTCGCGATAGCGGTGGGTCAGCTTGCCTGGATGTTGGATGTGCCGGCCTCTTCGCGAGCAGGCTCGCTCCCACACTGGGTTTGGGTGTTAGTTGGTTTTGAGATAACGCTTATTCGAAACCATTCTGTCGTGCGGGGGCATTTCTGATGGTTCGGTGGCGTCTTATCTGGTGAACCGGGCAGTTCAGAACTAGATTCTCTTGAATGCCGTCGGGCCCCGGCTTTAATCCGGAAAAGAAGGAAATGGCTATGAATAATCTGCTACGCATGATGTTTTTGCTGAAGGTATTGGTGATGCTGTCCCTCGGTTCAACGGTTGCCTGGGCTGAGTGCGATGAGCATGAAAAACATGCATCGAGCGGATCGGTGGCGCAGGGCGAGTTGATGCTTGCCGCGACCGATGCGGATGCAGGCGATCCGGATGATGGCGAGGATGATGATGGTTCGCCAATCGACACGCCGGATGACGATGAGGATGCGGAGGGCGATAGCCAGACGTAGATGTCCGACATAAAAAACCTCCAGCCCTGATCGGACTGGAGGTTTTTTATTGCCCGTGGCGAGGGAGCTTGCTCCCGCTGGGGCGCGTAGCGGCCCTTTTTGGGGACTGCTGCGCAGTCCAGCGGGAGCAAGCTCCCTCGCCACAAGGGCTTTTCTGCCTTAAGTGCTTTGCTGCCTTTTAGCCTTTTAGCCTTTTAGCCTCACGCCGCGCCGTCGAGGAACCGCTCGGCGTAGTGACACGCCACCAGCCGGTTATCCAACGGCCGCAACGCCGGCTCTTCAGCCTTGCAACGCTCGGTGGCATACGGGCAGCGCTTGTGGAAAGCGCAGCCGGACGGCGGGTTGAGCGGGTTGGGCAGTTCGCCGACGATCTTGATCTTCGGCTTGTTCGGGTCCGGGTGGATGGTCGGGGTGGCCGACAGCAGCGCCTGGGTGTAAGGGTGCAGTGGGCGGCTGTAGATGGACTCGTTGGGGCCCATTTCCACCGGGCGGCCGAGGTACATCACCATCACGTCGTCAGCCACGTGCTGCACCACCGCCAGGTTGTGGGAAATGAACACGTAGGCGGTGTTGAATTCCTGCTGCAAATCCATGAACAGGTTCAGCACCTGGGCCTGGATCGACACGTCCAGCGCCGACGTTGGCTCATCCGCCACCAGCACCTTGGGCTGCAGCATCATGGCGCGGGCCAGGGCGATGCGCTGGCGCTGGCCGCCGGAGAACATGTGCGGGTAGCGCTGGTAGTGCTCGGGACGCAGGCCCACCTGCTTCATCATCGCCTGGACTTTCTCGCGCCGTTCGGTGGCCGACAGGCTGGTGTTGATCAGCAATGGCTCGGCCAGTTGATCACCGATTTTCTGCCGCGGGTTGAGGGACGCGTAAGGGCTCTGGAAGACCATCTGCACGTCTTTGCGCAGCTGCTTGCGTTCGGCCTTGTTGGCGCCGGCCACTTCTTGCCCGGCGATCTTCAAGGAGCCGGCGGACGGCTCTTCGATCAGCGTCAGGGCCCGGGCGAGGGTGGATTTGCCGCAACCGGATTCGCCCACCACGGCCAGGGTCTTGCCGGCTTCCAGTTCGAACGACACACCGTTGAGGGCGCGCACGGTCGCATGGCCCTTGAACATGCCACGGGACACTTCGTAATGACGGGTCAGGTCACGGGCGGTAAGTACGACGGCCATCACGCCACCTCCTGGTTCAACGGGTAGAAGCAGCGGGCGAGGCTGTTGGATTTCGGATCGAGGCCTGGACGTTGTTGACGGCAGTTGTCCTGCACGTACGGGCAGCGCGGCGACAGCAAGCAACCTTGCGGACGGTCGTAGCGACCGGGGACGATGCCGGGCAAGGTCGCCAGTCGCTCGGCGCCCATGCTGTGTTCCGGAATCGCCGCGAGCAGCGCTTCGCTGTACGGATGAGCCGGAATGTCGAACAGCTGCGGCACCTTGCCCACTTCCACGGCTTGGCCGGCGTACATCACGCACACGCGCTGGGCGGTTTCAGCGACGACGGCCAAGTCGTGAGTGATCAGCACCAGGCCCATGTTCTGCTCTTTTTGCAGGGCCAGCAGCAGGTCCATGATCTGGGCCTGGATGGTCACGTCGAGGGCGGTGGTCGGTTCGTCGGCGATCAGCAGCTTCGGCTCGCCGGCAATCGCCATGGCAATCGCCACGCGCTGGCTCATGCCGCCGGACAATTGATGCGGGTAGGCGTCCATGCGGCTGGAGGCGCCGGGGATCTCGACTTTTTCCAGCAGCTCGATGGCGCGCTTGCGGGCGGCCTTGCCGGACATCTTCAGGTGCAGGCGCAGCACTTCTTCGATCTGGAAGCCCACGGTGTAGCTGGGGTTGAGCGCGGTCATCGGGTCCTGGAAGACCATCGCCAGGTCCTTGCCGACGATCTGCCGGCGCTGGCGGTTGCTCAGCTTGAGCATGTTCTTGCCGTCGAAGTTCAGCGCATCGGCGGTGACGATGCCGGGGTGCTCGATCAGGCCCATCAGCGCCATCATGGTCACGGATTTACCCGAGCCCGATTCGCCGACGATCGCCAGGACTTCGCCTTTGTCTACGCTCAGGTCGAGGCCGTCGACCACCGGCACGGCGGTGGCGTCGCCGAAGCGGACGTTGAGATTCTTGATTTCTAGCAGTGACATGGGAATCTCCTCAGGCGGCATTCTTGAGTTTCGGGTCCAGCGCATCGCGCAGCCCGTCGCCCATCAGGTTGATTGCCAGCACGCTGAGCAAAATGGTCAAGCCAGGCAGGCTCACGACCCACCAGGCGCGTTCGATGTAGTCGCGGGCCGAAGCCAGCATGGTGCCCCACTCAGGGGTCGGTGGCTGGACGCCGAGGCCGAGGAAGCCCAGGGCGGCGGCGTCGAGGATCGCCGAGGAAAAGCTCAAGGTCGCCTGGACGATCAGCGGTGCCATGCAGTTGGGCAGCACGGTGATGAACATCAGGCGCGGCAGGCCGGCGCCGGCCAGGCGGGCGGCGGTCACGTAGTCGCGGTTCAGCTCGCCCATCACGGCGGCACGGGTCAGGCGCACGTAGGACGGCAGCGAGACGATGGCGATGGCGATCACGGTGTTGATCAGGCCTGGGCCGAGGATGGCGACGATCGCCACGGCCAGCAGCAGCGACGGCAGGGCGAGCATGATGTCCATCAGGCGCATGATGGTCGGGCCGAGGATGCGCGGGAAGAACCCGGCGAACAGCCCCAGCAGAATGCCCGGAATCAACGACATCACCACCGATGACAAGCCGATCAGCAGCGACAGCCGCGAACCCTGGATCAGGCGCGACAGCAGGTCGCGGCCCAGTTCGTCGGTGCCCAGCAGAAACTGCATCTGCCCGCCTTCAAGCCACGCCGGCGGCGTCAGCAGGAAGTCGCGGTATTGCTCGCTCGGGTCGTGCGGCGCGACCCACGGCGCGAAGATCGCGCAGAACACGATCAGGATCATGAACAGCAGCCCGGCGACGGCGCCCTTGTTGCGGGAAAACGCCTGCCAGAATTCTTTGTACGGGGACGGGTACAGCAGGCTTTGATCGACTGCTACCGCGGTAGTTGGAGTACTCATGGTCTTGATCTCAGCGCTGGTGACGGATGCGTGGGTTGGCAAAGCCGTAGAGGATGTCCACGACGAAGTTGACCAGAATCACCAGGCAGGCGATTAACAGGATGCCGTTCTGCACCACGGGGTAGTCCCGGGCGCCAATGGCTTCGATCAGCCACTTGCCGATGCCCGGCCAGGAGAAGATCGTTTCGGTCAGGACCGCACCGGCCAGCAGCGTGCCGACTTGCAGGCCGACCACGGTCAGCACCGGGATCAGCGCGTTGCGCAGGCCATGCACGAACACCACGCGCGATGGCGACAGGCCCTTGGCCTTGGCGGTGCGGATGTAGTCTTCGCGCAGCACTTCGAGCATCGAAGAGCGGGTCATGCGGGCGATCACCGCCAGCGGAATGGTGCCCAGCACGATGGCCGGCAGGATCAGGTGATGCAGGGCATCGAGGAATGCGCCCGGTTCGTCGGCCAGCAGCGTGTCGATCAGCATGAAGCCGGTTTTCGGCTCGATGTCGTAGAGCAGGTCGATCCGTCCCGACACCGGCGTCCAGCCCAGGGACACCGAGAAGAACATGATCAGGATCAGGCCCCACCAGAAGATCGGCATCGAATACCCCGCCAAGGAGATGCCCATCACCCCATGGTCGAACAGGGATCCTCGCTTGAGTGCCGCAATCACCCCGGCCAGCAGGCCCAGGATACCGGCGAACAACAGGGCGGCCATGGACAGTTCCAGGGTCGCGGGAAACAGGGAGCTGAACTCGGTCCAGACGCTTTCACGGGTGCGCAGCGATTCGCCGAGATCGCCCTGGGCCAGTTTGCCGATGTAGTCCAGGTATTGGGCATACAGCGGTTTGTTGAGGCCAAGGCGTTCCATTGCCTGTGCATGCATTTCGGGATCGACCCGACGTTCGCCCATCATCACTTCCACGGGGTCGCCGGGGATCATGCGAATCAACGCGAAGGTCAGCAAGGTGATGCCGAAGAACGTGGGGATCAATAATCCCAGTCGGCGGGCAATAAAACTAAACATCTTCAGGTGTACCTCATCAGCCGGTTAGGCGTGCCCGGCAATCCTTGGGTGAAGGTTGCCGGGCGTTTTCTTGGCTTTGAACGGAAAGTGCCTGCGCGACGATCATGCTGCGTTGAAAACAGGCTCGGAATGCTCATTTACAACCCGTAAACTCCGCTTCCTCGCCTGTTTTCGCCTTGCCTGATCGCCGCTCGGCGACTTTCCGTTCAAACCCTTATCTACTTCACCTGGGTGGTGGCGAAGTTGTTGGTGGTGAGCGGGCTAATCACGTAGCCCTCTACGTTCTTGCGCATTGCCGTGAACATGCGGGTGTGGGCCATGCTGATCCAAGGCTGGTCCTGGTTGAAAATCACCTGGGCCTGCTCATAGAGCTTCGCGCGCTCCTCGGGGTTCACTGTGGCGCGTGCCTGGTCGAGCAGCGCCTGGAATTTCTCATTGCACCAGCGCGCGTAGTTTTCGCCGTTCTTGGCGGCTTCGCAACTGAGCATAGGCGTCAGGAAGTTATCCGGGTCGCCGTTGTCGCCCGCCCATCCGGCGGACACCATGTCGTGCTCGCCGTTTTTCGCGCGCTTGAGCATTTCGCCCCATTCCATCACGCGGATGTCGACCTTGATCCCGACTTTTGCCAGGTCGGCCTGCATCATTTGCGCGCCGAGCATCGGGTTGGGGTTGGTCGGGCCGCCACCGTTGCGGGTGAACAGGGTGAACACGGTGCCTTCCGGCACGCCGGCTTCCTTGAGCAACTGGCGCGCCTTGTCCAAGTCGCGGGTCGGGTTCTTCAGGTCGTGGTTGAAACCCAGCAGTGTCGGCGGGTAGGGGTTGACCGCCACGGTGGCGTTGCCCTTGCCGAACAGCGCGTTGACGTAGGCTTCCTTGTCGAAGGCCAGGTCGATGGCTTTGCGCACCCGCACGTCGCTCATGTACTTCTTGCTGGTGTTCAACGCGGTATACGAGACGGTCATCGCGTCCAGCTCGGTGACCTTCAGGTTCGGGTCTTTCTTGATGCTGGGGATGTCATCGGGTTTTGGATACAGCGCGATCTGGCATTCGTTGGTCTTGAGCTTCTGCATGCGCACGTTGTTGTCGGTGGCGATGGCCAATACCAGCGCATCCGCCGGTGGCTTGCCGCGGAAGTAGTCCGGGTTGGCCTTGAAGCGAACCTGGGCGTCCTTGTTATAGCGCTGGAACACGAACGGTCCGGTGCCGATCGGCTTGCTGTTCAAGTCGCCGGCCTTGCCTGCCTTGAGCAACTGGTCGGCGTATTCAGCCGGGTAGATCGAAGAGAACGCCATGGCGATGTCGGCCAGGAACGGCGCTTCGCGGCGGGTCAGGGTGAACTTGACCGTGTGCTCGTCGACTTTCTCGACGTTTTTCAGCAGCTCCTTGAAGCCCATGCTTTCAAAGTACGGGAAACCCACGCTCGACAGTTTGTGCCAGGGGTGGTTCGGGTCCAGCTGGCGCTGGAAACTCCAGACCACGTCGTCGGCGTTCATGTCGCGGGTCGGCTTGAAATAGTCGGTGGTGTGGAACTTGACGCCCTTGCGCAGGTGGAAGGTGTACGCCAGGCCGTCGTCACTGATGTCCCAGGATTCGGCCAGGGCCGGAATCACTTCAGTGGTGCCGGGCTTGAAATCGGCCAGGCGATTGAAAATGGTTTCCGCCACGGCATCGGCGGTGACTGCAGTCGTGTACTGGACCATGTCGAAGCCTTCCGGACTGGCTTCTGTGCAAACCACCAGGGGCTTGGCCGTGGCGCCAACGGCAACGCTCAGCAGCGCGGCGGCGATGGCGGCGCGTAGGGGAATCATGTTCATCGTCAATCCTCTGCAATCGGGTAATGGCAAAAGACCGGGCGGACGACCTCGTGAGTCGACCGCCCGGTGGCAGTTTAGAGAATGTTGAACGGAATGGTGGTGACCAGGCGGAACTCGTTGAGGCTGCCGTCGGCCTGGTTTTCGCTGGCGCGGTGTGCGGTGTAGGTCGCACGGATCGCGGTGGCTTTCAGAGGGCCGCTCTGTACGGCATAGGACGCGCCGACGCCGTATTCATAGTGGTGCTCACCGTCCATGGCCCGCACGTCGCTATAACCGGTGCTGTTGTAGTGCGTACCGTCGATGCCCCAGCCGCGCGCCTGGTAGATGTTGAACTTCAGGCCTGGCACGCCGTATTCAGCCATGTTCAGGCCGTAGGCGATCTGGAAGGATTTCTCGTTCGGGCCGTTGAAGTCCGACAGCAGGGAGTTGGCCAGGTAGATGCCGTTGGTTTCGTGCAGGTAGTCGAAGTACTCGTTACCGTTCACTTCCTGGTACGAGAACGTCAGGCTATGGGCCTGGTGCGTCAGGCCGAACGACAGGGAGTAGGTGTCGTTGTCGATCTCGCCCAGCTTGCTTTTGCCTGAATCCACGGTCTTGTAGTAGTTCAGGCCGGTGGTCAGGCTCAGCACCGAGCTGTCGCCCAGTTCATGGGTGGCGCCGAAGTAGTACTGGTTCCACATGTCCTCGGCTTCGGTCGCCCACAGGCTGGTTTTCAGGCTGGCCAATGGCTGGTAGGTGATACCAGCGGTGTTGACGTGATCGGTCTCGACGCTGCTGTCACCGTATTCGGAGCGGAACTTGCGCTGGCTCTGTTCGGTACGCGGCGAGTTGCGGTCGAAGGTGGCGATGTCGAACGCCAGGTTTTCGAATTCTTCGCTGTGCAGGCTCACACCCTGGAAGCTGGAAGGCAGGGCACGGTTGCCGATGACGTCGACCATCGGGCTGCTGAAGTTCTGGCGACCGGCGGTCAGGGTGGTGTTGGACACGCGGGCCTTGAGGTTGGCCAGGCCCAGTTTGCTCCACTGGCCCACGGCGTCGCCGCCTTCGCGGGTCAGGGTACGGTTGTTGCCGGCGCCAGGACGGGTGGTCGGTGCGCCGCCGTTGTTGGACGCCAGGTCCTTGCGGTCCTGGTCCAGGGCGATGGCGTTGTAGGCAGCCACTTCGGTGCTGAAGCCTACGGTGCCTTCAGTGAAACCCGAGTTGTACTTGATGATGGTGCCTTGCAGCCAGTTGATCCGGCGGTCGGTCTCGCGTGCTTCGCCGTTCTTGCGATAGGTGAGTTTCGTGCCGCGCTTGAATTGCTCGTTGGCGTACCAGTTGCGCGTGCTACCCGTGACGGATTGACCGTCGATGAAGCCTTTGGCTTCGCTTTGCTCGCTGGTGGTCTTGAGGGTCACCGGGGTGACCGCCTGGCTCTGGGATTCTGCGAAAGCCGTTGCGGTAATGCTGCTGATGGCCAAGGCCAGTATCGCGGTGCTGCTCAGTTTCATCGGTAACGCTCCTTTTTCTTTTTTTTGTGCCGATCCTTTTGGATGATTCGGCTAACGGTTTACAACTCATTCACAGCTAGCAAACGTTTGCATCACGCCTGATCGACGAATTCAGGCAAGACGTCTGCGTGAGGGCTTCCAGGGAAGCCCTCGCTGTGCGGCTAGACGGTTATGGGTTCAGGCTGACGCCCGAGAACACGTTGCGACCGAAGGGGCTGACTTTGAACCCTTCGACTTTGGCACTCAGCGGCTGGTTGACCGTCGAGTGGGCAACAGGAGTGATCGGCACTTGTTGCTTGAGCAACTGCTGGGCCTGTTTGTAGAGCACGGTGCGCTGGTCGCGGTCGGTGACGACCTTGGCCTGCTTGATCAGCTTGTCGTAATCCTGGTCACACCACATGGAGTAGTTGTTGCCGCCAATGGCATCGCAGCTGTACAGCGTGCCCAGCCAGTTGTCCGGATCACCGTTGTCGCCGGTCCAACCGATCAGGCTGATGTCGTGCTCGCCGTTCTTGGTGCGCTTGATGTACTCGCCCCATTCGTAGCTGACAATCTTCACTTTCAGGCCGATCTTCGCCCAGTCGGCCTGGAGCATTTCGGCCATCAGCTTGGCGTTGGGGTTGTACGGGCGTTGCACGGGCATGGCCCAGAGGGTGATTTCGGTGCCTTCCTTGACCCCGGCGGCCTTGAGCAGCTCCTTGGCTTTTTCCGGGTTGTAGGGCGTGTCCTTGATGGTGTCGTCGTAGGACCATTGGGTCGGCGGCATGGCGTTCTGCGCCAGTTGGCCGGCGCCCTGGTACACGGCGTTGAGAATGCCTTGCTTGTTCACCGCCATGTCCAGGGCCTGGCGCACTTCGACCTGGTCGAACGGTTTGTGACGGGTGTTGTAGGCGATGTAGCCGAGGTTGAAGCCAGGTTTTTCGATCAGTTGCAGCTTGGGGTCGTTCTTCAAGGCCGGCACGTCGGCCGGACGTGGATGCAGGGTGACCTGGCATTCGTTGGCCTTGAGCTTCTGCACCCGCACCGAGGCGTCGGTGTTGATGGAGAAAATCAGGTTCTTCAGTTTCACCCGTTCCGGCGCCCAGTACTTATCGTTGGCGACGTAGCGGATGTTGGAGTCTTTCTGATAGCTCTTGAATTCGAACGGCCCGGTGCCGATCGGCTTCTGGTTGATGTCGCTCGGCTTGCCGCTCTTGAGCAGTTGGTCGGCGTATTCGGCCGACAGGATCGCGGCGAAGCTCATGGCGATGTTCTGGATGAACGCGGCGTCCACGCTGTTGAGGGTCATGACCACCGTCAGCGGCCCGGTCGCTTCCACCTTGGCGATGTTCTTGTTCAGGCTCATGCCGTTGAAGTACGGGAACTCGGTGGGGTAGGCCTTGCGGAACGGATGCTGCGGATCGAGCATTCGGTTGAAGGTGAACAGCACGTCGTCGGCGTTGAAATCCCGGGTCGGCGTGAAGTAGTCGGTTGTGTGGAATTTCACCCCTTCGCGCAGGTGGAAGGTGTACTTCAAGCCGTCTTCGGAAATGTCCCAGCTTGTCGCCAGGCCAGGGACGACGTTGGTCGCGCCTTTTTCAAACTCGGCCAGGCGGTTGTACAGCGGTTCGGCGGCATCGTTATCAGTGGCGGTGGTGTACTGCGCGGTGTCGAAACCGGCGGGGCTGCCTTCGGAACAGAACACCAGGCTGCCGCCGGCGGCTTGGGTGGCGGATGTCGCGGCCAGCAGGCCGGTGCCCAGCAATGCGGATAAAACCAAGGTATGGCGCATGACGCTCCCTCTCTCGTTCGGGGTGTTTGACAGTGAACCGGTGTCCTTCCGGGGACAGGTCCGGCGCACTGAGCTCATTCCATTGCGTAGCGATGCCGCAGGGCTGGCAAGTCGCCCCGGTGACGACGGTATGAGCCGTGGGCCGGGCGGTAAATGCGTAATACCTGAAAGACTGGTGGGAAAAGGCGATACGTCCTAAACCGACTGCTGTGGTATGCAGTGCTTTTGGATGTAGGCGATTTCCTGAGTCTTGGTCTCGGCAGATAAAGCAACGGCGACGTTGGGAACGCCGCCGTTGCTTGTCTTTATTTGCTGACGCTGACGCCGTAGAAGGAGTTCAAGCCAAATGGGCTGATCTTGAAGTCCTGCACGTTGGCGCGCATGGGTTGATACACCGTCGAGTGAGCGATAGGTGTCATCGGCACGGCATCCTTGAGGACATGTTGTGCCTGTTTGTACAGTTCGGTGCGCTTGGCCTGGTCGGTGGTGCGCTTGGCTTCTTTCACGAGGCCGTCGAACTTCTTGTCACACCATTTGGAGAAGTTGTTGCCGGCCAGCGAGTCGCAGCCGAACAGCACATTGAGCCAGTTGTCCGGGTCACCGTTGTCGCCGCTCCAGCCAATGATCATGGCCTGGTTCTCGCCACCTTTGGAACGCTTGATGTACTCGCCCCATTCGTAGCTGACGATGTTGACGTTCAGGCCGATCTTCTTCCAGTCGGACTGCAGCATCTCGGCCATCAGCTTGGCGTTCGGGTTGTATGGACGCTGTACCGGCATCGCCCACAAGGTGATGTTGGTGCCTTCCTTGACGCCGGCTTCCTTGAGTAGCTCCTTGGCTTTCTCAGGGTCGTACTTGGCATCCTTGATGGTGGTGTCGTAGGACCATTGGGTTGGCGGCATGGCGTTGACAGCCAACTGGCCGGCGCCCTGGTAGACCGAATCGATGATCTGCGGCTTGTTGACCGCCATGTCCAACGCCTGGCGGACTTTCAGGTCAGCCAACACGTTCGGCTCGTTGCTGCCCTTGATCTTGTCCATCACGTTGTAGGCGATGTAGCCCAGGTTGAAACCCGCCTGGTCGGGCATCTTCAGTGCCTTGTCTTCCTTCAGGGCCTTGAGGTCGGCCGGGCGTGGGAAGAGGGTGATCTGGCATTCGTTCTTCTTGAGTTTCTGCATGCGCACCGACGGGTCGGTGGTGATGGCGAAGATCAGGTTGTCGATCTTCACGTCGTCAGGCTTCCAGTAGTCCTTGTTCCCGGTGTAGCGGATGTTGGAGTCTTTCTGGTAGCTCTTGAACACGAACGGGCCAGTGCCGACCGGCTTTTGGTTGATGTCCGGGGCCTTGCCATCCTTGAGCAGCTGGGCAGCGTACTCGGCGGATTGGATCGAGGCGAAGCTCATGGCCAGGTTTTGGATGAACGCAGCGTCGACATCTTTGAGGGTGAACTTGACGGTGTGGTCGTCGACTTTATCGATCTTGGTGATGTTGGTGTCCATCCCCATGTCGGTGAAGTACGGGAATTCGGTCGGGTACGCCTTACGGAAAGGGTCGTCCTTGTTGATCATGCGATTGAACGTGAACAGTACGTCGTCGGCGTTGAATTCGCGGGTCGGCTTGAAGTACGGGGTGGTGTGGAACTTGACGCCTTCACGCAGATGGAAGGTGTAGGTAAGGCCGTCTTCGGAAATGTCCCACTTGGTGGCCAGGCCAGGAATCACGGCGGTGCCGCCGCGCTCAAACTGGGTCAGGCGGTTGAACATGGTCTCTGCAGAGGCGTCGAAGTCGGTTCCGGTGGTGTACTGACCAGGGTCGAAGCCGGCCGGGCTGCCTTCGGAGCAGAACACCAGGTTAGTCGCGGCGGAAGCGAAGGGAGCGCTGGCTAACAAGCCTGCACCGACTAAAAACGGAATGACCGCGTGTTTAAGCATGTTGGCCTCATGATTTGTTGTCATTTTTGGATTTGAGGGCGACCTCGTGAGTCGTCCTGCGGATACTTATGCAGGCCCCATACCCAATGCAAGATCCAGAGCGGTTCCAAGTCTGAAACAGTGGCACGAACGTACCTTAATGTCGCATCTGTGTAACTTCTGACGCATTTGATCGTTTGCGCGCGTTTTTTAGGGGCGATTGGCGCACTTTCCCGGTGCGCCGCGCGGCTTTGGCGCACCGGGAAGGGGCGGGTGTTACCTCTTCAAACCCATGCCGTAGAGGGGTGTAGGGCTGCATGGGCTGAGTTTGAGATCCGGCCCTTTTTGTTTATCGCTGTCGGGGGCGCCGTTATCTTCGGCCCAGGGTTCAATCGATGCACCGGCATTGCCCATGGGGGCGAGGGTGGCGCCTGGCGCAACCTTTGGCTTTCTGGAGTGGCGCCTGGGATTTTGCGCATGCTTCGGGGCGAGTCGGTCTTTTAGCCATTGATGGGGTACATATCCGTTGCTGCGGTAACGGCTACTTAGGGTTCCGCCCTTACGGCGGCTCACTTTTTTTCAAACGCCAAAAAAAGTAAGCAAAAAAGGCTTGCCCCACCACTCGGTGCCTCGCCTAGGCTCGGCATGCCCGAACGCAGGCATTGCTCCGTGGGCCGCCGCGAAGGGCCATCCATGGCCCAGCGCGGCTATCCCGGCATCCATGCCGGGATGCCCACTGCGCAATGCCTGCGTTCGGCCATCGTGGTTAACGGGGCCTCAAGATCAAAAGCCGGGCCGAGGCGGCCTTATAGCCGACGTGGCTCTTCCGCTCGTACATCTGTCAGATCTGTGGGAGCAAAGCTTGCTCGCGAGGCGGCCTGGTAGCCGACCTGGCTCTCCCGGTCATACCCCAATCCATTGTGGGAGCGAGCCTGCTCGCGAAGGCGGCCTAGTAGCCGGCCTACCTCTCACGGATGTACCCGATCAGTTATGTGCGAGTTTGTTCGCGAAGGCCTGAAAGCCTAGGCGTGAAGGATGCTCATTTCTTGCTTAAGAAAAATCTTTTGATTTTTCAAGAAGGCCTGATTTTTCGCTGTCCACATTCCATAAAACGTGGACAGTGCTCTCGTGCTGTTTTGGAAATGTCAAAACTATTACGCGACCCCGTTCTGAGAAGATCCCAGCAGAGGTCGAATCAAGATGGCTATGTCCCGTCGACCACCAAACCCGTGGCGAGGGAGCTTGCTCCCGCTGGGGCGCGAAGCGGCCCCAACAGCAGCGACTGCATCCATCTGACGTACCGAGGCGTCAGGTTTGGGGGCTGCTGCGCAGCCCAGCGGGAGCAAGCTCCCTCGCCACGGGTTTGCTGCGCCAGAAAGCGGGATGAGTCATTCATTTGTGTCGGAAGGATCACCGGCCTTGAAACGAAACATCCCACAGCTTTTTAAGATTGCCGCTCGGAAGTGGGCTCTCTAAACTTTTTACTGTCGCTGCAAAACAGCGACCGGGAGTGGGAACCCGAAATTAATAGGTCGCACCGATCAGCGCATCGACAGCCTGTTTTCCGTCACCGCGAAAGCCGATGCCGACACGCTGTTGACCAGACCTCCGAACCCCTGGCCTCGATAAAAGCCATGGCCGAGGACTTGGCTTTCGAAGTGGAAGGCACGCGGCGCAGCGTGGCGTCAGGGATTCATCAGTTGGTGGAGTTGTGTCAGTTGCTGGTGGATAAGGCGTTGGATCAGTTGCAAGCGCCGGCCAGTCCGGCTGAGGGGTAGACAGGGGCGGTCCACCTCATGGTTGGCGCCACCCGGTGAATGAGGAAGCTTGCTCCCTCGTCATTTCGTACACGTCCGAGTTGTTTGGCGCATGGTTGACTGTTGTACAGAACGTTGTACTATGCGCGAACTCAGCTCCCATCGCTTTTGCTGGATGATTGAGGAGGCACCGAGGTTTTGCCAGGTGTCAGATACCTTGTTTCCCCGCTTACCGGCGTGGATTTCAAGTACTCCGTGACTCAGCGGAGGAGACAAGTGCCCCGCTTCGATTCTGCGGGAAACTCTCAAACCACCAGGATGGCCCTGGTTTCGCCTGAGCTGGCCTCAGGAGGGAATTAGACGATGCATGTAATAACTTTTAGCCAGGCTCGTGCCGGCCTAAAGCAGACGATGGACGATGTATGCCGAGATCATGAGCCCACGGTCATCACCCGTCAGCGTGGTGATCATGTCGTAATCCTCTCATTGGAGGACTACAACTCAATGGCCGAGACGATGTATCTGTTGGGTACAGAGTCGAATGCCACGCGCTTACGCCGCTCTGTTGCGCTGCACAAAGCCGGGAAAGCCTTTGCCAAGGAGCTCCCTTTAAATGTCGGCAAAACAGAAACAGAAGAACAAAGCTAACGCCCGCGAGAACGTGGTAGTTGCATTCGTGCCAGACGGATGGGAAGACTACCAATACTGGGACGCAAACGATCCAGGCAAACACGCGACGGTAAACGAGCTTATCGAGGCATGCCTCCGTAACCCATTCAAGGGGGTCGGTCGACCCGAACCGTTGAAAGGGGATTTAACGGGCTATTGGTCCCGTCGTATCGACAAAGAACATCGCTTTGTCTATGCCTATGAGAATGACACGCTGACAGTCATTTCATGCCGCTTCCACTACACGAAGTAACGCCTGACAAAAAGCCCGCGATTGCGGGCTTCTGTATTTGTGGTGCCTTGAAAGGTGAAGTTGTCGCAGAGGGCCCGACTCCATTCATCTGACACATTGCGGTGCCGGGTTTGGGGCCGCTGCGCAGCCCAGCGGGAGCAAGCTCCCTCGCCACGGGGTTTGCTGCGTCAGGAGGCGTGATGAGTCATTCATTTGTGTAGGAAGGATCACCGGTCCTGAAACGAAACATCCCACAGCTTTTTAGGGTTGCCGCTCGGAAGTGGGCTCTCTAACCTTTGAACGTCGCTGCCTAATCAGCGACCGGGTGTGGAAACCTGAACCTTTTAACAGTGCATGGCTGAACATCGTGTTGCCGACGTCTCATTTCGTCTGCAAACTGCGTCTTGGCGGCTGTGCGTGGGCAGACTTCGGTCTGGCCGGGTCCTGTTAACCGGTATTTCCACCCCGCGTACCGCTGCCACCTATTGTCGCGTGGAAACGACACAGGGATGGCTCCAATTTCATACAGGAGTATTACATATGGATAAGTCAGTCCCCGACCCACCCTTCAACAAAACCAACCCCCTTGCCGGCTTCGACTCCATCGAAGACCTACTCAAAGACCGCGCCGCCGCCGAGCGCGCCCTCAATCATTACCTCAACCCCAAACCTCCAGAACCTAGCACCGATCAGCGCATCGACAGTCTGTTTTCCGTCACCGCCAAAGCCGACGCCGACACACTATTGACCAGCACTTCCGAAACCCTGGCCTCGATAAAAGCCATGGCCGAGGACTTGGCTTTCGAAGTGGAAGGCACGCGGCGCAGTGTGGCGTTGGGGATTCATCAGTTGGTGGAGTTGTGCCAGTTGTTGGTGGACAAGGCGCTTGATCAGCTTGAGGTACCGGCCACCCCGGCGCCGTGATCCTCCTGTGGCGAGGGAGCTTGCTCCCGCTGGGGCGCGAAGCGGCCCCAACAGCAGCGGCTCTATTGATTTGGCACACCGAGGTGTCTGGTTTGGGGCTGCTGCGCAGCCCAGCGGGAGCAAGCTCCCTCGCCACGGGAATTTTGTCGCTCGGTTTCGGTGGTTCAGTCAGTGAGCCTGGCTGAACCACCGCCGATCATCACTGCATCAACACCTCAATCGCCCCGTCTGCCGTCATCGTCACCTTGCTGGTGCCCGCTTCCACCTCAGGTGTCACCGACTCGGCATCCATCGACGCCGCTTTCATCATCATTTGCGGGCGCATGTACGGTTGTGGATAACCGTTGGTGTTGAAGTTCAGGTTGACGATTTTATAACCCTTGCCACCCAAGGCTTCAGTGGCCAGCTGGGCGCGGGCCTTGAAGGCGTTGACGGCGTCCTTGAGCAGGGCGTCCTCGCTGGTCTGGCGGGTGGCGGTGGCGATGGCGAAGTCCATGCCGCCCATTTTCATGTCGCCCAGCAGTTCGCCGGTGAGCTTGGACAGGGCGGCGAAGTCGGCGCTTTCCAGGCGCAGTTCCGCGCGTTCGCGCCAACCGGTGATTTTCCCACCTTTGTTGTCGTAGATCGGGTAGCTGTTGCGGCTGCCCTGGCTCAAGTTGATGCCCTTGACCTGTTTGGCCTGGCCGATGGCTTTGTTCAGGGTGGTGCTGACGGCGGCGGCGAGTTTGGCCGGGTCGGTGTTCTGTTCTTCGGTGTAGAGGGTGACGATCATCAGGTCGCGGGCCACTTCCTGGCTGGCTTCGGCGCGCAGGGAGATCTGGTTGTAGTGCAGCTCATCGGCGGCCAGGGCCGGCAGGCTGGCGACGGTGCCGAGGCTGAGGCTGAGGGCGAGCAGGGCGGCGGGGCGACTGAACGTGTGCATGAAAGCTCCTTGGGATGATGCGCAGGGGTTGGTTCCGGGCCTGCGTGAACGATAAGACTCTAGCGTTTATGGTTGGGTTCGCACAGTTACAACTTCTATACAGATGCGAAACGGATGCGAAGGTTGGTGGAGCTTTTGTGGCGAGGGAGCTTGCTCCCGCTCGGCTGCGTAGCAGTCGTAGTCTTTTGGGCCTGCTGCGCAGTCCAGCGGGAGCAAGCTCCCTCGCCACAGGGGGTATAGGTAGCTTGAGGGCTGTGGCGCTTTGCCGCATATCTGCCGCTGCACGCCGCGCCTTGGTTATACTCCGTGCGATTCGCCTGGAGCGCTCATCAGGAGAGCTCATGCTCGCCCCTTTGCAAATGACTTCCGCCTCTCGCCAGAACCTCTGGCGCCTGACATTCATCCGCATCCTGGTCCTGGCGGCCCAGGCCGGTTCCGTGGGGCTCGCCTATTGGTTCGACCTGCTGCCGCTGCCCTGGCTGCAACTGGCGATCACCCTGGTCTGTTCCAGCGTGCTGTGCGCGCTGACGGCGATTCGCCTGCGCGCCTCGTGGCCGGTGACCGAGTTGGAATATGCCGTACAGCTGGCCTGCGATCTGTTTATCCACAGTGCGCTGCTGTATTTCTCCGGCGGCTCCACCAATCCTTTTGTCTCCTATTACCTGGTGCCGCTGACCATCGCCGCGGTGACATTGCCGTGGCGGTATTCGCTGATCCTTTCCGGCATCGCCCTGGCGCTGTACACCTTGCTGCTGGCGCGTTTCTATCCACTGGTAACCTTCCCCATCGCCCGGGAAAACCTGCAGATCTACGGCATGTGGCTGAGTTTCGCCCTGGCCGCGGCGGTCATCACGTTTTTTGCCGCGCGCATGGCCGAGGAGCTGCGTCGCCAGGAGGAGCTGCGGGCGATCCGCCGCGAAGAAGGCCTGCGGGACGAGCAACTGTTGGCCGTTGCGACCCAGGCCGCCGGTGCCGCCCATGAGTTGGGCACGCCGCTGGCGACCATGAGTGTGCTGCTCAAGGAAATGCGCCAGGATCATAAAGACCCGGCGTTGCAGGAAGACCTCAGCGTGCTGCAGGACCAGGTCAAGCTCTGCAAGGAAACCCTGCAATACCTGGTGCGCGCCGCCGAGGCCAACCGCCGGCTGGACATCGACATGCAGGCGGTCACCTTCTGGCTCGACGATGCCCTGAATCGCTGGCATTTGATGCGTCCGGAGGCCAGCTACCGCTTCCAGTGCCTGGGCAAGGGCACTGTGCCGCGGATGGCGCCGCCGCCGGATTTGACCCAGGCCTTGCTGAACCTGTTGAACAATGCCGCCGACGCCTGCCCCGAAGGCTTGGAAGTGGTATTGGATTGGGATGCCTATGAATTGACGATCTGTATCCGCGACCACGGCGCCGGTGTGCCGCTGGCGATTGCCGAGCAGATCGGCAAACCGTTTTTCACGACCAAGGGCAAGGGTTTCGGCCTGGGCCTGTTCTTGAGCAAAGCCAGCGTGACACGCGCTGGCGGCTCGGTGAAACTCTACCCCCATGAGGAAGGCGGCACGCTCACCGAGCTGCGCCTGCCCCATGCCGACCGAGGAGACGAAACATGAGCGACGAGATCCAAGTCGACGGCGAAGAACTGCCGCACCTGCTGCTGGTGGATGACGACGCCACCTTCACCCGCGTCATGGCCCGGGCCATGTCCCGCCGCGGTTTTCGCGTGAGCACTGCAGGTTCTGCCGAGGAGGGCCTGACCATCGCCCAGGCTGACCTGCCGGACTATGCCGCCCTCGACCTGAAGATGGACGGCGATTCGGGCCTGGTACTGCTGCCCAAACTGCTGGAGCTGGACCCGGAGATGCGCGTGGTGATCCTCACCGGTTATTCGAGCATCGCCACCGCGGTCGAGGCCATCAAGCGCGGCGCTTGCAACTACCTGTGCAAACCAGCGGATGCCGATGACGTGCTGGCGGCGCTGTTGTCCGAACACGCCGACCTCGACACCCTGGTGCCGGAAAACCCCATGTCGGTGGATCGCCTGCAATGGGAACACATCCAGCGCGTGCTGACCGAGCACGAAGGCAATATCTCCGCCACCGCCCGCGCCTTGGGCATGCATCGGCGAACCTTGCAGCGCAAATTGCAAAAGCGTCCTGTGCGTCGCTGAACCTGCGCTGAACAAATGCTGTCCACCCTCGCGACACATCGGGCCGTTGCTTTATGATCGGCCCGAGTTTTTTCTCCTATGAGCCTTAACCATGAATCAGAACGCTGAATATTCCGCGGTCAATGACGCGGTGCGCGGCCAGTTTTTCCGCCGTGTCTGGCAGATGACCACGCCGTACTGGCGCAGTGAGGAGAAGGGCAAGGCCTGGACGCTGTTGATTGCCGTCATCGCGCTGTCGTTGTTCAGCGTGGCAATCTCGGTGTGGGTCAACAGTTGGTACAGGGACTTCTATAACGCCCTCCAAGAGAAGGACACTGCGGCATTCTGGCGGTTGATCCTGTATTTCTGCGGCATTGCGGCGGTGGCGATCCTCGGCGCGGTGTACCGTTTGTATCTCACGCAGATGCTCACCATTCGCTGGCGGGCCTGGCTCACCGAGCAGCATTTTGCCCGCTGGCTCAACAACAAGAATTACTACCGGCTGGAGCAGGGCGGCTATACCGATAACCCCGACCAGCGGATTTCCGAAGACCTCAACAGTTTCACCTCCAACACACTGGAACTGGGCCTGGGGCTGCTTCGCACGGTCGTCAGCCTAGTGTCGTTCTCGATTATCTTGTGGGGCGTGTCAGGCAGCATCGAAGTGTTCGGCTACACCATCCCTGGCTATATGTTCTGGTGCGCGTTGGTATATGCGGCGGTGGGCAGTTGGCTGACGCACTTGATCGGCCGTCGCCTGATCGGCCTGAATAACAACCAGCAGCGTTTCGAAGCCGACCTGCGTTTTTCCATGGTGCGGGTGCGCGAGAACGCCGAGAGCATCGCGCTGTATGGCGGCGAGCCCAACGAGAATCGTCGCCTGAGCGGTCGTTTCGGCCTGGTCTGGCACAACTTCTGGGACATCATGCGGGTGTCCAAGCGCCTGACGTTCTTCACGTCCGGCTACGGCCAGATCGCGATCATCTTCCCGTTCATCGTCGCCGCGCCGCGTTATTTCGCGGGCAAGATCCAGCTGGGCGAGCTTATGCAGATCAACTCCGCGTTCGGTAACGTGCAGGAGAACTTCAGTTGGTTCATCACCGCCTACGCCAACCTCGCCGCGTGGCGCGCCACCTGTGACCGTCTGCTGAGTTTCCGCCAGGCGATGAGTGACAACGAAGACCGCGTGCCGGCCATCGATGTGCAGAACCAGGGCGACGCGTTGGCGGTCCGCAACCTCGGGTTGGACCTGGCTGACGGGCGTCATCTGCTCGACAACGCCGATATGAATGTGGAACCTGGCGAGCGGGTCATGCTCAGCGGTCGTTCCGGCAGCGGCAAATCCACCCTGTTGCGCGCGATGGGGCATTTGTGGCCTGCGGGGCACGGGACGATCCGGCTTCCGGCGGCGCGCTATTTGTTCCTGCCGCAAAAACCCTACCTGCCGATTGGCAGCCTGCGGGAAGTATTGAGTTATCCACAGGCCGGCGATGTCTACCCCAACGAACGTTATGCACAGGTGCTGGAAACCTGCCGCCTGCCGCACCTGATCCCGCGCCTGGACGAAAGCAACCACTGGCAGCGCATGCTCTCGCCTGGCGAGCAACAACGCCTGGCCTTTGCCCGCGCATTGCTTTATGCACCGCTTTGGTTGTACATGGACGAAGCGACCTCGGCGATGGATGAAGAAGACGAGGCGACGCTGTATCAGGCGCTTATCGACCAGCTGCCGGGCCTGAGCATTGTCAGCGTTGGTCACCGAAGCAGTTTGAAACGGTTCCATCCGCGACATGTGCGTATCGAAAATGGCCAACTGGTGGAGCGCACCGTAACCGCATAAACACCACAAAACCTGTGGGAGCGAGTCTGCTCGCGAAGCAGCCGACTCGGTGCCAGCACCCGACTCGCCACTGCACCCCCGGTGATCGTACAACCACGTTGCGCTATGATGTTGTCATTCAGCCGCTTGCCGAGACACAGACACAATGGAAAACCCGATCGACGTACCCCGCCTTCCCCGCAAGCGCCGCAGCCTGGCGCAGGAGCTGGTGACGGTGCTGACCGAGCAGATTCGCGACGGTCTGCTCAAGCGCGGTGATAAATTGCCCACCGAGTCGGCGATCATGGAAGCCCATGGTGTCAGCCGCACCGTGGTGCGCGAGGCGATTTCCCGGTTGCAGGCGGCCGGCCAGGTGGAAACTCGCCATGGCATCGGCACCTTCGTGCTGGACACGCCCAGCCCGAGCGGTTTCCGCATCGACCCGGCCACCGTGGTTACCTTGCGGGACGTGTTGGCGATCCTGGAATTGCGCATCAGCCTGGAGGTGGAATCCGCCGGGCTCGCGGCGCAGCGTCGCAGCGACGAGCAACTGGCGACGATGCGTGCCGCCCTCGACGCCTTGCAGGAAAGCGCCGCCCATGCCAGCGACGCGGTGGCCTCGGACTTCGCCTTCCACCTGGAAATCGCCCTGTCCACCGGCAACCGCTACTTCACCGACATCATGACCCACCTGGGCACCAGCATCATCCCGCGTACCCGGCTGAACTCGGCGCGCCTGGCCCACGACGACCACCAGCACTACATGGACCGCCTGAGCCGTGAGCACGAGGAAATCTACGAAGCCATCGCCCGCCAGGACTCCGACGCCGCCCGTGCGGCCATGCGCTTGCACCTGACCAACAGCCGGGAAAGGCTGCGCCAGGCCCATGAAGAGGCGCAGGCGCAGGGCTGAATCGCATACTGCTCTGGCGGCATGATTGCTTGTGTGGCGAGGGAGCTTGCTCCCGCTCGACTGCGAAGCAGTCGCCGCCTTGTTAAGAGCGATTGGTCGAAAGAGCTGAGGGGTCGCTTCGCCCGAGGCGTCGGACCAGCCCAGCGGGAGCAAGCTCCCTCGCCACAGGAAATCCCCTCGCCACAGCGGAGCGGTGTCCGGCTTTGTATCCGTGTGCCCGTCTGGACCTACGGCCGGGCCTCGCACGGCCATACGTGGGTTAGGGCCCCATGCCGTAACGGCGCCTACTGGCAGCGTTGACAGTGACGACGAGCGGTCCTGATGCTCGTCCGGCAAGTTTCATCCGTCTTCCAATCTCCTCCAAAGCCCCGGTTTGCAAGGCTGCAAGGCGATTTCCCCTGGGCCAGGCCCCGACAAAAGACGAAATGCAGTTGACGTTCACATTTTAAGTTGTACGATGACCTACAACTTCACATGAAGCTGAACCGTTTCCTACAACACAACATTTGCGTCCAGGGTGTTCGAATAATGAATCCACAAGAACTGAAGTCCATCCTCTCGTCTGGCCTGCTGTCGTTCCCGGTCACCGATTTCACTGCCAATGGCGATTTCAATCGCGACAGCTACATCAAGCGCCTTGAGTGGCTGGCCCCGTACGGCGCCTCTGCACTGTTCGCAGCGGGCGGCACCGGTGAATTCTTCTCCCTGGCCGCCAGCGAGTATTCCCAAGTCATCAAGACGGCTGTCGATACCTGCGCCACCAGCGTGCCAATCCTCGCCGGCGTCGGCGGTGCCACCCGCCAGGCCATCGAGTACGCTCAAGAAGCCGAGCGCCTGGGTGCCAAGGGCCTGTTGCTGCTGCCGCACTACCTGACCGAAGCCAGCCAGGACGGCGTTGCCGCCCACGTTGAAGCCGTGTGCAAATCGGTAAAAATCGGCGTGGTGGTGTACAACCGCAACGTTTGCCGCCTGAACGCCGCTCAGCTGGAGCAACTGGCCGAGCGCTGCCCGAACCTGATCGGCTACAAGGATGGCCTGGGCGATATCGAACTGATGGTGTCGATCCGTCGTCGCCTCGGCGATCGTTTCAGCTACCTGGGCGGCCTGCCGACCGCTGAAGTCTACGCTGCGGCCTACAAGGCCCTGGGCGTGCCGGTCTACTCCTCGGCGGTGTTCAACTTCATCCCGAAAACCGCGATGGACTTCTACCACGCCATTGCCCGCGAAGATCACGCCACTGTCGGCAAGATCATCGACGACTTCTTCCTGCCTTACCTGGACATCCGCAACCGCAAGGCTGGTTACGCGGTGAGCATCGTCAAGGCCGGTGCGAAGATCGTTGGCTATGACGCGGGCCCTGTGCGCACGCCGCTGACCGACCTGCTGCCAGAAGAATACGAAGCCCTGGCCGCGCTGATCGACAAGCAAGGCAAGCAGTAACAGACCCGACAAGGCCGCTGAGCAATCAGCGGCTTTTTGCGTAAGGCTTGATCGTTTCCGCGCATCGCGTGGAAATGCAGCCAGGGACGCACTGCGTTCCTAGACAGCTTTTGTGAGAGGAGAAGCTCCGTGGCAGATGCAAAGCGTTTCGATAACTACATCAACGGTGAGTGGGTGGCCGGTGCTGACTATTGCACCAACATCAACCCGTCTGACTTGTCCGATGTCATCGGTGAATACGCCAAGGCTGACGCAGCGCAAGTCAACGCCGCCATCGAAGCCGCCCGCGCCGCGTTCCCGGCCTGGTCGACCTCGGGCATCCAGGCCCGCCATGATGCGCTGGACAAAGTCGGCACCGAGATCCTCGCCCGTCGGGAAGAACTCGGCCAACTGCTGGCCCGGGAAGAGGGCAAGACCCTGCCCGAGGCCATCGGTGAAGTGACCCGCGCCGGCAACATTTTCAAATTTTTCGCCGGTGAATGCCTGCGCCTGTCCGGCGACTACGTGCCGTCGGTGCGCCCGGGCGTCAACGTCGAAGTGACCCGCGAAGCCCTCGGCGTGGTTGGCCTGATCACCCCGTGGAACTTCCCGATCGCCATTCCTGCATGGAAAATCGCCCCGGCCCTGGCCTACGGCAACTGCGTGGTGATCAAGCCCGCCGAATTGGTACCGGGCTGCGCCTGGGCCCTGGCCGAGATCATTTCCCGTGCCGGTTTCCCGGCCGGTGCGTTCAACCTGGTGATGGGCAGCGGCCGCGTGGTCGGTGACATCCTGGTCAACAGCCCGAAAGTCGACGGCATCAGCTTCACCGGTTCCGTGGGCGTAGGCCGCCAGATCGCTGTCAACTGCGTGGCGCGCCAGGCCAAGGTGCAGTTGGAAATGGGCGGCAAGAACCCGCAAATCATCCTCGACGACGCCGACCTCAAGCAGGCCGTCGAACTGGCGGTGCAGAGCGCGTTCTACTCCACCGGCCAGCGTTGCACGGCCTCCAGTCGCCTGATCGTCACCGCCGGCATCCACGACAAGTTCGTCGAGGCCATGGCCGAGCGCATGCAGTCGATCAAGGTCGGTCATGCGCTGAAAGCTGGCACCGACATTGGCCCGGTGGTTTCCGAAGCCCAGCTCAGCCAGGATTTGAAGTACATCGACATCGGCCAGAGCGAAGGTGCGCGGCTAGTCAGCGGTGGCGGCCTGGTGACGTGCGACACCGAAGGTTATTTCCTGGCGCCGACTCTGTTCGCCGACAGCGAAGCCTCGATGCGCATCAGCCGCGAAGAGATCTTCGGCCCGGTGGCCAACGTCGTGCGCGTGGCCGACTACGAGGCGGCGCTGGCGATGGCCAACGACACCGAGTTCGGTCTGTCGGCTGGTATTGCTACCACCTCGCTGAAGTACGCCAACCACTTCAAGCGCCATTCCCAGGCGGGCATGGTGATGGTCAACCTGCCAACCGCCGGCGTGGATTACCACGTGCCATTCGGCGGGCGCAAAGGTTCGTCCTATGGTTCGCGTGAGCAAGGTCGCTACGCGCAAGAGTTCTACACCGTGGTGAAGACCGCTTATATCGGCTCCTGATACACCGCAACACACCTGTAGGAGCTGCCGAAGGCTGCGATCTTTTGACTTTCGCTTGGAGCTCAAGTGTCTGGGGCAAGATCGCAGCCTCGTTGCACTCGAAAGCTCCTACAGGGCTTAACACAACATTTACCCGCATAAAAATAAATAGTGGGAGTACTGTTACATGCAAGAGACCAAGCCGACCCGCGTCCGCTATTTGATCCTGCTCATGCTGTTTTTGGTGACGACGATCAACTATGCCGACCGCGCCACCATCGCAATTGCTGGCTCCAGCCTGCAAAAAGACCTCGGCATCGATGCCGTCACCCTCGGTTATATCTTCTCCGCTTTCGGCTGGGCCTACGTGGCCGGGCAGATTCCCGGCGGCTGGCTGCTCGACCGTTTCGGCTCGAAAAAAATCTATGCCTTGAGCATTTTCACCTGGTCGCTGTTCACCGTGCTGCAGGGCTATGTCGGTGAATTCGGCGTGTCCACGGCCGTGGTTGCGCTGTTCATGCTGCGCTTTTTGGTGGGGTTGGCCGAAGCGCCTTCGTTCCCGGGCAACGCCCGGATCGTCGCCGCCTGGTTCCCTACCGCAGAACGCGGCACCGCCTCGGCGATCTTCAACTCGGCGCAGTATTTCGCCACCGTGTTGTTCGCACCGCTGATGGGCTGGATCGTCTACCGCTTCGGCTGGCAGCACGTGTTCATCGTGATGGGCGTGATCGGCATCGTGTTCTCGTTGATCTGGTTGAAAGTGATCTACAGTCCGCGTCAGCATCCGATGATCAACGAGGCCGAGTTCAATCACATCGCTGCCAACGGCGCGATGGTCGACATGGACCAGGACAAGGGCAAGGATAAAAAAACCGACGGTCCGAAGTGGGATTACATCCGCCAACTGCTGACCAACCGCATGATGCTCGGCGTATACCTGGGCCAGTACTGCATCAACGGCATCACCTACTTCTTCCTGACCTGGTTCCCGGTGTACCTGGTGCAGGAACGCGGCATGACCATCCTCAAGGCCGGTTTCATCGCCTCCTTGCCGGCCATCTGCGGGTTTATCGGTGGCGTCCTCGGCGGGGTGATTTCCGACTACCTGCTGCGCAAGGGCCACTCGCTGACCTTCGCCCGCAAGGCGCCGATCATCGCCGGCCTGCTGGTGTCGAGCAGCATCGTGGCGTGCAACTACGTCGACATCGAATGGATGGTGGTGGGCTTCATGGCCCTGGCGTTCTTCGGTAAAGGCGTCGGCGCACTGGGCTGGGCGGTGGTGTCCGACACCTCGCCAAAACAGATCGCCGGCTTGAGCGGCGGCCTGTTCAACACCTTCGGCAACCTGGCGTCGATCACTACGCCAATCGTCATCGGCTACATCATCAGTTCCACCGGTTCGTTCAAATGGGCGCTGGTGTTCGTCGGTTGCAACGCGCTGATGGCGGTGTTCAGCTACCTGGTCATCGTGGGCCCGATCAAGCGTGTGGTGCTCAAGGAACCCACGGCCAAGGATGCCGATATCTCCAGCCTGTCTGAAGCCAAATCCTGAGGAATGGCGTCCATGAATCTGATTGAACATGCCGATTCGCCCCGTTACATCCGCTTGCACGAGCGGGACAACGTGGTGATCGTCGTCAACGACCAGGGCGTACCGGCCGGGACCGAATTCCCGGACGGCCTGGTCACCGTCGACTTCGTGCCGCAGAGCCACAAGGTTACCCTGGTGGACATTCCCGAGGGCGGCGAGGTGATTCGCTACGGCCAGGTCATCGGCTACGCGCTGCAACCGATCCCTCGCGGCAGTTGGGTCAAGGAAGACCAGTTGCGCATGCCTACCGCGCCGCCACTGGACAGCTTGCCGTTGTCCACCGACGTGCCGGTGGCCGATGCGCCGCTGGAGGGCTACACCTTCGAGGGTTACCGCAACGCCGACGGCACCGTCGGCACGCGCAACATCCTCGGTATCACCACCACGGTGCAGTGCGTGACCGGTGTGCTGGACCATGCGGTCAAGCGCATCAAGGACGAACTGCTGCCCAAGTACCCGAACGTCGATGACGTGGTGGCGCTGACCCACAGCTATGGCTGTGGCGTGGCGATCACCGCCACCGACGCCTACATCCCGATTCGCACCGTGCGCAACCTGGCGCGCAACCCGAACCTGGGGGGCGAGGCACTGGTGATCAGCCTGGGCTGCGAGAAATTGCAGGCCGGGCAGGTGATGCATGAAGGCGACAGTTCGGTGGACCTCAGCGAGCCGTGGCTGTATCGCTTGCAGGATTCCAGTCACGGTTTCACCGAGATGATCGAACAGATCATGGAACTGGCCGAGACCCGCCTGAAGAAACTCGACCAGCGCCGTCGCGAAACCGTACCCGCCTCGGAGCTGATCCTGGGCATGCAGTGCGGCGGCAGCGATGCGTTTTCCGGTATCACCGCCAACCCGGCCCTAGGCTATGCCTCGGACCTGTTGCTGCGGGCTGGCGCGACGGTGATGTTTTCCGAAGTCACCGAAGTACGCGATGCGATCTACCTGCTGACCTCCCGGGCGCAAACCGAGGAAGTCGCCCAGGAGCTGGTGCGGGAAATGGACTGGTACGACCGTTACCTGGCCAAGGGCGAAGCCGATCGCAGTGCCAACACCACACCGGGCAACAAGAAGGGCGGGCTGTCGAACATCGTCGAGAAGTCCCTGGGCTCGATCGTCAAGTCTGGCAGCAGCGCAATCAACGGCGTGCTTGGCCCGGGCGAGCGATTCAAGCAAAAGGGCCTGATTTTCTGCGCCACACCGGCCAGCGATTTTGTCTGCGGCACGTTGCAACTGGCGGCGGGGATGAACTTGCATGTATTCACCACCGGCCGGGGCACACCGTACGGCCTGGCGATGGCGCCAGTGGTAAAGGTCTCGACCCGTACCGAACTGGCCCAGCGCTGGCCGGACCTGATCGACATCGACGCCGGCCGCATCGCCACTGGACGGGCGACCATCGAGGAACTGGGTTGGGAGCTGTTTCACTACTACCTGGACGTGGCCAGCGGCAAGAAACAGACCTGGGCCGAGCGGCACAAGCTGTACAACGACATCACCTTGTTCAACCCGGCGCCGATTACCTGATCCGGCGCTGATCGCGAGCAAGCTCGCTCCACAGGGATGTGGGGTGAGTGTGGGTTTTGCGATCGCAGGAGAACCAGTGTGGGAGCGAGCTTGCTCGCGATGGGGGCGGTACATTCAGCATTGATGCAAGCTGACCCGGCGCTATCGCGAGCAAGCTCGCTCCCACAGGGGGATATGGGGTGAGTGTGGATTTGTGTTCGACGCAGGACAAATGTGGGAGCGAGCCTGCTCGCGAAGAGGCTCGACCAGACGCCAATGCCGTGAGTGGCTTATCATTAGCCACCTAACGACACCCTTCTCAAGGTCCCCGGCATGCTGGCAATTTTCCTCGAAACCCTGAACGTCACCGCGCCGGTGTTCGCCATGCTGTTTCTGGGGACGCTGCTCAAGCGCATCGACTGGATCAACGACAACTTCATCCACATCGCCTCGTCCCTGGTGTTCAACGTCACCATGCCGGCGCTGTTGTTCCTTGGCATCCTGCACGCCGACCTGCACGCGGCGTTGCAGCCTGACCTGCTGATTTATTTCTCCATCGCCACCCTGGTGAGCTTTGCAATGGCCTGGGGCTGGGCCATCTGGCGTTGCCCGCGCGAAGACCGCGGCATCTACACACAGGGCGCGTTTCGCGGCAACAACGGTGTGATCGGCCTGGCGCTGGCGGCGAGCATGTATGGCGACTACGGGATTTCCCTGGGGTCGATTCTCGCGGCGCTGGTGATCCTGTTCTACAACACCTTGTCGACCATCGTGCTGGCGGTCTACAGCCCGGTGATCAAGTCCGATCCGTGGAGCATTTGCAAAAGCGTGATCAGCAACCCGCTGATCATCAGCGTGATCGCCGCCGCGCCGTTCGCCTATTGGCAGATCGGCCTGCCGAACTGGTTCGAGACCTCGGCCAAATACCTGTCGCAAATGACCTTGCCCCTGGCGCTGATCTGCATCGGCGGCACGCTGTCCCTGGCGGCCCTGCGCAAGAGCGGCAAGATGGCCCTGAGTTCGAGCCTGGTGAAAATGGTCGGCCTGCCGCTGGTGACCACCCTCGGTGCGTGGCTCTGGGGCTTTCGCGGGGCGGAACTGGGGATCCTCTTCCTGTACTTCGGCAGCCCCACCGCGGCGGCCAGCTTCGTCATGGCCCGGGCGGCCGATGGCAACCATGAACTGGCGGCGGCGATCATCGTCATCACCACCTTGATGGCGGCGATTACCACCAACCTGGGGATCTTTGTGTTGCAGTGGGGTGGGTGGATCTAGCCTCGAATTTTGCGTTGTTCTTGAGGGCCAATCGCGAGCAAGCTCGCTCCCACAGGGGATCGCGGTACAACCACAAGCCACTGTGGGAGCGAGCTTGCTCCGGGCGGCGATCCGACGATAGCGATCTAACGATCACTCAGGTTTCTGGTAGCTATCGATCACTTCCTGCGCCGCCCGAAACGCATCGATCGCCGCCGGCACGCCCGCGTACACCGCGCAATGCAGCAACGCCTCGCGAATCTCTTCCACGGTGCAGCCATTGTTCAGCGCGCCGCGCACGTGGCCCTTGAGTTCCTGCGGGCACTTGAGGGCGGTGAGGGCGGCGAGGGTGATCAGGCTGCGGGTCTTCAGCGGCAGGCCTTCGCGGCTCCAGACACTGCCCCAGGCGTGCTCATTGACGAAGTCCTGCAATGGCTGGGTGAACTCGGTGGCATTGCCCAGGGCGCGGTCGACGAACGCATCGCCCATCACTTGGCGGCGCATGTCGAGGCCGGTCTTTGGAGTGTCGGTCATGGCAAATCCCTCTTGTGGTGTTGGCGGCGCCAGGCGCGCAGGGAGGTGAACAGCAAAAACGCGAGCAGGGCCGGCAGCACGTAGAACAGCATCAGTCGTTCCAGTTGGCCGGCCAGGGGCATGCCGGTGGTGAACGAGATCACGTGCAGCCCATAGGCCGTGTACAAGCCCAGGAACAGCAGGCCTTCGGCGCGAGTGACGCGGTAGCCGGAATAGAACACCGGCAGGCACAGCACCGCCACGCCGAGCATCACCGGCAGGTCGAAATCCAGGGCGTTCGGCGACACCGACAGTGGCGTGGGCGCGGTGAGGGCGGTCACACCGAGCACGCCCAGCAGGTTGAACAGGTTACTGCCGATCACGTTGCCCACCGCAATGTCCCGCTGGCCGCGCAGGGCGGCGATCAGCGAGGTGGCCAGCTCCGGCAGCGAGGTGCTGACGGCGACGATGGTCAGGCCGATGATGCGTTCCGAAAGCCCGAGGTCCGTCGCCACTTCCACCGCCGCGCCCAGCAACAGGTGGCCGGCGAAAATCAGCATGGTCAGGCCCGCCGCAATCATCAGCACACTCTTGACCCAGGACATGTGGGCCACGTCGCCGCCCACCGGGTGCGGTCGCGCCGAGTGCCGGGACTGGCGCAACAACAGCCCGAGGTACACCGCCAGGGCCAGCAGCAGCCAGGCGCCATCCAAGCGGGTCAGTTCCTCATTCAATGCCAGCACGAACACCAGCAGGCTGGCGCCGATCATCAACGGGATGTCCAGACGCACCAGTTGGCGCGAGACGCGCAACGGAATGATCAGCGCCGACAGCCCCAGCGTGACGAGGATGTTGAAGATGCTGCTGCCGATCACACTGCCCACGGCGATGTCGGCGTTTTGCGCCAGGGTCGCCTGCAGGCTGACGGCCATTTGTGGCGCGCTGCTGCCGAACGCGACGACGGTCAGGCCGATGATCAGCGGTCGTACCTGCAGGCGTGCCGCCAGGCCCACGGCGGCGCGCACCAACAGCTCGGCGCCGCCGATCAGCAACAGCAGGGCGCCGAACAACTCGATCAGGCTGAGCAGCGGTAGGGCGGTGAGTAGGGAAATGGCCGGGCTCCGTCTATCAGTCGTCGAGGGCTTGCACACGCACCCGGGCAGTGCCGCTGCGCAACATGCCCAGTTGCTCGGCGGCTTCGCGGGACACATCGATCAAACGGCCACGAGTATACGGGCCGCGGTCGTTGATGCGGACCACGACGCTGTCGTTGTTTTTCAGGTTGGTGACTTTCACCCGGGTGCCGAACGGCAACTGGCGATGGGCGGCGGTCAGGCCATGCTGGTTGAAACGCTCGCCGCTGGCGGTGCGCTTGCCATGGTGCCGGGCACCGTAATAAGAAGCGACGCCGGTCTGGTCGTAGCCGTGTGGATCGACCGTCCCGCTCTGGCTGGCGCAACCGGCCAGCAGGGACAGCAGGGCGCAGGCGCCGAGGAGACGCTTCATGTAGGGGCTTCCCACATCAGTGTGGTTGTGAAAGTTATTGTGGCGAGGGAGCTTGCTCCCGCTGGGTCGCGCAGCGGCCCCCAACAATCTGTTGCCAGACATAGGGGGCCGCTGCGCAGCCCAGCGGGAGCAAGCTCCCTCGCCACAGGGAATTGAGCCAGATTGGAAGACTGGCTCCATGGCCATCAGCCTTCGAGCTTGCTTTTGAGCAGTTCGTTGACCTGTTGCGGGTTGGCCTTGCCCTTGGAGGCTTTCATGGCCTGGCCGACGAAGAAGCCGAACATCTTGCCGCGCTTGGCTTCGTCTGCCGCGCGGTACTGTTCGACCTGCTCGGCGTTGGCCGCGAGCATTTCATCGAGCACGGCGGAAATCGCGCCGGTGTCGGTGACCTGCTTCAAGCCGCGCTTCTCGATGATCTCGTCGGCGCTGCCTTCACCATTGGCCATGGCTTCGAACACCATCTTGGCGATCTTGCCGGAAATGGTGTTGTCCTTGATCCGCACCAGCATGCCACCCAATTGCTCGGCGGAGACCGGCGACTCATCGATTTCCAGGCCCTGCTTGTTCAACAGGCTGCCCAACTCGACCATCACCCAGTTGGCCGCCAGCTTGGCGTCGCCACCGATGCTCACGACTTTCTCGAAGTAATCGGCCTGTTCGCGGCTGGTGGCCAGGACGTTGGCGTCATAGCTCGACAGCCCGAACTGCGCCTGGAAGCGCTCGCGCTTTTGCGGCGGCAGTTCCGGCAGCGTGGCGCGCACCTCGTCGAGGAACGAGTTCTCGATGACCACCGGCAGCAGGTCCGGGTCGGGGAAGTAACGGTAGTCGTTGGCTTCCTCCTTGCTGCGCATCGGACGGGTCTCGTCTTTGTTCGGATCGTACAGGCGGGTCTGCTGGATGACCTTGCCGCCGTCCTCGATCAGTTCGATCTGGCGCTGGATCTCGCTGTTGATTGCTTTCTCGATGAAGCGGAACGAGTTGACGTTCTTGATCTCGCAGCGGGTGCCGAATTCGGCCTGGCCTTTCGGACGGATCGACACGTTGCAGTCGCAGCGCAGCGAGCCTTCGGCCATGTTGCCATCGCAGATGCCCAAGTAGCGCACCAGGGCATGGATCGCCTTGACGTAGGCCACGGCTTCCTTGGCGCTGCGCATGTCCGGCTCGGAGACGATTTCCAGCAGCGGCGTGCCCGCACGGTTCAGGTCGATGCCGGTAGCACCGTTGAATTCTTCGTGCAGGCTCTTGCCGGCGTCTTCTTCCAGGTGCGCCCGGGTGATACCGACGCGCTTGACCGTGCCATCTTCCAGGGCGATGTCCAGGTGGCCCTTGCCGACGATCGGCAGCTCCATCTGGCTGATCTGGTAGCCCTTGGGCAGGTCCGGGTAGAAGTAGTTCTTGCGGGCGAACACGTTGTGCTGGCCGATCTCGGCGTCAATCGCCAGGCCGAACATCACTGCCATGCGCACCGCTTCGGCGTTGAGCACCGGCAGCACCCCGGGCATGCCCAGGTCCACCAGGCTGGCCTGGGTGTTGGGCTCGGAACCGAATGTGGTCGAGCTACCGGAAAAGATTTTCGACCGGGTGGTGAGCTGGGTATGAATCTCCAGCCCGATCACGACTTCCCATTGCATGTGTTTCTCCTCAGAAGCCGGTTGGGGTGCGGGTGTGCCAGTCAGTGTTCAACTGATACTGGTGGGCAACATTCAACAGGCGGCCTTCCTGGAAATACGGCGCGAGCAACTGCACGCCCACCGGCAGGCCATCGACGAAACCGGCCGGCATGGACAGGCCCGGCAAGCCGGCGAGGTTGGCGGTGATGGTGTAGACGTCTTCCAGGTACTCGGCGACCGGGTCGCTGTTCTTGGCGCCGAGCTTCCAGGCCGGGTTCGGCGTGGTCGGGCCGAGGATGATGTCGACCTCGTTGAAGGCCGCCATGAAGTCGTTTTTCACCAAGCGGCGGATTTTCTGCGCCTTGAGGTAATAGGCATCGTAGTAGCCGGCGGACAACGCGTAGGCGCCGACCATGATCCGGCGCTGCACTTCGGCACCGAAGCCTTCGCCACGGGAGCGCTTGTACAGGTCGATCAGGTTTTCCGGGTTCTCGCAGCGATGGCCGAAGCGCACGCCGTCGAAGCGCGACAGGTTCGAGGACGCTTCCGCCGGAGCGATCACGTAGTACGCCGGAATGGCGTGCTGCATGTTCGGCAGGCTGATTTCCTTGATGACCGCGCCGAGCTTCTCCAGCTCCTTGACGCTGTTGTGGACCAGCTCGGCGATGCGTGGGTCGAGGCCGGCGCTGAAGTATTCCTTTGGCACGCCGATGCGCAGGCCCTGCAGCGAGCCGTTGAGGCTGGCGCTGTAGTCCGGCACGGGCTCATCGATGCTGGTGGAATCGTTCGGGTCGAAGCCGGCCATGCCTTGCAGCAGGATCGCGCAATCTTCGGCGGTGCGCGCCAGTGGGCCGCCCTGGTCGAGGCTGGAGGCGTAGGCGATCATGCCCCAGCGCGAAACGCGACCGTAGGTCGGCTTCAGGCCGGTGAGGTTGGTGAATGCCGCCGGCTGGCGAATCGAGCCGCCGGTGTCGGTGGCGGTGGCGGCTGGCAACAGGCGCGCGGCCACGGCGGCTGCGGAACCGCCGGACGAGCCGCCCGGTACGTGCTCCAGGTTCCACGGGTTCTTCACCGCGCCGTAGTAGCTCGACTCGTTGGCCGAGCCCATGGCGAATTCGTCCATGTTGGTCTTGCCCAGGGTCACGGTGCCGGCGGCGGCCAGCCTGGCGACCACGGTGGCGTCGTACGGGGCCTTGAAATTGTCGAGCATCTTCGAGCCGCAGCTGGTGCGGATGCCTTGGGTGCAGAACAAGTCCTTGTGGGCAATCGGCGCACCGAGCAGGGCGCCGCTCTCACCGTTGGCGCGCCGGGCGTCGGCAGCCTTGGCCTGGCTCAGGGCCAGTTCTTCGGTGAGGCTGATGAAACTGTTGAGCTGCGGGTCGAGCTGGGCGATGCGCGCCAGCAGGACTTGGGTCAGCTCTTCAGAGGAAAACTTTTTATCGGCGAGTCCGCGGGCGATCTCGGCCAGGGTCATGTGATGCATGAGAGGCTCTTTCCCTTTAGTCGATGACTTTCGGAACCAGGTACAGGCCGTTTTCGACCGCTGGCGCGATGGACTGGTAGGCCTCGCGATTATTGGACTCGGTCACGACGTCGGCGCGCAGGCGCTGACTGGCTTCCAGTGGGTGGGCCAGCGGTTCTATGCCGTCGGTATCGACCGCCTGCATCTCGTCGACCAGCCCTAGAATGCTGTTCAGGGCAGAAGTGATGTGTGGAAGATCGGCTTCATTGAGGCCCAGACAGGCCAGATGAGCGATTTTTTCCACGTCGGAGCGTTCAAGCGCCATGGGATTCTCCAGTGGAAAACAAAACGGACGCAGTCTGTCCGTGTGTTAGATTGTCGGAACACTACCGCATTTCTACGGTCCTACGGCCGCGATCTCGGTGTTTGGTGCACAGAAAAGCGGCCAATTTAACATATTGGCGCCTTGCCCAAAATCCCTGTCGTTGTTAGAGTTTGCCGCACTTTTTTACCCACGCGTTGCCTAGGGTCCCTTTCCCATGTTCAAGAAACTGCGTGGCATGTTTTCCAGCGATCTTTCCATCGACCTGGGCACTGCCAACACCCTTATTTACGTGCGCGAGCGCGGTATCGTCCTGAATGAACCCTCGGTCGTGGCCATCCGCACCCACGGTAACCAGAAGAGTGTCGTGGCTGTCGGTACGGAAGCCAAGCGCATGCTGGGCCGTACACCGGGCAACATCGCAGCTATTCGCCCCATGAAGGATGGCGTGATCGCCGACTTCAGCGTCTGCGAAAAGATGCTGCAGTACTTCATCAACAAGGTTCACGAAAACAGTTTCCTGCAGCCCAGCCCTCGTGTGCTGATCTGCGTGCCATGCAAGTCCACCCAGGTCGAGCGTCGTGCCATCCGTGAATCGGCCCTCGGTGCCGGTGCCCGCGAAGTGTTCCTGATCGAAGAACCGATGGCCGCTGCCATCGGTGCCGGCCTGCCGGTGGAAGAAGCCCGCGGCTCGATGGTCGTCGACATCGGTGGTGGTACCACTGAAATCGCGCTGATCTCCCTCAACGGCGTGGTCTACGCCGAATCCGTACGTGTGGGCGGCGACCGTTTCGACGAAGCGATCATCACCTATGTGCGTCGCAACTACGGCAGCCTGATCGGCGAATCCACCGCCGAGCGCATCAAGCAGGAAATCGGCACGGCCTACCCGGGCGGTGAAGTGCGTGAGGTCGACGTACGCGGTCGCAACCTGGCCGAAGGCGTTCCACGGGCCTTCACCCTCAATTCCAACGAAGTGCTCGAAGCGCTGCAAGAGTCGCTGGCGACCATCGTCCAGGCCGTCAAGAGCGCCCTGGAGCAGTCGCCGCCGGAGCTGGCCTCGGACATCGCCGAGCGCGGCCTGGTGCTGACCGGTGGTGGTGCGCTGTTGCGTGACCTCGACAAGCTGCTGGCCCAGGAAACCGGCCTGCCGGTGATCGTTGCCGAAGACCCGTTGACCTGCGTTGCTCGCGGCGGTGGCCGAGCGCTGGAAATGATGGACAAGCACACCATGGACCTGCTCTCCAGCGAATAAGTCTGGCGCAGTGGTCTATGTTGTTTGCGCCCGGGCAGCACTTTGCAGTGCTGCCCGTTGGCGTTTATCTTCTGTCATTCGTATCCAGGCCGGTTTGATGCCGTATGAATAAAGAAAACATTTGCCTGGGAGGAGCGGCCTATTAAACCGCTTTTCGCCAAAGGCCCCTCATTGGGCGTGCGCCTGCTGGTGCTGACCGTGCTATCGGTCGCGCTGATGGTGGTCGATGCCCGCTTCACGCTGCTCAAGCCTGTACGCAGCCAGATGTCGCTGGTGTTGATGGAATCCTATTGGATCACCGACCTGCCGCAGCGCTTGTGGCAAGGTGTCGCCAGCCAGTTTGGCAGCCGGACCGAACTGGTCGCCGAAAACGAAAAACTCAAGACCGAAAACCTGCTGTTGCAGGGGCGCATGCAGAAGCTGGCGGCCCTCACCGAGCAGAACGTGCGGCTGCGCGAGTTGCTCAACTCGTCCGCGCTGGTCAACGAAAAGGTCGAAGTGGCCGAGTTGATCGGCATGGACCCCAATCCGTTCACCCACCGCATCCTGATCAATAAAGGCGAGCGCGACGGCGTGGTCCTCGGCCAGCCGGTGCTCGATGCCCGGGGCCTGATGGGCCAGGTGGTGGAGTTGATGCCCTACACCTCGCGGGTGCTGCTGCTGACCGACACTACCCACAGCATCCCAGTACAGGTCAACCGCAACGGCCTGCGGGCGATTGCCAGTGGTACCGGCAACCCGGAACGCCTGGAACTGCGGCACGTAGCCGACACCGCCGACATCAAGGAAGGCGACCTGCTGGTCAGCTCCGGCCTCGGCCAGCGTTTCCCGGCCGGGTACCCGGTGGCGACGGTCAAGGAAGTCATCCATGACTCCGGCCAGCCGTTCGCGATCGTCCGCGCGGTGCCGACGGCAGCATTGAATCGCAGCCGCTATCTGCTGCTAGTCTTCAGCGACAACCGTACGCCCGAAGAGCGCGCCAACGACGCCGCCGTGGCCCAGGAAGCCCAGGACCGGCAGGGCGGCGAGTCGGTTACGCCGGCTGCGCCCGTGCCTGCACCCGCTGCGCCGGCCACGGTGCCCAAGCCTCAAGCGGCAACACCCGCTACGAGCGCACCGGCCACCACTCCGTCGACCGCACCCGCCACGCCTGCCGCGGCACCCGCCAGGCCGGCCACCCACGCACCGGCGTCCCAGCCTGCCAGGCCTGCGGCTCGACCACCGGCCTCGACACCCGCCGCTTCACCGGCGACCAGGGGAGCACGAGAAGAATGAGCAGTACCCAATCCGGTAACGGCTGGATGGTCTGGCTGACCTTCGCCATCGGCCTGTTGCTCAGCGTTTCGCCGCTGCCGCAATTCATGGAAATCCTGCGTCCCCTGTGGCTGGCCTTGTTGCTGGCCTTCTGGGCGCTGGCCTTGCCCCACAAGGTCGGCATGGTCACCGCCTGGTGCCTGGGCCTGGCCGAGGACGTGCTCTACGGCACGTTGCTGGGGCAGAACGCATTGATCCTGACGCTGATCACGTTCCTGGTGCTGTCGCTGCAACAACGCCTGCGGATGTTCCCCATGTGGCAGCAATGCCTGGTGATCCTGGTGATTTTCGGTCTGGCACAACTGGTGCAGCTGTGGCTCAGCGCACTGACCGGCAATCGTCAGCCGACCTTGGCGCTGGTCTTGCCAGCCCTGGTCAGCGCCTTGCTCTGGCCATGGGTCAGCTTCGGTTTGCGTGGCCTGCGCCTGCGTTTCAAAATCAACTGATTCGCGCAGGATATCGACACTTTTTTGATGACTTACATCCCTGTGGCGAGGGAGCTTGCTCCCGCTCGGTTGCGTAGCGACCGTAGGATTGGGGCCGCTACGCAGCCCAGCGGGAGCAAGCTCCCTCGCCACAAAAGCCGGTCGCGTTAGGGAGATGTCTTGATGAAGCCGCTTTACCTCGCCTCAGGCTCGCCGCGTCGGCGTGAGCTGCTCACGCAGATTGGCGTGCCCTTTACCGCCATCGGTGCGGACATCGACGAAACTCCCCTGGACCACGAAACCCCATCGGCCTATGTCGAGCGCCTGGCGCGCGGCAAGGCCGAGGCTGGGCTACGTGCGCTGCAACCCGGGGTGGATGGCTGCGTGCTCGGTGCGGACACCGCCGTGGTGCTGGAGGGGCGGATTCTCGGCAAGCCCATGGACCAGGCCGACGCCTTGTCCATGCTGCTGGGCCTGTCCGGTCGCGAGCATGAGGTGCTGACCGCCATTGCCGTGCTGGACGGCTCGCGCTGCGAGTCCCGGGTGGTGCGCAGCCGGGTGCGTTTCCGACCCATCACCGAACAGCAAGCGCTGGCCTATTGGGCCAGCGGCGAACCCCGGGACAAGGCGGGCAGCTATGGTATCCAAGGGCTGGGCGCGGTGTTCGTCGCCGGGCTCGAAGGCAGTTATTCGGCCGTGGTCGGCCTGCCGCTGTGCGAAACCGCAGAACTGCTGGGCCATTTCGGCATACCCTGTTGGCAAACCTTGAGCGTGCGCTGAGCGCCGTCCGACTTGATGCGGCCATTATCGTGAACATGCCTGAACGAGACCCTGCCATGAGTGAAGAGATCCTGATCAACATCACGCCGATGGAATCGCGCGTGGCGGTGGTTGAAAACGGCGTGTTGCAAGAGGTTCACGTCGAGCGCACGCAAAAACGTGGCATCGTCGGCAACATCTACAAGGGCAAGGTCGTGCGGGTGCTGCCGGGCATGCAGGCGGCCTTCGTCGACATCGGCCTGGACCGCGCGGCATTTATCCACGCCTCGGAAATCTCCATGCGCGAAGGGCCGGCCGTGGAGAGCATCAGCGCGCTGGTGCATGAAGGCCAGAGCCTGGTGGTGCAGGTCACCAAGGATCCCATCGGCTCCAAGGGCGCGCGCCTGACCACGCAACTGTCGATCCCGTCGCGCTACCTGGTGTACATGCCGCGTACCGCCCATGTGGGCATTTCCCTAAAGATCGAAGACGAAGCCGAGCGCGAGCGCCTCAAGCAGGTGGTCAGCGACTGCGTGGAAAAAGAGGGCATCAAGGAAACCGGTGGCTTCATCCTGCGCACCGCCGCCGAAGGGGCCGGGGCCGATGAGATCCTCATGGACATCCGCTACCTGCGAAGGCTCTGGGACCAGATTGCCGCGCAGATCAAGACCATCGCCACCCCCAGCGTGATCTACGAAGACCTGGGCCTGGCGCTGCGAACCTTGCGTGACCTGGTCAGCCCCAAGATCGAGAAGATTCGCATCGATTCCCGGGAAACCTTCCAGAAAACCACCCAGTTCGTCGCCGAACTGATGCCGGAAATCGCCGACCGTCTCGAGCATTATCCTGGCGAGCGGCCGATTTTCGATCTGTACGGCGTCGAGGACGAAATCCAGAAAGCCCTCGAGCGCAAGGTGCCGCTCAAGTCCGGCGGGTACCTGGTGGTCGATCCGGCCGAAGCCATGAGCACCATCGACGTCAACACCGGGGCGTTCGTCGGCCACCGCAACCTGGAAGAAACCATCTTCAAGACCAACCTGGAAGCCGCCACGGCCATCGCCCGGCAACTGCGCCTGCGCAACCTGGGGGGGATCATCATCATCGATTTCATCGACATGGAAGATGAAGAGCATCAGCGCCAGGTACTGCGGACCCTGGAAAAACAACTCGAACGCGATCACGCCAAGACCAACATCATCGGCATCACCGAGCTGGGCCTGGTGCAGATGACCCGCAAGCGTACCCGCGAAAGCCTCGAGCAGGTGCTGTGCGAGCCGTGCAGCAGTTGCCAGGGGCGCGGCAAGCTGAAGACCCCGGAAACCGTGTGTTACGAAATCTTCCGGGAAATCCTCCGGGAGGCGCGCGCCTACCAGGCGACCGGTTATAGAGTGTTGGCGAACCAGAAAGTGGTGGACCGTCTGCTCGATGAGGAGTCAGGCAATGTCGCGGAGCTGGAAGCGTTTATCGGACGCACGATTCGCTTCCAGGTCGAAACCATGTACTCCCAGGAACAATACGACGTGGTGTTGCTCTGAAGAGCTTGGGAAGCGGCGGGCCCGCGGATTTGATTGTCTTTGCCAGGGGAGCCCACTGACATGGAGCGTCTGACACGCTTGATCGCGACGCTGACTCGTTGGGGCTTGGGGCTTTGCGCGCTGCTGCTGGTGCTGCTGGCGTTGTACGTCAGCCTCGGTCGCGAGCTGGTCCCGCTGGTGGCCGAATACCGCGCCGAGGTCGAGACCCGCGCCGGCGCGGCCCTGGGCATGCCCGTGCACATCGGCAGTCTCGACGGCAGTTGGGACGCCCTGGCGCCGATCGTGGCGGCGCGCGACGTGGTGGTTGGCGAGGGCCCCAACGCCTTGCACCTGGATCAGGTGCGGGCCGTGCCCGACCTGTGGGACAGCTTGTTGGCGCGGCAGGTGCGCATCGCCCACCTGGAAGTCAGCGGCCTGAAGATCAGCCTCAAGGAAGGCGCCGACGGCAAGTGGGCCCTGGAAGGCCTGCCGGTGAAGGACGATCAGCCCCTCGATCCGCAGCAATTGCTCGAACGCATGCAAATGGTTTCAAGGCTCTCGGTGCTCGATAGCCAGGTGACCTTGCAACCCGTCGAGCAACCCCCGCTGACCCTGACCTACGTCGGCTTGAGCCTGCGCACCGGCGCCACCCGCCAGCGCCTGGACGCACGCCTGACCCTGCCCGACGGCCAGCCGGTGGCGATCAACCTGCGCACTCGCCTGCGCGCCAGCGACTGGAAGAATGGCCAGGCCGACGCCTACTTGAGCCTGCCGCAAAGCGACTGGTCCAAATGGCTGCCGAAGCGCCTGACCCAGCAATGGAATTTTTCCCGGATCCAGGCCGGCGGCGAATTCTGGCTCAGTTGGGGCGAGGGCACGGTGCAAAGCGCGGCCATGCGCCTGAACGCGCCGCAGCTCGACGGCGCCTATGGCGAGCGCAAGCCGGTGCAGGTCCACAACCTGGCCCTCAACGCGTACTTCCAGCGCGGCAGCCAAGGGTTCACCGCGACCTTCGACTCCCTGGCGATGAACCTGGGCGAAACCCGCTGGGAATCGCACCTGCAACTGCAACAAAGCGCTGCCACCGAGCAGGCCGAGGAGCGTTGGCACCTGCAGGCCGATCGCCTGGACCTGACTCCGCTCACGCCGTTGCTCAACGCCCTGGCGCCTTTGCCCGAAGGCCTGGCCACGACGATTGACCGGCTCAAGGTGACCGGCGCCCTGCGCAACGTGCTGTTGGACTATCGGCCGCAGAACACCGGCGACCAGAAAATCAGCTTCGCCACCAACCTGGACACTGTCGGTTTCAATGCCTATCGCGGCGCCCCGGCGGCGCGCAACGTCTCCGGGAGCCTGAGCGGCGACCTGGGCGGCGGCGAGCTGCGCATGGACAGCAAGGACTTTTCCCTGCACCTGGACCCGATCTTCGCCAAGCCCTGGCAGTACCTGCAAGCCAACGCCCGGCTGACCTGGAAGCTCGACAAGCAAGGCTTCACCCTGATCGCGCCGTACCTGAAAGTGCTGGGCGAGGAGGGCCGGATTGCCGGCGATTTCCTGATCCGCCTGCATTTCGACCATAGCCAGGAGGACTACATGGACCTGCGGGTCGGCCTGGTGGACGGCGATGGGCGCTACACCGCCAAGTATCTGCCGGCGGTGCTCAGCCCGGCGCTGGATGAGTGGCTGCGCACGGCCATCGTCAAGGGCGCGGTGGACGAGGGCTTTTTCCAGTACCAAGGCTCGTTGAACAAAGGTGCCGGGGACGCGGACCGCAGCATCAGTCTGTTTTTCAAGGTGCATGACGCCGAGCTGGCGTTCCAGCCGGGCTGGCCTTCGGTCAGCAAGGTCAGCGGCGATGTCTTCGTCGAAGACAGCGGCGTGCGCATCTTCGCCAGCCAGGGGCAGTTGCTCGATACCCAGGTCAAGGATATTTCGGTGAACATTCCCCACGTGCCGACCGGGCAGAGTTCCCATCTGCTGCTGGACGGCGGGTTCGCCGGCGGGCTGGGCGACGGCCTGAAAATCCTCCAGACCGCGCCCATCGGCACGGCCGAGACGTTCGCCGGCTGGGAAGGCGAGGGCGACCTGAACGGCAGCGTGAAGCTCGATATCCCGCTGGTCAAAGGCGAGCAGCCGAAGATCCAGGTGGATTTCGCCACCGACAAGGCCCGGCTCAAACTCAGCGAACCGGCGTTGGAGCTGACTCAGCTCAAGGGTGATTTCCGCTTCGACAGCCACAAGGGCCTGAGCGGCAAGGGCATCAGTGCCCGGGCATTCGACCGGCCCGTGACCGCGCAGATTTTCGCCGAGGGCCGTGCTGGTGCGCTCAATACGCGGGTCACCGCGTCTGGGCAAGTGGAGGTCAAGAAACTCACCAGTTGGCTGAATGTCACCCAACCGCTGCCGGTCTCCGGCGTCGTGCCCTACCAGTTACAAGTGATCCTCGACGGCGCCGACAGCCAGTTGTCGGTCAGTTCCAGCCTCAAGGGCGTGGCCGTCGACCTGCCGGCCCCCTTCGGCATGGCCGCCGACGTCGGGCGCGACACGGTGTTTCGCATGACCCTGCAAGGGCCGGAGCGGCGTTATTGGGCCGACTATGGCGACCTCGCCAGCTTCACGTACGCCGCGCCAGGCGGGAAAGTCGCTGACGGTCGCGGCGAATTGTTGCTGGGCGCCGGCGATGCGGTGTTGCCGGGCGCCAAGGGGTTGCGGCTGCGTGGCACGTTGTCGGAACTGGACGTCAGCCCCTGGCAGGACCTGGTGAACAAGTACGCTGGCCACGATCCAGGCGGCAGTGCCAAGCAACTGCTCAGCAGTGTCGACCTGACCGTCGGCAAACTCACGGCCATGGGCACCACCCTCGACCAAGCCTCGGTGCAACTGGACCGCAAGCCGGACGCCTGGGCCTTGCAGCTCGCCAGCCAGCAGGCCAAGGGCAACGTCAACCTGCCGGACGCCAAGGCCGCACCGATTGGTATCAAGCTTGATTACGTTCGCCTGCCGGCCACAGACCCGACGGTCCAGGCGGATGAAAATGCGCCGGACCCGCTGGCGTCGGTCGATCCCGGCAAGATCCCGGCCATGGATATCGCCATCGACCAACTGTTCCAGGGCCCCGATCTGATCGGCGCGTGGTCGTTGAAAGTGCGACCGACCGCCAAGGGCATCGCGCTGAACAACCTGGACATGGGCCTCAAGGGCATGGTGTTGAACGGCAGTGGTGGCTGGGAAGGCGCGCCCGGTTCCACCAGCAGTTGGTACAAGGGCCGGATCAGCGGCAAGAACCTGGGCGATGTGCTCAAGGGCTGGGGGTTTGCGCCAAGCGTGACCAGCCAGGCGTTCCGCCTGGATGTCGATGGCCGTTGGCCAGGCTCGCCAGCCTGGGTCGCCACCAAGCGCTTTTCCGGCAGCCTCGACGCATCGTTGAGCAAGGGCCAGTTCGTCGAAGTCGAAGGCAGCGCCCGGGCGTTGCGGGTGTTTGGCCTGCTGAACTTCAACTCCATCGGCCGACGCTTGCGCCTGGACTTCTCTGACCTGTTCGGCAAGGGCTTGAGCTACGACCGGGTCAAGGGGCTGCTGGTGGCGAGCGACGGGGTGTACGTGACCCGAGAGCCCATTACCCTGACCGGGCCGTCGAGCAACCTGGAACTCAACGGCACGCTGGACATGGTGGCCGACCGGGTCGACGCCAAGCTGTTGGTCACGCTTCCGGTGACCAACAACCTGCCGATTGCCGCGCTGATCGTTGGCGCGCCGGCGGTGGGTGGGGCGCTGTTTCTGATCGACAAGCTGATCGGTGACCGCGTGGCGCGCTTTGCCAGCGTAAGATACGACGTCAAGGGGCCGTGGAAAGAGCCGAAGATCACCTTCGACAAGCCGTTCTGACAGACGATGAGATAACCCCTGTGGGAGCGAGCTTGCTCGCGATAGCGGTGGGTCAGCAAAGGAAATGTGACTGATACACCGCAATCGCGAGCAAGCTCGCTCCCACAGGGGCAGTGATGCAAAAAATGAGGGAAGTACCATGCCAGTCGCCGTGATTCAAATGGTCAGCCAAAGCGATGTGCTCGCCAACCTGGCCCGTGCCCGGGTGCTGCTGGAGCAGGCTGCCGCTGGCGGTGCGAGGCTGGCGGTGCTGCCGGAGAATTTCGCGGCGATGGGGCGGCGGGACGTGGCCGATATCGGGCGTGCCGAAGCCTTTGGTCAGGGACCGATCCTGCCCTGGTTGAAACAGGCCGCCCGTGACCTCAAGTTATGGATTGTGGCCGGCACGCTGCCGTTGCCACCCAAGGACCAGCCCGAGGGCCGGTCCCATGCCTGTTCGTTGCTGGTCGATGACCAGGGCCAGATCGTCGCGCGTTATGACAAGCTGCACCTGTTCGATGTGGACGTGGCGGACAATCGCGGGCGCTATCGGGAATCGGATGACTATGCTTATGGGGCCAACGTGGTGGTGGCCGATACCCCCGTCGGCCGGGTGGGCCTGACGGTCTGCTATGACTTGCGGTTCCCGGAGCTCTACAGCGAACTACGCGCTGCCGGGGCCGAGCTGATCACGGCGCCGTCGGCGTTTACCGCGGTGACCGGCGCGGCCCATTGGGACGTGCTGATCCGCGCCCGGGCCATCGAGACCCAGTGCTACGTGCTGGCGGCCGCCCAGGGTGGCGTGCATCCGGGGCCTCGGGAAACCTTTGGCCATGCGGCGATTGTCGACCCGTGGGGCCGCGTGCTGGCGCAACAGGATCAAGGCGAGGCCGTGCTGGTGGCCGAGCGCGACAGCAGCGAACAGGCGTCCATCAGGGCGCGTATGCCGGTGGCCAGCCATCGGCGCTTTTTCTCGCAGGGCGCTCGACAGCGACCTGTCCAAGACGACGAATTCAAGGCGTAAAACATATGAGCGGGTTGTTGTCCTCAGTCAGTGAACACCTTTTAGCCCCCGGCGGCGTGACCCTCGAAAGCCTGCAAGGCGTGCTGGGCGACCTGGCCGGCCCGGGTATCGATGCCGCCGACCTGTATTTCCAAGGCCAGATCTCCGAGTCCTGGTCGCTGGAAGACGGCATCGTCAAGGAAGGCAGTTTCAACCTCGACCAGGGCGTGGGCGTGCGTGCCCAGTCCGGCGAAAAGACCGGTTTTGCCTACAGCAACGCCATCACCCTCGAAGCCCTCGGCGCAGCGGCCCGTGCGGCCCGCTCTATCTCCCGGGCCGGGCAGAACGGCACGGTCCAGGCATTCAGCAGCCAGGACGTGGCGCAGCTCTATGCCCCGGACAACCCACTGGAGGTCATGAGCCGCGCCGAAAAAGTCGAGCTGCTCAAGCGCATCGACGTCGCCACCCGCGCCCTCGACCCACGCATCCAGCAAGTGTCGGTCAGCATGGCCGGGGTCTGGGAACGGATCCTGGTGGCCTCCACCGACGGCGGCCTGGCGGCGGACGTGCGGCCATTGGTGCGTTTCAACGTCAGCGTGATCGTCGAGCAGAACGGCCGTCGCGAGCGCGGCGGCCATGGCGGCGGCGGGCGCACCGACTACCGTTATTTCCTCAGTGAAGACCGCGCCATGGGCTATGCCCGCGAAGCACTGCGCCAGGCGTTGGTCAACCTCGAAGCCATCCCGGCCCCGGCCGGTACATTACCCGTGGTGCTCGGCTCCGGCTGGTCCGGCGTGCTGCTGCACGAAGCGGTGGGCCACGGCCTGGAAGGCGACTTCAACCGCAAGGGCAGCTCGGCCTACAGTGGGCGCATGGGGGAAATGGTCGCCTCGAAACTCTGCACCATTGTCGATGACGGCACCCTGGCCGGGCGTCGTGGCTCCCTGAGCGTCGACGATGAAGGCACGCCGACCGAATGCACCACGCTGATCGAAAACGGTGTGCTCAAGGGCTACATGCAGGACAAGCTCAACGCCCGATTGATGGGTGTGGCCCGCACCGGCAACGGTCGCCGTGAGTCTTATGCACACCTGCCGATGCCGCGCATGACCAACACCTACATGCTGGGTGGCCAGAGCGATCCGGCGGAGATCATCGCCTCGGTGAAAAAAGGCATTTATTGCGCCAACCTCGGCGGTGGCCAAGTGGACATCACCAGCGGCAAATTCGTGTTCTCCACCAGCGAGGCCTACCTGATCGAAGACGGCAAGATCACCGCACCGGTCAAGGGCGCGACCCTGATCGGCAACGGGCCGGAGGCGATGAGCAAGGTGTCGATGGTGGGTAACGACCTGTCGCTGGACAGCGGGGTGGGTACGTGCGGCAAGGACGGGCAATCGGTGCCGGTGGGCGTCGGCCAGCCGACCCTGAAGATCGATGCGATTACCGTGGGTGGCACGGGCGCTTGAAGACATTCGGGGACTTGCTTGAGTCGTGGCGAGAGAGCTTGCTCCCGCTGGGCTACGCAGTAGCCCAAATGCGGTTGCTACGCAACCGAGCGGGAGCAAGCTCCCTCGCCACGGTAACAGTCACCCCGTGGAGGGGCGTGAAGCGGGTGAAACTCAACGCAGGCCGCGTTGAGTCTCGTCCAGCTCACGGATGTACTTGAAGATTTTACGGCTCGAGGCCGGTGGCTTGTTCTGCGCCAGTTCGTGCTGGGCCTGACGGATCAGGGAGCGCAATTGCTGGCGATCGGCCTCCGGGTAGTCGATGACGAACTTTTCCAGGGTGCCGTCGTCGCCTGCGATCAAGCGATCGCGCCAGCGTTCCAGGTTGTGGAAGCGTTCGTTGTACTGCCGGGTGGAGGCATCGAGTTGATCGAGCAGCACCAGGATGGCGTCAGTGTCCTGGTCGCGCATCAGTTTGCCGATGAATTGCAGGTGCCGTTTACGCGCGATATTCGCGGTGTGCTTGGGCGCATCGGCCAGGGCCCGGCGCAAGGCGTCGGTCAAAGGCAGTTTGGCCAGCAAGTCAGGCTTGAGTGTTGTCAGGCGCTCGCCGAGGTCAACCAGAGCATGCAGCTCGCGTTTGACCTGGGATTTGCTTTTTTCACCCTCGTAGAGGGAGTCGTCGTAAGAATCAACCATGGTGGCAGTCCGCAAAGAAACGCCGCCATGATAACCAGTCGGGGGCCGCTTGTCCGGCCCGGTCGCTCGATGGCCATCACCGAAAACAGAATTTGAGTGGAGAACACCATGAGTGCAGTTCAAAGCGTCGGCCCGCAAGCATTGCCGGCACTGCAGGAACAGGTCGAGCAGATCCTCGCCGAGGCCAAGCGCCAGGGTGCCAGTGCGTGCGAAGTGGCGGTGTCCCTGGAGCAGGGCCTGTCGACGTCGGTACGCCAGCGCGAGGTGGAAACCGTCGAGTTCAATCGCGACCAGGGGTTTGGCATCACCTTGTACGTGGGCCAGCGCAAGGGCTCGGCCAGCACCTCGGCCAGCGGCCCGGACGCCATCCGCGAAACCGTCGCCGCCGCGCTGGCGATTGCCCAGCACACCTCCGAAGACGAAGCTTCGGGCCTGGCCGATGCTGCGCTGATGTGCAAGGAACTGAAGGATTTCGACCTGTTCCATGCCTGGGACATCACCCCAGAGCAGGCCATCGAGCAGGCACTGCGTTGCGAAGCGGCGGCGTTCGAGACCGACAGCCGGATCAAGAACGCCGACGGCACGACGCTCAATACCCACCAGGGCTGCCGGGTCTACGGCAACAGCCACGGTTTCATCGGCGGTTATGCATCGACCCGCCACAGCCTCAGTTGCGTGATGATCGCCGAAGCCGACGGCCAGATGCAGCGCGACTACTGGTACGACGTGAGCCGCCAGGGCACCTTGCTGGCGGACCCGGTGAGCATCGGCCGCAAAGCCGCGCAACGGGCGGCCAGCCGCCTGGGCGCGCGGCCGGTGCCGACCTGCGAAGTGCCGGTGCTGTTTTCGGCCGAGTTGGCCGGTGGCCTGTTCGGCAGCTTCCTGTCGGCGGTGTCCGGCGGCAACTTGTACCGCAAGTCGTCGTTCCTCGAGGGCGCGCTGGGCCAGAAGCTGTTCCCGGAATGGATGACCATCGACGAGCGTCCGCACCTGATGCAGGCCATGGGTAGCTCGGCGTTCGATGGCGATGGCCTGGCCACCTATGCCAAGCCATTCGTGGAAAACGGCGAGCTGGTGTCCTATATCCTCGGCACCTATTCGGGCCGTAAGCTCGGCATGCCGAGCACCGCCAATGCCGGTGGCGTGCATAACCTGTTCGTGACCCATGGCGAAGAAGACCAGGCTGCCTTGCTGCGCCGCATGGGCCGGGGCCTGCTGGTGACGGAACTGATGGGCCACGGCCTGAACATGGTCACCGGGGATTATTCCCGTGGCGCGGCGGGTTTCTGGGTCGAGAACGGCGAGATCCAGTTCCCGGTCCAGGAAGTCACCATCGCCGGCAACATGCGCGACATGTTCAAACAGATCGTGGCCGTGGGCAACGACCTGGAATTGCGCAGCAACATTCGCACCGGCTCGGTGCTGATCGAGCGGATGATGGTGGCGGGGAGCTAACGCCTCACCGTGTAAAAAAGGCGCGTCATCCACTGGGGTGACGCGCCTTTTTTGTGCCCGAAGATCCTGTGGCGAGAGCGCTTTTGTGGCGAGGGAGCTTGCTCCCGCTGGACTGCGCAGCAGGCCCCAAGATCTTGCGGTCGCTACTGAACCGAGTGGGAGCAAGCTCCCTCGCCACATTGTTTTTTGTGTCGTTCGTGGTTGTGTTGCTTCTTATTATCATCTAATAATGAATCTCATTAGCCGAGTGAGCCCCGGTCATGAGTTCTGCCCTGCACGAACAACCCTACCTTGAAAGCTGGCGCTGGATGAGTCGCCAGATCCGTTGCGCGATGAACCCGGACGAGCCGCGGCTGATCGAGCATTACCTGGCCGAGGGCCGCTACCTGGCGTGTTGTACCGCCACCTCGCCGTGGATGATTTCCGAAACTGCCTTCCGTTTGCTGCTCGACACCGCCTCGGACGTCGCGCTGCCCTGGCATTGGCGCAGCCTCTGCCTCGACCAGGCCTGGCGACCATTGCGTGACCTCGAACGACAATCACTGTGCCGCTGCCGCCTCAAGCGTTGGCAGAGTCACGCCTGGGCGCTGGCCACCTGTGCCCTGGCGCCGTCGATTCCCCTTATTGAACTGGTGCAAGGATCTCCCGATGAGTAATACCCGTATCGAACGCGACAGCATGGGCGAGTTGCACGTCCCGGTGGACGCTCTCTATGGCGCCCAGACCCAGCGTGCCGTGGAAAACTTCCCGGTCAGCGGCCAGCGGATGCCGGCGCAATTCATCCGGGCCCTGATCCTGGCCAAGGCCGCGGCCGCACGGGCCAACGTAGAGCTGGAGCAGATCAGCGCGGCCCAGGGCAAGGCTATCGTCGATGCCGCCCTGGGACTGCTCGAAGGTCGTTACATGGACCATTTCCCGGTGGATATCTTCCAGACCGGCTCCGGCACCAGTTCCAACATGAACGCCAACGAAGTGATCGCCACCCTCGCCAGCGGCCTGCTGGGAGAGACGGTCAACCCGAACGACCACGTCAACTGCGGCCAGAGCAGCAACGACATCATTCCCACCAGCATTCATGTCAGCGCCGCGCTGGCCTTGCATGAGCAACTGCTACCGGCGCTGTCGCACCTGGTGCAGGTGATCGAGCGCAAGGCGAAAGAAGTCCATCCGTTCATCAAGACCGGCCGCACCCACCTGATGGACGCGATGCCGGTGCGCCTGAGCCAGGTGCTCGACGGTTGGGCCCAGCAACTCAAGGCCAATATCGGCCACTTGCAAGACCTGCTGCCGAGCCTGCAGTCCCTGGCCCAGGGGGGGACAGCGGTGGGCACTGGGGTCAATGCCCATCCGCGCTTCGCCGAGTTGTTCAGCCAGCAACTGACGCAATTGACCCAGGTGCAATTCACCCCAGGCAAGAACCTGTTCGCCCTGATCGGCTCCCAAGACACCGCCGTGGCGGTTTCCGGGCAGCTCAAGACCACGGCCGTGTCGCTGATGAAAATCGCCAACGACCTGCGCTGGATGAATTCCGGGCCGCTGGCAGGCCTGGGCGAGATAGAACTCGAGGGCTTGCAGCCGGGTTCCTCGATCATGCCCGGCAAGGTCAATCCGGTCATTCCTGAAGCCACCGCGATGGTGGCGGCCCAGGTAATCGGCAACGACACGGTGATCACCATCGCCGGTCAATCGGGCAATTTCGAATTGAACGTGATGCTGCCGATCATTGCCCAGAACCTGCTGAGCAGCATCACCCTGATGTCCAGCACCAGCCGCTTGCTGGCGGACAAGGCCATCGCCACGTTCAAGGTCAACGAAGCCAGGCTCAAGGAAGCGTTGTCGCGCAACCCGATCCTGGTGACCGCGCTGAACCCGATCATCGGTTACCAGAAGGCCGCTGAAATCGCCAAGAAGGCTTACCAGCAAGGCCGGCCGGTCATCGACGTCGCCCTGGAACACACCGACCTGACGCGCAGCGAACTCGAAGTCCTGCTGGACCCGGAGAAGCTCACCGCTGGCGGCGTGTAACCCCCGACACCTGTGTGGAGGACTCATCATGGAACACTGGAAACGTACGATCGAACGGGCCAATCGCTGTTTCATGCAAGGCGAGCTGGTGGATGCCCGCGAAGCCTACCTGCAAGCCCTGGCGCTGGCCCAAGTGTTGTTCGAGCGCTGGGCGGACGCCGACGAAGCCGTGGCCGCCTGCGTCGTCTCCCACCACAACCTGGCGGACCTTCACCTGCGCTTGAACCAGCCGGAGGAGAGCGCCGAATACTTGTGCGCGATCCACCAGCGGTTGTTGCAGACAATGCAGGACGAACGGCTGGCACCGGCCTTGCGCGCCGCTGCACAACGCCAGAGTCACAGGACCTATGTCGAACTGCTGAATTTCATCAGCGAGCACGGTGAGTACCCGCGCACCCAACGCCTGCTGCACTGCAATGCCACCACGCCCCGGCAGCGCTATGCCCCTCTTCATCATGGAGTTCATTGAACATGGCTTTTACCTTGCCTGCATTGCCTTACGCCTACGACGCCCTGGAACCGCACATCGATGCGCAAACCATGGAAATCCACTACACCAAGCACCACCAGACCTACATCAATAACCTCAACGCGGCGGTGGATGGCACCGAATACGCCGAATGGCCCGTCGAAAAACTGGTGGCCAGCGTGGAACAGTTGCCACAAAACCTGAAGGCTGCGGTGATCAACCAGGGCGGTGGCCACGCCAACCATTCGTTGTTCTGGGAGGTGATGACGCCCCAGGGCGGCGGCCAGCCCGAGGGCGCCCTGGCGGCGGCGATTGACGCGCAGCTGGGCGGCATCGAGCGTTTCAAGGAAGCTTTCACCAAAGCGGCGCTGACCCGTTTCGGCAGCGGCTGGGCCTGGTTGAGCGTGACCCCGCAAAAGACCCTGGTGGTGGAAAGCAGCGGCAACCAGGACAGCCCGTTGATGAATGGCAACGCGCCGATTCTTGGCCTGGACGTCTGGGAGCATGCCTATTACTTGCGTTACCAGAACCGTCGACCGGAATACATCAACGCCTTCTACAACGTGATCAATTGGCCTGAAGTTGCCCGACGCTATCAGGCAGCGCTGGCTTCAAGTCCTTCATGAACACAACCCAAGGCTGATCATGGACACTCAAACACTGGCGATTGGCGGCGGACGGATGTTCCGCTATGCCTTGGGGTCGCTGTTGCTGTTGGCCGGCATGACGTTGTTGGCGGCCCAGGGCCTGGCGTGGCTGGACCTGGAGCCCAAGCTGTTGCGGGCGCTTCAAGGCGGTGGGTTGTGCGCCTTGGGCACCGCGCTGGGGGCCGTGCCGGTGTTGGTCATTCGACGCATGCCCCAGGCCGTGAGCGATTCATTGCTAGGCTTCGGGGCCGGGGTGATGCTCGCCGCCACGGCGTTTTCGCTGATCGTGCCGGGCATTGCCGCGGCCGAGCAACTGGGGCTCACACCTTGGGCCGCCAGCGGTCTTATCTGTTTTGGCATCATGTCGGGGGCGTTCGGGCTGTACCTGGTGGACCGCAAGGTGTCGGCCAGTCCTGAGAGGCTGATCGCAGCGCCAGGACGTCCGGTCATTGCGCCGCGGATCTGGTTGTTCGTGTTCGCCATCATCGCCCACAACATTCCGGAAGGCATGGCGGTGGGCGTGTCAGCAGGCGGCGGCATGCCCGATGCCGACAGCCTGGCAATGGGTATCGCCTTGCAGGATGTCCCCGAAGGGCTGGTGATCGCGCTGGTGCTGGCCGCGGCGGGTATGTCGCGGGTGAAGGCGTTCCTGATTGGCGCCGCGTCCGGGCTGGTCGAACCCGTGTTCGCGCTGTTGTGCGCCTGGTTGGTGAGCCTGGCCGAAATGCTCTTGCCCCTGGGGCTGGCGTTGGCGGCCGGGGCGATGCTGCTGGTGGTGACCCATGAGGTCATACCCGAATCCCGTCGCAATGGTTACGAGAAATTGGCGAGCCTGGGATTGCTGGTGGGGTTTTGTCTGATGATGGTGTTGGATACGGCGTTGGCCTGATCCAATCCAGGGGCCATGCGTTTGTGCTGTTGTGGCGAGGGAGCTTGCTCCCGCTGGCCTGCGAAGCGGGCCCCGTTGTGTTTTCCTGCTGTGGATTTACGGCTGCTTCGCAGCCGAGCGGGAGCAAGCTCCCTCGCCACAACAAGCTCGGCTCGAGTCCTGGGGGGTTACTCGCCTTCGTCGAAATAATTGTTGATCAGCGCCACCAGCGCATCCATCGCTTCCTGCGCCTGCTCCCCTTCAGTGCTCAGGTGAATCCTGGTGCCCTTGCCAGCGGCGAGCATCATCATCGCCATGATGCTTTTACCGTCGACGGTGCTCTCGGGCGTACGCCCGACCCTGATCGTGGTATCCGGAAACTTCCCCGCCACACCGACGAATTTTGCCGACGCCCGGGCATGCAAACCCAGCTTGTTGATGATTTCAATTTCCCGAGCAGGCATCGCGATGTGAATCCTTTAGCTGAGGTCGCGGTGGCGAACCTGGACATTCTTCAGGGATTGTTGCAGGAGCTGACCCAGGCGTTCGGTCAGGTAGACGGAGCGGTGATGACCGCCGGTACAGCCGATGGCGATCGTGACATAGGCGCGATTGCTCGCGGCAAAGCGGGGTAGCCATTTGAGCAGGTAGCTGGAGATGTCCTGGTACATTTCCTCGACGTCCGGCTGTGCGGCCAGGTAGTCGATCACTGGTTGGTCAAGTCCGGACTGCTCGCGCAATTCCGGCTTCCAGTAGGGGTTGGGCAGGCAGCGCACATCGAACACCAGGTCGGCGTCCACCGGCATGCCACGCTTGAAGCCGAACGACTCCACCAAAAACGCCGTGCCCGGCTCCGGTTGGTTCAGCAGGCGCAGCTTGATTGTGTCACGTAGCTGATACAGGTTCAGGTGCGTGGTGTTGACCTTCAGGTCGGCCAGGTCGGCAATCGGCCCCAGCAACTGGCTTTCATCGTCGATGGCTTCGGCCAGGGAGCGGTTGGCGTTGCTCAGGGGGTGGCGCCGGCGGGTTTCGGAAAAGCGCTTGAGCAGCGTCTCCTCATCGGCATCCAGGTACAACACATCGCACTGGATATGCCGGCTGCGCACTTCCTCGAGCAGTTCAGGGAAGCGCGACAGGTGGCTCGGCAGGTTGCGCGCATCGATGGACACCGCCACCAGCGGCTGCGCCAGTTCCGTGTGGATCAGGGCGCGCTCGGCCAGTTCCGGCAGCAGGCCGGCGGGCAGGTTGTCGATGCAATAGTAGCCGCTGTCCTCAAGCACGTTGAGGGCCGTGCTTTTACCGGAGCCGGAGCGGCCACTGACGATGATCATGCGCATGTTTAATGACCGTTCTGCTCGTCCAGGACCACCTGGTACAAAGCTTCGTTACTCGGTGCGCTGCGCAGTTTTTCGCGCACTTCCTTGCGGTCCAGCATGCTGGCAATCTGGCGCAGCAGCTCAAGGTGCGCATCGGTCGCCGCTTCCGGAACCAGCAATACAAACAGCAGGTCGACCGGGGCGCCGTCGATGGCGTCGAAATCTATGGGGGTATCAAGGTGCAACAATGCGCTGATCGGCGCGGCACACCCCTTGAGACGGCAGTGAGGAATGGCGATGCCGTTGCCAAAACCGGTGGAACCGAGTTTTTCACGGGCAACCAGGGCCTCGAAGACGTCCTGCATCACCAGATCAGGCACCTCGCGGTGGATCAGGTTGGCAATTTGTTCGAGGGCTTTCTTTTTACTGCCGCCCGGCGCGTTCACTTGGGAACGGCCGGGGGTCAGGATGGTTTCTAGTCGGATCATGGATTGGGGGGGTTAACGACCGGTGGCGCCCTGGAGGAGGCTCTGGGTCTTTTCCTTATGCTTTTTGAGTTGGCGATCCAGCTTGTCGGTCAGCAGGTCAATCGCGGCATACATGTCTGTGTGCTCTGCGTTGGCAACCACTTCTCCGCCGGGAATATGCAGCGTGGCTTCGATTTTCTGCAGCAGCTTCTCGACGTTCATCGTGACTTGCACGTTGGTGATCTTGTCGAAATGCCTCTCCAATCGGTCGAGTTTTTCGCCGATGTAGGTGCGCAGGGGTTCGGTCACTTCCAGTTGGTGTCCACTGATGTTGACTTGCATACAGCTTCTCCTTCGTTGCCAGTGCATAAAGCGGCAGGCAGAAATGCCTGCCACTGGAACGCTGTGGCGTGGCCTTGTTACATCAACCGCTTGCGTTCGCTCGAAGGCGCGATCCCGAGGGATTCACGGTACTTGGCGACGGTACGGCGGGCCACCTGAATGCCTTGTGCCTCCAGTAAACCAGCGATCTTGCTGTCACTCAACGGCTTTTTCTGATTTTCCGCAGCCACCAGTTTTTTGATGATCGCGCGGATGGCCGTGGACGAGCATTCGCCGCCTTCGGAGGTGCTGACGTGGCTGGAGAAAAAGTATTTCAATTCATAGATGCCCCGGGGGGTATGCATGAATTTCTGGGTGGTCACCCGGGAAATCGTCGACTCGTGCATGCCCACGGCCTCGGCAATGTCATGCAGGACCAAGGGTTTCATCGCTTCATCGCCGTACTCCAGGAAGCCGCGCTGATGCTCGACGATCTGGGTGGCAACTTTCATCAATGTTTCGTTGCGGCTTTGCAGGCTCTTGATGAACCAGCGGGCTTCCTGCAGCTGATTGCGCATGAAGGTGTTGTCGGCGCTGGTGTCGGCACGCTTGACGAAGCCGGCGTACTGGGCGTTGACGCGCAGCTTGGGCACCGACTCCTGGTTGAGCTCCACCAGCCAGCGATCATTGTGCTTGCGCACGATCACGTCGGGCACCACGTACTCAGGCTCGGTGGATTCGATCTGCGAGCCGGGGCGCGGGTTGAGGCTCTGCACCAGCTCGATGACCTGGCGCAGCTCATCTTCCTTGAGCTTCATGCGGCGCATCAGTTGGCTGTAGTCGCGACCGCCCAGCAGGTCGATGTAATCGGTGACCAGTCGCTTGGCTTCGGCCAGCCACGGCGTCTTGGCGGACAGCTGGCGCAATTGCAGCAACAGGCACTCGCCCAGGTTGCGAGCGCCGATGCCGGCCGGCTCGAACTGCTGGATGCGATGGAGGACGGCTTCGATCTCGTCCAGCTCGATGTCGAGCTCGGGGTCGAAGGCTTCGAGGATTTCCTCGAGGGTCTCGTCCAGGTAGCCCTGGTTGTTGATGCAATCGATCAGGGTCACGGCGATCAGGCGATCGGTGTCGGACATCGGTGCCAGGTTCAGTTGCCACAACAGATGGCTTTGCAGGCTCTCGCCGGCAGAGGTGCGGGTGGTGAAGTCCCACTCGTCGTCATCGCTGCTTGGCAGGTTGCTGGCGCTGGTCTGGTAGACGTCTTCCCAGGCCGTGTCCACGGGCAGCTCGTTGGGAATGCGTTCGTTCCATTCGCCCTCCTCGAGGTTGTCCACCGTCGGGGCGGCTTCCTGGTAGGACGGTTCCGGGATCTCGGTGTTGGTCTTTTGCTCGACGTTGTCGGCCAGCGGATCGGTGTTATCGAAGTCGTCGCCTTCTTCCTGGCGTTCGAGCATCGGATTGGACTCCAGGGCCTCCTGGATTTCCTGTTGCAGGTCCAGGGTCGACAATTGGAGCAGGCGGATGGCCTGTTGCAGCTGCGGTGTCATCGTCAGCTGCTGGCCCATTCTCAAGACTAGCGATGGTTTCATGGCAGGGGCTTAACACCTTATTCGCCGGCGCACATGCGCCATCCACTACAGGGCGCCGGAGCGCCAAACTTAAGCAAATTATATGCCTGAAACTGAAGTGTTTGCCTAGAGCGTCGCCATAATAAAATCAAACGACGCCCGGGCAATTCGCCAGACACGTGTGCTTACAGGCGGAACTCATGGCCCAGGTACACTTCCTTGACCAGGTCGTTGGCCAGGATCGCAGCGGAGTCACCTTCGGCGATCAACTGACCGTCATTGACAATGTAGGCGGTTTCGCAGATGTCCAGCGTCTCGCGCACGTTGTGGTCGGTGATCAGCACGCCGATGCCCTTGGCCTTGAGGTGATGGATGATCTGCTTGATGTCCCCCACCGAGATCGGGTCCACGCCGGCGAACGGTTCGTCGAGCAGGATGAATTTCGGCGCGGTGGCCAGGGCGCGGGCGATTTCCACGCGACGCCGTTCACCACCGGACAGGCTCATGCCCAGGTTGTCGCGAATGTGGCTGATGTGGAATTCCTGCAACAGGCTTTCCAGCTCCTGGCGACGGCCGGCCTTGTCGAGTTCCTTGCGGGTCTCGAGGATTGCCATGATGTTGTCGGCCACCGACAGTTTGCGGAAGATCGACGCTTCTTGCGGCAAATAGCCGATACCGGCCTTCGCGCGGCCGTGCATCGGCTGGTGGCTGACATCCAGGTCGTCGATCAATACGCGACCCTGATCGGCCTGGACCAGGCCGACGATCATGTAGAAGCAAGTGGTCTTGCCCGCGCCATTGGGGCCGAGCAGGCCGACGATCTGGCCGCTGTCGATGGACAGGCTGACATCACGCACGACTTGACGGCTCTTGTAGCTCTTGGCCAAGTGCTGAGCTTTCAGAGTTGCCATTACTGGGCCTTCTGCTCGGTTTTCTTTTTAGGCTGGATCACCATGTCGATCCGCGGACGCTGCTCGGTCACCTTGCTGCCGGTGGCGCGACCGGCGCTGGCGAGTTTCTTGTTTGTGTCATAGACGATTTTCTCGCCTTGGGTGACGTTGTTGTCCTTGTCGACGACCTTGGCACGGTCGATCAGGACCACGCGATCCTGGGAGGCGTGGTACTGGATGGTCACCCCGTAGCCTTGTACCGGCTTGGTGTCGCCTGCGGTTTGCATCTGCTCGAAATAGGCCAGGTTGCCCACCGAGGTCACCACGTCGATATCGCCGGACTGGGTGCGGGTGATGGTCACGGTGTTGCCGGTGACCTTCATCGAGCCTTGGGTGATGATCACGTCGCCTTTATAGGTGGCGACGCCATTCTTGTCGTCGAGTTGCGCGTCGTCGGCCTGGATGCGGATAGGCTGGTCGCGGTCGGTGGGAAGAGCCCAGGCGCTCGCGCTTCCCAGTGCTGCGCCCAGACTGAGCAAAATAGGGAGGGTTTTAGCGAGCTTCATACTGTCCTCTTACGTTCGATAGCAGGTGTATCCTGCTTTCCTTCAAATACGCCTTCATTCCCGTGCCAGTCGATACACCCCCGGCGCCGTCGATTCTAACGGGTTGCTCGGTCTGCGCATATTCTTGCTGCGGGAATACCGTCATGCGTGTGCTGGTGATGATGGTCGTACGGTTTTTCTCGTCGGTCCGGGCGATGCGTACCGAGTCGATTAGTTCCACTTCGGTGCCACCGGAATTGACTTCGGCGTGCTCGCTCTGCACATGCCAGGGAAAATCGGTGCCGCGGAATATGTTCAAGTCCGGCTTGGTGACCAGCGTAATGTCAGTGGCCTTGACGTGGTCGACCTTGTCGGACGTCATCTCATATTGCACTTTGCCGTCGGGCAGGTACTGCAGGGTGTGGGTGTTGGTCGCGTACCAGTCGATCTTTTCCTCGACTTGGGCCGCAGGCTGGTCGAGAAACCGTTCAGGGCTGATGTTCCAATAGCCCACCGCGGCGAAAATCGCCGCGATACAGGCAAACACCACAACGGTGCGAATCTTTTTGCTCAGCATAAATGGCTCACAGGTACGCGGCGTTGGCCGCTTCGAGACGGCCCTGGGCGCGCAGGATCAGTTCACAGAATTCACGGGCGGCACCTTCGCCGCCTCGCGCCGTGGTGATTCCGTGGGCGTGCTCGCGCACGAAGCTGGCCGCGTTGGCGACGGCCATGCCCAGGCCGACCCGGCGAATCACCGGCAGGTCCGGCAGGTCGTCACCGAGATAGGCCACTTGTTCATAGCTTAGGTTGAGTTGGCCCAAGAGCTCGTCCAGCACCACCAGTTTGTCTTCGCGCCCCTGGTAAAGGTGCGGGATGCCGAGGTTCTTCGCGCGCCGCTCGACCACCGGGGTCTTTCGGCCACTGATGATAGCGGTCTGCACGCCGGCGGCCATCAACATCTTGATGCCCTGGCCGTCGAGGGTGTTGAAGGTCTTGAACTCGCTGCCGTCTTCGAGGAAATACAGGCGACCGTCAGTCAGCACGCCGTCCACATCGAACACGGCCAGCTTGATGGCTTGGCCCCGTTGCAACAGGTCTGTGTTCATTTACATGACTCCCGCGCGCAGCAAATCGTGCATGTTCAGGGCGCCCACCGGACGGTCTTCGCCATCGACGACGACCAGGGCACTGATTTTGTGGTCTTCCATGATTTTCAAGGCCTCGGCGGCGAGCATCTCGGCACGGGCGGTCTTGCCGTGGGGCGTCATGACTTGCTCGATGGTCGCGCTGTGGATGTCGATGGCGCGGTCCAGGGTGCGGCGCAGGTCGCCGTCGGTAAAGATCCCGGCGAGCTTGCCGTCGGCTTCCAGCACTACCGTCATGCCCAGTCCCTTGCGGGTCATCTCCATGAGCGCGTCCTTGAGCAACGTGCCGCGCACAACCTGTGGCAATGCCTGGCCGGCGTGCATCACGTTTTCGACTTTCAGCAGCAGGCGACGGCCAAGGGCACCACCGGGATGGGAAAAGGCGAAGTCTTCCGCGGTGAAGCCCCGGGCCTCCAGCAGCGCCACGGCCAGGGCGTCGCCCATGACCAGGGCTGCGGTGGTGGAGGAGGTCGGCGCCAGGTTCAGCGGGCAGGCTTCGTGTTCGACATGGACGTTGAGGTTCACTTCGGCGGCCTTGGCCAGCGGCGAGTCCGGGTTGCCGGTCATGCTGATCAACTGGATGCCCAGGCGTTTGATCAACGGCAGCAACGTAATGATTTCATTGGTGGAGCCGGAGTTGGACAAGGCCAGGATGACGTCGTCCCGGGTGATCATGCCCATGTCGCCGTGGCTGGCCTCGGCCGGGTGGACAAAAAAGGCCGTGGTGCCGGTGCTGGCGAGGGTGGCGGCGATCTTGTTGCCGATGTGCCCGGACTTGCCCATGCCGACCACGACCACGCGGCCCTTGCTGGCCAGAATCATCTCGCAGGCGCGTACGAAATCAGCGTCGATATGGGCCAGCAAGCCTTGCACGGCTTCAAGCTCGAGGCGGATGGTACGTTGTGCCGATTGAATCAGGTCGCTGGATTGGTTCATGTCAGAAATCGTATGGCCCGATGAAAAGGCGGCGATTATAGCGGCAATGAACAATTCCCTCACGTAAGTTCGTCATGCTTTGTGCTGGCGGCTGCAAGGTTCGACGTAATATCAGACTTTTTACCTTAAGCCAGGCTTAACGGCGGGGCCGTTGGCCTTGGGCGCTTCGCTGTTGCAGTGATATAGTTCGCCGCCGGTTCGCTGCCCGGTGGTAGCGACGCTTGTCGGCTGCCCAAGGCATTCGAATGTGAGGCTGCATCGCAAGGAGTTTAGATGAGTGCCGACAACGCCTACGTGGTCGAGCTGAAGGGACTGTCCTTCAAGCGAGGGACGCGCAGCATTTTCAATGACATCGATATTCGCATACCACGGGGCAAGGTCACCGGCATCATGGGGCCCTCCGGGTGTGGCAAGACCACGCTGCTGCGGCTGATGGGCGCGCAGCTGCGTCCCAGCGCCGGCGAAGTCTGGGTCAATGGCCAGAATCTTCCCCAATTGTCTCGCAGCGACCTGTTCGATGCGCGCAAGCACATGGGGGTGCTGTTCCAGAGCGGCGCGCTGTTCACCGACCTCGATGTGTTCGAGAACGTGGCGTTCCCGCTGCGGGTCCATACCGATCTGCCGGAAGAAATGATCCGCGACATCGTCCTGCTCAAATTGCAGGCCGTCGGGCTGCGCGGCGCCATCGACCTGATGCCGGACGAGCTGTCCGGCGGCATGAAGCGTCGTGTCGCGCTGGCGCGGGCGATTGCCCTCGATCCGAAGATCCTCATGTACGACGAGCCCTTCGTCGGCCAGGATCCGATCGCCATGGGTGTGCTCGTGCGCCTGATCCGCCTGCTTAATGATGCGCTGGGCATCACAAGTATCGTGGTCTCCCACGATTTGGCCGAAACCGCGAGCATTGCCGACTACATCTATGTGGTCGGCGATGGGCAGGTGCTGGGGCAGGGCACGCCGCAGGAACTGGCGGATTCGGACAACCCGCGCATTCGCCAATTCATGAAGGGTGATCCGGACGGGCCGGTGGCGTTCCATTTCCCGGCCACGGATTACCGTACCGATCTGCTGGGGAAGCGCTGATGCGCAAGAAATCACTGTTGGAAAGAATTCGCCTGTTCGGTCGCTCCGGCATCGACGTGGTGGCGGTGCTGGGGCGTTCCTCGCTGTTTTTGATGCACGCCTTGCTCGGTCGCAACTCGACGGGCGGCGGCTTTGGCCTGCTGGTCAAGCAGTTGCACTCGGTGGGCGTGATGTCCCTGGTGATCATCGTCGTCTCCGGGATCTTCATCGGCATGGTGCTGGCGCTGCAAGGCTTCAGCATTTTGTCCAGCTACGGTTCGGAGCAGGCGGTCGGGCAGATGGTCGCCCTGACGCTGCTGCGCGAGCTTGGTCCCGTGGTGACCGCGCTGCTGTTCGCCGGGCGTGCCGGTTCGGCGCTGACGGCTGAAATCGGTAACATGAAGTCCACCGAGCAGCTGTCCAGCCTGGAAATGATCGGTGTCGACCCGCTCAAGTACATTGTTGCCCCGCGCCTGTGGGCCGGCTTCATTTCCCTGCCGGTGCTGGCGATGATCTTCAGCGTCGTGGGGATCTGGGGCGGCTCCTGGGTGGCCGTCGACTGGCTGGGGGTCTATGAGGGTTCCTATTGGGCGAACATGCAGAACAGCGTCGATTTCCTCGACGATGTCCTCAATGGCGTGATCAAAAGTGCCGTGTTCGCGTTCGTCGTGACCTGGATCGCCGTGTTTCAAGGCTATGACTGTGAGCCCACTTCAGAGGGGATCAGCCGTGCCACAACCAAGACCGTGGTGTACGCCTCGCTGGCGGTCCTGGGCCTTGACTTTATTCTGACCGCCTTGATGTTTGGAGATTTCTGATGCAAAACCGCACCCTGGAAATCGGTGTCGGCCTTTTCTTGCTGGCTGGCATCCTGGCTTTGCTGCTGCTGGCCCTGCGGGTCAGTGGACTGGCGCCGACGGCAAGCACCGATACTTATAAACTTTATGCCAACTTCGACAATATCGCCGGTTTGACGGTCAGAGCCAAGGTGACCATGGCCGGTGTGACCATCGGCAAGGTCACGGCAATCGATCTGAACCGCGAGGATTTCACCGGTCGGGTGACGCTGCAGCTGGAAAAGCGCGTGGACAACCTGCCGACTGACTCCACTGCATCTATCCTCACGGCTGGGCTGCTGGGCGAGAAGTACATTGGCATCAGCGTGGGTGGGGAAGACACCGTGCTCAAGGACGGTGGTGTCATCCACGACACGCAGTCGTCCCTGGTGCTCGAGGACCTGATCGGTAAATTCCTGCTCAATACCGTTAGCAAAGACGCCAAATGAGGAGCTTTTGAATGATCTCTATCTTGCGACGTAGCCTGTTGGTGCTGCTCGCGGCGCTGCCGTTGATGGCCAACGCCGTGGCCGCGCCTTCGGCCCATGACATCATCCAGGACACGACCACCCGGTTGCTGGCGGACCTTGCCGCCAACAAAGAGAAATACAAGCAGGACCCCAGCGCGTTCTATGACGCGCTGAACGGCATCGTCGGCCCTGTGGTGGATGCCGATGGCATCTCCAAGAGCATCATGACCGTCAAGTACTCGCGCAAGGCCACCCCGGCGCAGATGACCCGTTTCCAGGAAAACTTCAAGCGCAGCCTGATGCAGTTCTATGGCAACGCCTTGCTGGAGTACAACAACCAGGGCATCACCGTTTCCCCGGCCAAGGATGAAAGCGGCACCCGCACCAGCGTCGACATGCAGGTCAAGGGCAACAACGGCGCGGTCTACCCGGTGTCCTACACGCTCGAGAAGATCAACGGCGAGTGGAAGGTGCGCAACGTGATCATCAACGGCATCAACATCGGCAAGCTGTTCCGCGATCAGTTCGCCGACGCCATGCAGCGCAATGGCAACGACCTGGACAAGACCATCGACGGTTGGGCCGGTGAAGTCGCCAAAGCCAAGGAAGTGACCGAAGAAGCCAAAGAGAAGCAGGAACAATGATCGAGTCGGTGAGTGAGTCGGCCGTTCGTCTGGGCGGGGCCGGTGAGCTGCTGCTCAGCGGCGTGCTGGATTACCGCACTGGGCCGACTCTGCGCAAGCAGGGCCAGGCGCTGATCAAGTCCATTGGCGGCGCCGAGGTGGTCATTGACTGCTCGGCGGTGCAGAAGTCCAGCAGTGTCGGCTTGTCGCTGCTGCTGTGTTTCATGCGGGACGCCAAGGCGGCCGGCAAAACGTGGAGCATCCGTGGGATGCCCGAAGACATGCGCGAAATAGCCCAGGTCAGCGAGCTGACCGAGCTGTTGGCGCACCCCTGACCCACATTGTTGGAAAGCCCCTCTGTCAGAGTCCTGCTTCGCGGGGTTCGCAGGCGCGGGGCTTTTTTGTATGATGTGCGACCCGCGCGCACAGGGCGCCGATTGAGGTTGAGCATGCAGGCTGTAGAAGTGAAGAGCTTCCTTGAAGGAAAGCTGCCTGGTACGCAGGTGGAGGTTGAAGGCGAAGGCTGCAATTTCCAGCTGAACGTAATCAGCGATGAACTGGCGGCGTTGAGTCCAGTGAAGCGTCAGCAGAGCATCTATGCCCATTTGAACCCATGGATCGCCGATGGCAGCATCCACGCGGTCACGATGAAATTTTTCAGCAGCGCGGCCTGGGCCGAGCGCACCTGAGCCCAAGGGCCTCGAGATTCTTATGGATAAACTGATTATTACCGGCGGCGCTCGTCTTGATGGCGAAATCCGTATTTCCGGGGCAAAGAACTCCGCCCTGCCAATCCTGGCCGCGACCCTGCTGTGCGACGGTCCTGTGACTGTAGCCAACCTGCCGCACCTGCACGACATCACCACGATGATCGAGCTGTTCGGCCGCATGGGCATCGAGCCGGTGATCGACGAGAAGCTCAGCGTCGAGATCGACCCGCGCACCATCAAGACCCTGATCGCCCCGTACGAGCTGGTGAAAACCATGCGCGCATCGATCCTGGTATTGGGCCCGATGGTCGCTCGTTTCGGTGAAGCCGAAGTCGCCTTGCCTGGCGGTTGCGCCATCGGCTCGCGTCCGGTGGACCTGCACATCCGTGGCCTGGAAGCCATGGGCGCGGTGATCGACGTCGAAGGCGGCTACATCAAGGCCAAGGCGCCGGAAGGCGGCTTGCGCGGTGCGCACTTCTTCTTCGACACCGTCAGCGTGACCGGTACCGAGAACATCATGATGGCTGCCGCACTGGCCAAGGGCCGCAGCGTGCTGCAGAACGCCGCCCGCGAGCCTGAAGTGGTCGACCTGGCGAACTTCCTGATCGCCATGGGCGCCAAGATCAGCGGCGCCGGCACCGACACCATCACCATCGATGGCGTCGAGCGCTTGCATTCGGCCACCTACAAGGTGATGCCGGACCGGATCGAAACCGGCACCTACCTGGTAGCTGCTGCCGTCACCGGTGGCCGCGTCAAGGTCAAGGACACCGATCCGACCATCCTCGAAGCCGTCCTGGAAAAACTCAAGGAAGCCGGTGCCGAAGTCACCTGCGGCGAAGACTGGATCGAAGTGAACATGCACGGCAAGCGGCCCAAGGCCGTCAACGTGCGGACCGCGCCGTACCCGGCGTTCCCCACCGACATGCAGGCGCAGTTCATCTCCCTCAACGCCATTGCCGAAGGCACCGGCGCGGTGATCGAGACGATCTTCGAAAACCGCTTCATGCACGTCTACGAACTGCACCGCATGGGCGCCAAGATCCAGGTCGAAGGCAACACCGCCATCGTCACGGGCACCGAGAAGCTCAAGGGTGCGCCAGTCATGGCCACCGACCTGCGGGCTTCGGCCAGCCTGGTCATCTCGGCCCTGGTTGCCGAAGGCGATACCCTGATCGACCGCATCTACCACATCGACCGTGGCTACGAGTGCATCGAAGAAAAACTGCAGATGCTCGGCGCCAAGATCCGCCGCGTGCCGGGCTAGTTCCGGCTGCATGGGCATAGGGATGTGCCCGTTGAATTCGTTTCAGGTCGAGGGTGGTTGCCACCCTCGATGTGTGTCCGGCGCCGCTTGCGACCGGGCATGAGTACCTTGATAAGGACTGACGTTTCCCATGTTGACTATCGCACTGTCCAAGGGCCGCATCCTTGACGACACCCTGCCGCTTCTGGCTGAAGCGGGCATCGTGCCGACCGAGAATCCGGACAAGAGCCGCAAGCTGATCATCCCCACGACCCAGGCCGACGTGCGCTTGCTGATCGTGCGTGCCACCGACGTGCCGACCTACGTGGAACATGGCGCCGCCGACCTGGGCGTCGCCGGCAAGGACGTGCTGATGGAATACGGCGGCCAGGGCCTGTACGAGCCCCTGGACCTGCGGATCGCCCGCTGCAAGCTGATGACCGCCGGGAAAGTCGGCGCGCCGGAGCCCAAGGGGCGTCTGCGGGTGGCGACCAAGTTCGTCAACATTGCCAAGCGTTACTACGCCGAGCAGGGCCGCCAGGTCGATATCATCAAGCTGTACGGTTCGATGGAGCTGGCGCCGCTGATCGGCCTGGCGGACAAGATCATCGACGTGGTCGACACCGGTAACACCCTGCGGGCCAACGGCCTGGAACCCCAGGACTTCATCGCTGACATCACCTCCCGGTTGGTCGTCAACAAGGCGTCGATGAAAATGCAACATGCTCGTATCCAGGCTCTGATCGATACCCTGCGCAAGGCAGTGGAATCGCGACACCGCGGCTGATTCACCTGCGCGACCTTGAGTCGCGCCCGTCTATCCGTGTCATAGCCAATTTTCTCAGGTGCCCACGCGAATGGACTGGTAGCTTAGGGCGCCTGAGCATTTGCCATTAATGAGGCCCTCGCTATGACCGCTCCCACTTCGATTCGCCGACTCAACGCTGCCGACCCGGATTTCGCACATCATCTGGATCATCTGCTGAGCTGGGAAAGCGTGTCTGACGACTCGGTCAATCAGCGGGTGCTGGACATCATCAAGGCCGTGCGCGAGCGTGGCGATGCCGCCCTGGTGGAATTCACCCAGAAATTCGACGGCCTGCAAGTGGCGTCCATGGCCGACCTGATCCTGCCGCGCGAGCGCCTGGAACTGGCCTTGACCCGGATCACTGTGCCCCAGCGCGAAGCCCTGGAAAAAGCTGCGGCTCGGGTGCGCGATTATCACGAAAGGCAGAAACAGGACTCCTGGAGCTACACCGAAGCCGATGGCACGGTGCTGGGCCAGAAGGTCACCCCGCTGGACCGCGCCGGCCTGTATGTGCCGGGGGGCAAGGCGTCCTATCCGTCCTCGGTGCTGATGAACGCCATCCCGGCCAAGGTCGCCGGTGTGACCGAAGTGGTCATGGTCGTCCCGACCCCGCGAGGTGAGATCAACGAGTTGGTGCTGGCCGCCGCGTGCATCGCTGGCGTGGACCGGGTGTTCACCATCGGCGGTGCCCAGGCCGTGGCGGCGCTGGCCTATGGCACCGAAAGCGTGCCACGGGTGGACAAGGTGGTCGGCCCGGGCAACATCTATGTCGCCACCGCCAAGCGCCACGTGTTTGGCCAGGTTGGCATCGACATGATCGCCGGCCCTTCGGAAATCCTCGTGGTGTGCGACGGCCAGACCGATCCGGACTGGATCGCCATGGACCTGTTTTCCCAGGCCGAGCACGACGAAGACGCCCAGGCGATCCTGGTCAGCCCGGACGCCGAGTTCCTCGACAAGGTGGCCGCGAGCATCGACAAGCTGTTGCCGACCATGGACCGCGCCGAGATCATCAACACGTCGATCAATGGCCGTGGGGCGCTGATCAAAGTCGATGACATGGCGCAGGCCATCGAAGTCGCCAACCGCATCGCGCCGGAACACCTGGAATTGTCGGTCGCCGACCCGCAGGCCTGGTTGCCGCAGATCCGCCACGCCGGTGCGATCTTCATGGGCCGCCACACCAGCGAGGCCCTGGGTGACTATTGCGCAGGCCCTAACCACGTATTGCCGACGTCCGGCACCGCGCGCTTCTCGTCGCCTCTGGGGGTGTATGACTTCCAGAAGCGTTCGTCGATCATCTTCTGCTCCGAGCAGGGTGCCTCCGAACTGGGCAAGACCGCTTCGGTGCTGGCCCGTGGCGAATCGCTGAGCGCCCACGCCCGCAGCGCCGAGTACCGCATTCTTGACGAGCCATCCGTTGAACGGCAGGAGAACTGAAATGAGTAAATTCTGGAGCCCGTTCGTCAAGAACCTGGTGCCCTACGTGCCGGGTGAACAGCCGAAGCTGACCCGATTGGTCAAGCTCAACACCAACGAGAACCCCTACGGCCCATCGCCCAAGGCCCTCGCGGCGATGCAGGCCGAGCTGAACGACAATCTGCGCCTGTATCCGGATCCCAACAGCGACCTGCTGAAAGGCGCCGTGGCCCGCTATTACGGCGTGCAGGGCAACCAGGTGTTCCTGGGTAACGGTTCGGATGAAGTGCTGGCGCACATTTTTCACGGCCTGTTGCAGCACGACCAGCCGCTGTTGTTCCCGGACATCAGCTACAGCTTCTATCCGGTGTATTGCGGCCTGTACGGTATTCAGTTCGAGGCGGTGTCGCTGGATGAGCAATTCCAGATCGACCCGGCCGACTACGCCAAACCCAACGGCGGGATCATTTTCCCCAACCCGAACGCGCCGACCGGCTGCCTGCTGGCGCTGGAGGCGGTCGAGCGGATCCTCAAGGCCAGCCCGGATTCGGTGGTCGTGGTGGACGAGGCTTATATCGACTTCGGCGGCGAGACGGCCATCAGCCTGGTGGATCGTTATCCGAACCTGCTGGTGACCCAGACCCTGTCCAAGTCCCGCTCGCTGGCGGGGCTGCGCGTGGGCCTGGCGGTGGGGCATCCGGACCTGATCGAAGCGCTGGAGCGGATCAAGAACAGCTTCAACTCCTACCCGTTGGATCGCCTGGCGAATGTCGGCGGCGCGGCGGCGTTCGATGATCGCGAGCATTTCGACCGGACCTGCCGATTGGTCATCGAACACCGTGAGTGGGTGGTGGATCAGTTGGAAGCGAAGGGCTTCGAAGTATTGCCCTCGGCGGCCAACTTCATCTTCGCCCGCCACCCCCGGCACGACGCGGCAGGGCTGGCGGCGAAACTGCGGGAGCAGGGCGTGATCGTGCGGCACTTCAAGCAGGAGCGGATTGCCCAATTCCTGCGGATCAGCATCGGCACGCCGGAGCAGAACCAGGCCCTGATCGAAGCCCTCGGCGAACTCTGAAACCCTGCATTGAGCCTGTGGAATCCTGTGGAGTCTGTGGGAGCAAAGCTTGCTCGCGAGGGCGGTGTGTCAGTCGCTTCAATGTTGGCTGACCCGAAGCCATCGCGAGCAAGCTTTGCTCCCACAGTCGTTTTGTGGTGTACACAAGATCTGCATACCGCCGCAAATCCCCCTGTGGGAGCGAGCTTGCTCGCGAAAGCGGTGTGTCAGTCACTGTAATGTTGGCTGAACTGACGCCATCGCGAGCAAGCTCGCTCCCACAGTTGTTTTGTGGTGTACGCAAGATCTGCATACCGCCGCAAATCCCCCTGTGGGAGCGAGCTTGCTCGCGATGGGGCCTTAGAATCAGACCCTGAACTGGTTGATCAGCCGCCGCTGCTGCTCTGCCAGTTTGGTCAGCCCGGCGCTGGCCGCGCTGGATTCGTCGGCACCGCTGGCCACTTCGTTCGCCACTTGCCCGATGTTGATCACGTTGCGGTTGATGTCGTCGGCCACGGCGCTCTGTTCCTCGGCAGCGCTGGCGATCTGGGTATTCATGTCGTTGATCACCGACACCGCCTGGGTAATCGTTTCCAAGGCCTGGGCCGCTTTCGCCGCATGTTGCACGCTTTCATCGGTACGATGCTGGCTGTCTTCCATCACCCGAACCACATCCCGGGTGCCTTGTTGCAGTTGCTGGATCATTGCCTGGATTTCTTCAGTCGCCTGCTGGGTCTTCTGCGCCAGGTTGCGCACTTCATCGGCGACCACCGCGAAACCACGGCCCTGTTCACCGGCCCGGGCGGCTTCGATGGCTGCGTTGAGGGCCAACAGGTTGGTCTGCTCGGCGATCCCGCGGATGGCGGTGAGGATCGCATTGATGTTCTCGCTGTCCTTGGCCAGGGTCTGCACCACACCCACCGCCTTGCCGATTTCCACGGCCAGGGCGCCAATGGAGGTGGAAGTGTCCCGCACGATCTGCATGCCCTGGCTGGCGGCCTGATCCGCATGACTGGCAGCCTGGGCCGCCTGGGTCGCGTTGCGGGCCACGTCCTGGGCGGTGGCGGTCATTTCGTGCACGGCCGTGGCGACCTGATCGATCTCCGTCATCTGCTTGTGCACGCCCTGGTTGGTGCGGATCGCGATATCGGCGGTGTGCTCCGATGAATCGCTGACACTCTGCACCGAGGTCACCACCTGGGTGATCATGCCCTGCAACTTGCTCAGGAAGGTGTTGAAGCCCCTGGCGATCGCGCCCAGTTCGTCGGCGCGGTCGCTCACCAGGCGACGGGTCAGGTCGCCTTCGCCCTGGGCGATGTCATCGAGCATCGCCACCATCTGCTTGAGTGGCCGGGCGATGCCGTGGCCCACCAGCCAGATCACCAGCAGACCGATCCCGGCAATCACCAGGCCCACCATCGCCATGCCGAAGATATCGGTCTGGCGCCGATGGTCGAGGTCTTGCTGCAAGGCTTGCAGGTCGGCCATGACCGCGTTCAGCGGCAGTTGCAGCATCAGTGTCCAGCGGGCGTTGGTCTCGCCGATGCCGAACGGCATGTACACCTCGATATGCCCGTGGGCTTCGTCGATGTCGTAACGCACTTCGCCGACGCCCAGTTTGGTCAGGTTATCCAGTTCATTGGCGTCCAGCAGGTCGCTGGCCTTTTCCCCGAGTTTGCTCGGGTCCTTGGTGAAGGCCACCAGCCGGTTGTTGCTTGAGAGCAAGGCCATTTCCCCGGCGCCGTCGTACAGCTTGCCGTCGGCGGCCACGAGCATGTCCTGGATGAAGTTCACCGACAGGTCGGCACCGACGATGCCCTGGAACTTGCCCTCGATCATGATCGGTTCGATGAACGAAGCGAGCATGGTCATCGTGCTGCCGACGCGGTAGGGCGCCGGATCGATCACGCAGGCTTTCTTGCTGTCCTGGGAGCACAGGTAGTACTCACTGGCGCGAATGCCGGTGGAGAGCAGTTTTTGATCGGTCACATCTGCGAGCTTTTCCAGGCCCAGGGAGCCGTCCTGGTTGCGAAACCACCAGGGCAGGAAACGCCCGTTGGTTTCCATGCCCAGCACCGGGCTGTCCACGTAATTGGCGTCGTCGCGGTCGATGGCATTCGGCTCCCAGGCGATGTAGGCGCCGAGGATTTTCGGGTTGCGTACGACGGTTTCGCGCAACAGGCTGATCATCTGCTCCCGGGGCACCTTCAGTTGCGGGTTGCCGTCCGCGCCGTTCATGCCCATCAAGGCATTCGTGGTGGCCAGGCCGCGGGCGAGCAACAGCGGGGCTTCCAGTTCCCGCTGGATCAGGCTGGCCTGGGTACGTGCCAAGGCACTGAGGCGTTGTTCGATGAGTTGCTCGAACTGCGCCTTGGTTCGCTGTTGCACCATCTCCTGGGTGCGGGCGCCGGCAAACAGCGCGTACAACACAAGGGCGCCGACCACGCTGAGCACGATGGCACCGGCCAGGGCGGCCACGGAAAACTGGATCGATCTGAATTTCATAAAGACTCCGGACGCGGAAATGACGTCTGGGATCTTTATCGGCGTTTCTGTGGCGTGGCATGAGGCGCTGTTCGTCGGGTGACTGTTTTGGCTAGGTGGGTGTCGCAAATGGGCGCGGTGGTTTTGTCCAAAAAATCCGCAATCCCCTCGTTGTGTATCTGGCGCCGATACAAATCAAGGCCTAGGATACGCCCACGTTTCCAGGGAGCTTCTTTTACATGAACAAGACATTGATGGTGAGTGTTCTGAGCGCGGCGCTGCTGCTCGCCGGTTGCCAGTCGGTCAATACCACCAGCGGCGGAGCCGTGGGTGTGGAACGCAAGCAGTACATGTTCAGCATGCTGTCGACTGACCAGGTCAACCAGATGTATGCCCAGTCCTATCAAAAGACGATGGGCGAGGCGAGTGCCCAGGGCGTCTTGGACAAGACCAGCAGCGATGCCAAGCGCGTCCAGGCCATCTCCAGTCGACTGATCGCCCAGGCGCCGGTGTTCCGTCCGGATTCGGCGCAATGGAACTGGGAAGTGAACCTGATCAAGAGCGACGAGCTCAACGCCAGCTGCGGCCCTGGTGGGAAAATCATTTTCTACACCGGCTTGATCAATAAGCTGAAGCTCACCGACGATGAGATCGCCGCGATCATCGGCCATGAAATCGCCCACGCCCTGCGCGAGCACGGGCGCGAGGCGATGTCCAAGGCCTACGGCATCGAAATGGCCAAGCAGGGCGCCGGTGCCTTGTTCGGCCTCGGCCAGGACAGCCTGGCGTTGGCCGACACCGTCGCCAACTACGGCATGACCTTGCCCAACAGCCGTGGCAACGAGAACGAAGCCGACCTGATCGGCCTCGAACTGGCCGCCCGCGCCGGCTATAACCCGAACGCCGCGATCACCTTGTGGAACAAGATGGCCAAGGCGTCGGAAGGCGCGCCACCGGAGTTCATGAGCACCCACCCATCGTCGAGCAGCCGTATTGCTTCGTTGCAGGCGGCGATTCCGAAGGTGATGCCGCTGTATCAGCAGGCCAAGAAGTAACCATCGTCATGTGGTGAAACTTTTTTGTGGCGAGGGAGCTTGCTCCCGCTGGGCCGGTCCGACGCCTCGGGCGAAGCGGCCCCAAAAGCTTGCGGTCGCTGCGCAACCGAGCGGGAGCAAGCTCCCTCGCCACAACAGCCTCAAACCCACCCACTGCTCTGCATCGCCTTGTACACCGCCACGATCGCCAGGACGAAGAACGCCGAGGCGGCCAGGCGGCGGATCAGGGTCAGGGGCAGCTTCTCGGCGGCGAAATTGCCCGCCAGGACCACCGGCACGTTGGCAATCAACATGCCCACGGTGGTGCCGATGATCACCAACCACAGCTCCGGGTATTGCGCGGCGAGCATCACCGTGGCGATCTGGGTCTTGTCGCCGATTTCCGCCAGGAAAAACGCAATCAGCGTGGTCAGGAACGGTCCGAACTTGCGGGCCGTGTTGGCTTCTTCATCGTCCAGTTTGTCCGGGACCAAGGTCCACAGTGCCGTGGCCGCGAAGCTGGCCGCCAGTATCCAGTGCAGGACCGCGTCGGAGAAAAAACCGCTGACCCAGGCGCCGACCGCGCCGGCCGCCGCATGGTTGGCCAGGGTCGCGGCCACGATGCCAGCGATGATCGGCCAGGGTTTGCGAAAGCGTGCCGCCAGGATGAGCGCGAGCAATTGCGTCTTGTCGCCGATTTCGGCCAGCGCAACGATCGCCGTGGGTATCAGGAGTGAGTCCAGCATCAGGGAATTTCCTAAAGGGGCGGGTCGACACGGCTATGACACGTACAGCCTTCCCGCCCCGGGTAAGGTGTGCGTGTCATAGGTCTTGTCAAACCCAGCGACCATCTGCGTGGACGCTTGGGCCGCATACGCCATGGTCTGCTGACCAAGTATGTTGACGTATGCCGGGCGAGCATGGCGCTCGCGGGAGACTACTCCCCTAGGACGGAGCGGATTCTGCCTAGGCAAATCCGATTGGGCAAGTGCTGTTTTGTAAAAACGCCTCAGCCACGCTTGGCCCGGTAGATGCGAAAACCCTGGCCTTCGGCCTTGATCGCGCAGACGCCCAGATGCTCTTCGATCAAGGGTTGGTACTTGAGGAAACTATTGGCCACCAGGCGAAGTTCGCCGCCGTTTTTCAGATGTTTGGCCGCTTTTCGCAGCAGGTTCTCCGTGGCGTGGTAATCGGTGTGCACGCCCACATGGAACGGTGGGTTGCTCAGGATCGCGCTCAAACCCATCGGCGCGGCGTCAATGCCATCACCGGTCAGCACGTCGGCTTCCAGGCCATTGGCGGCCAAAGTCAGGCGGCTGCTGGCGGCGGCGAAAGCGTCCACGTCCAGCAGGGTGACGGTATTGTGCGGGTAGCGTCGCTTGACCGCCGCCCCCAGCACCCCGGCACCGCAGCCGAAGTCCAGCAGATGGCCGCTAGGCAGTTTATCCAAGTGTTCCAACAGCAGCGCACTGCCGCGATCCAGGCGGCCATGGCTGAACACCCCGGGCAGGCTGATGACTTTCAGCGGGCCTTCGGCCAGGGGCAGTTCGTAGGTCTGGGCCAGGCTTTCCAGCGGCTTGGCCTCGGGCGCATTCGCGACCGTGACCTGCCACAGCTGGCAGTGCCGTGCGCTATCGAGCTTGCGCGGCTTGCCGAACGGGTTGAGCTGCTTGGACGCCCCTTCGATGCCGCTGCGTTTTTCCCCCACCAGGTACACCTCACGACCAGCCAGGCGCGCCGCCACGGCATTGAGGATGTAATCGGTCAGGTCCTTGGCCTTGGGCAGGAATACCACGGCGGTGTCGAACCCATGCTCCGGGACGTTCACGCCAAAGTGGCTGCGCTCGGGGAAACGAGCATCCAGCGCGGCCTGATCGCCGGCATGCCAGCACCAGCCATGGGCCTCGGGCAAACGGCCGAGCAGGTCGTCGGCGGGCAGGCCGGCCAACAACACCGAACCCTGGAATAACTCGGCCTGACGAAGCAGTACTTCACTGCGCGGATCCATGGTCTGCTCCTTGAAAAAAAGTGCGGCAGTTTATCAACTGACGACACGCCGCGCTGTACCGCTGAAAAAGCCTTGGGCGTTTTCGCTCATTTGGCCGACGATCCGTTGCCGAGCCTCGCGGCTGCCCCAGGCGTTGTGGGGGGTGACGATCAAGCGTGGAATATCGCCGGCCAGCAGCGGATTGCCTTGGACCGGCGGCTCCACGCTCAGCACGTCGGTGGCCGCGCCACCCAAGTGACCGCGGCGCAGGGCCTCGGCCAGCGCCTGTTCGTCGATCAGGCCGCCACGGGCGGTGTTGACCACGAACGCACCGGGCTTGAGCAATGCCAGTTCGCGGGCGCCGATGAAGTGGCGGGTGTGCTCATTGAGCGGGCAGTGCAGGGTCAGGGCATCGACGTGTGGCAGCAATTGCTCCAGCGGCAAGCGGTCGGGGCGGGCCGGGCGGCCGGGGATCTGCCCCAGCAGCACACGCATGCCAAAGGCTTCGGCCAGCCGCCCGACGGCGCTGCCCAACTCGCCATGGCCGAGCAGGCCCAGGGTCTTGCCCTCCAGTTCGACAATCGGATAGTCCAGCAGGCAGAACTGCGAAGCCTGCTGCCAGCGACCTTCACCCACCGCCTTTTGATAATCGGCCAGGCGCGTCGCCAGGTTCAGCAACAGCATGATCGTGTGTTGGGCCACCGATGGCGTGCCGTAGCCTTGGCAATTGCACACGGTGATGCCGTGGCTGCGGGCCGCCGCCAGGTCGACATTGTTGGTGCCGGTGGCACTGATCAAAATCAGCTTCAGGTCCGGGCTGGCCGCCATCGCTTGGGCATCGATCACGATTTTGTTGGTGATTGCCACGGTGGCGCCCTTGAGCCGCTCGGTCACCTGGTCTGGCGTGGTCCGGGCGAACAGTTGCAGTTCGCTGAAGCAGCCGCGCAGCGGGCCCAGGTCCAGGTCGCCGAGGTCCAGGGAAGGGTGGTCGAGGAAAACGGCGCGAGCGGTGTTCGTCATCAGCTGTACCTTTTATGTCAAGAACCGAAGGCGTAATGTGGCGAGCCTATCAGATGGAATGTGGCTTTGGCCTAGCTCGATATTGGGGCTAATGAAGATCCTTGTGGCGAGGGGATTTATCCCCGTTGGGCTGCGAAGCAGCCCTGAAACCTGAACACTGGATGTGCCAGGCAAAAAATGTCTGAAGCTTCTTGGGGCTGCTTCGCAGCCCAACGGGGATAAATCCCCTCGCCACAGATTCATTTGCCACACAATGATGTTTGTTTTGAGATTTGAGTTAGCCAAGGAGCTCCACCATGTACCTCGCTGAATTCCTCACCGTCGCCCTGATCCACCTGCTGGCCGTCGCCAGCCCCGGGCCGGATTTTGCCGTGGTGGTGCGCGAAAGCGTGACCCATGGCCGGCGCGCCGGGACCTGGACGGCGCTGGGCGTCGGCACGGCGATTTTCCTGCATGTGGGCTATTCGTTGCTGGGCATCGGCCTGATCGTGTCGCAATCGATCGTGCTGTTCAACGCGCTGAAGTGGGCCGCCGCCGCGTACTTGCTGTACATCGGTTTCAAGGCACTGCGGGCGCAACCGGCCAAGCCGGCCGAGGAAAACCTGCATCAGGAGATCGGTGAGCGTACCGCCCGCGGCGCGTTCATTTCCGGTTTTGTCACCAATGGCCTGAACCCCAAGGCGACGCTGTTTTTCCTGTCGCTGTTCACCGTGGTGATCAACCCGCATACGCCGCTGGCGATCCAGGCCGGTTACGGCGTGTACCTGGCGGTGGCGACGGCCGTCTGGTTCTGCCTGGTGGCGCTGCTGTTCAGCCAGCAACGGGTGCGCGCCGGTTTTGCGCGCATGGGCCACTGGTTCGACCGGACCATGGGCGCGGTGCTCGTCGCCATTGGCGTGAAGCTGGCGTTTACCGAGTCGCACTGATCCCGCTCTGTGGCAGCACCTACAGTCCCAGGCATGGCTCAAGGCTAGTATCTACGCGCGGATCAAATCATTCCTTTGGCTGATTTGATCCGTGTATAAGCGCTCTAGAGTGCTTACTTCCAGCCAAGACCGTGCAGTCAGAAAAGGGACTCTTATGTTGCAGACTCGCGTTATTCCTCCCGCCGAAGGCGCCTATCAATACCCGCTGCTGATCAAGCGGCTGCTGATGTCCGGCACGCGTTACGAGAAAACCCGCGAGATCATCTACCGTGACCAGTTGCGCTACAGCTATCCGACGCTGATCGAGCGGGTCGCGCGCCTGGCCAACGTGTTGACCGAGGCGGGGGTCAAGGCCGGCGATACCGTGGCGGTGATGGACTGGGACAGCCATCGCTACCTGGAATGCATGTTCGCGATCCCGATGATCGGCGCGGTGATCCACACCATCAACGTGCGCCTGTCACCGGAGCAGATCGCCTACACCATGAACCACGCCGAGGACCGCTTCGTGCTGGTCAACAGCGAGTTCGTCGGCTTGTACCAGGCGATAGCCGGGCACCTGACCACGGTGGACAAGACCCTGCTGCTGACCGACCTGCCGGAAAAAACCGCCGACCTGCCGAACCTGGTGGGCGAGTACGAACAATTGCTGGCCGCCGCCGCCCCCACCTACGATTTCCAGGATTTCGACGAAAACTCCGTCGCCACCACGTTCTATACCACCGGCACCACGGGCAACCCCAAGGGCGTGTACTTCACCCATCGGCAACTGGTGCTGCACACCATGGGCGTGGCGACCATCATGGGCTCCATCGACAGCGTGCGGCTGCTGGGCACCAACGACGTGTACATGCCCATCACGCCGATGTTCCATGTCCACGCCTGGGGCCTGCCCTACGTGGCGACCATGCTCGGGCTCAAGCAGGTCTACCCGGGCCGCTACGACCCGGAATTCCTGGTCCAGTTGTGGCGCAAGGAAAAGGTCACCTTTTCCCATTGCGTGCCGACCATCCTGCAAATGGTCCTCAATGCCAAGGGCGCCCAGGACACCGACTTCGGCGGCTGGAAAATCGTCATCGGCGGCAGCGCCCTGAACCGCAGCTTGTACGAAGCGGCCAAGGCCCGGGGCATCCAGCTCACGGCGGCCTACGGCATGTCGGAAACCGGCCCGCTGGTGTCCTGCGCCCACCTCAACGCGGAACTGATGGCCGGCAGCGAAGACGAACGCACCACCTACCGGATCAAGGCCGGGGTGCCAGGGCCACTGGTGGAAGCGGCGATCGTCGACACCGAGGGCAATTTCCTGCCGGCCGACGGCGAGACCCAGGGCGAACTGGTGCTGCGTGCGCCGTGGCTCACCGAAGGCTATTTCAACGAGCCGCAGAAGGGCGCCGAGCTCTGGGCCGGCGGCTGGCTGCACACCGGTGATGTCGCCACGCTCGACAACATGGGCTTCATCGACATCCGCGACCGCATCAAGGACGTGATCAAGACCGGTGGCGAATGGATCTCCTCCCTGGACCTGGAAGACCTCATCAGCCGTCACGCGGCGGTACGCGAAGTAGCAGTGGTCGGCATTCCCGATCCGCAGTGGGGCGAGCGGCCGTTTGCCTTGCTGGTGATTCGCGAAGGGCATGAGATCGGGGCTCGCGAGCTCAAGGAACACCTCAAGCCGTTCGTCGAGCTGGGGCACCTGAGCAAGTGGGCGATCCCGAGCCAGATCGCCCTTGTTACGGAAATTCCCAAGACCAGCGTCGGCAAGCTCGACAAGAAGCGCATCCGCGTCGACATCACCGAATGGCAGAGCAACAACAGCACCTTCCTGTCCACGCTTTAGGCCTTTTTGCCGTGCCCGAAAGGGCACGGCAGCCCCACCAAGCAAGCGCTTGCCTTGTCAAACCGAAAATTTCAGCCATCCTTGCCGTGCCGGCATCTGTCGGCCTGGCGAAAGGACTGTTCCAGAGTGGTTGAGGGCTGCAAATCACACTTTAGAGGGATCAAGCCGTACTACCTGCTGGCTATAGTCCGCTCACGGATTCTCAAGAACGGGGCGCACGCACGAAAGGGCGATGCGACTTCGACGGATGTCGGGACGCTGCCGCTCCCTGCCGCCGAGGTGTTCTTGAAATGTCCATTGCCATAACAATAATGCACATGGAGTAGCGTCGATGACCTCAGCAACCACGTTCTGGCGCCGGGCAAAACTGCCTCTGGCGGTCAGTCTCGCCTCTTCGCTCGCCGGGCCTGCATTCGGCGTCAGTTTCAACATCGGTGAAATCGAAGGCCAGTTCGACTCGTCCCTGTCCGTCGGCGCGAGCTGGTCCACGGCCAACGCCAACAAGGACCTGATCGGCGTCAACAATGGCGGCAAGGGTTTGTCGCAGACCTCCGATGACGGCCACCTGAATTTCAAGCGCGGGGAAACCTTCTCGAAGATCTTCAAGGGCATCCATGACCTGGAACTGAAGTACGGCGATACCGGCATATTCGTGCGCGGCAAGTACTGGTACGACTTCGAACTCAAGGACGAACATCGCCTGTACAAGGACATCAGCGACAGCAACCGCAAGGAAGGCGCCAAGTCCTCCGGCGGGCAGATCCTCGACGCATTCATCTACCACAACTACGCCATTGCCGATCAGCCGGGCTCGGTCCGCCTGGGCAAGCAGGTGGTCAGCTGGGGTGAAAGTACCTTCATCCAGGGCGGCATCAACTCCATCAACCCGGTCGACGTGTCCGCGTTCCGTCGTCCTGGCGCCGAGGTCAAGGAAGGCCTGATCCCGGTGAACATGTTCTACGTCTCCCAGAGCCTGACCGACAACCTGTCGGCCGAGGCGTTCTACCAGTTGGAGTGGGACCAGACCGTGGTGGATAACTGCGGCACGTTCTTCTCCCAGCCGGATGTGATTGCGGATGGGTGTACCGACAATCTGCGGGTGCTGAATAAACGTTCGTCCGTTCCGCTGCCGGGCGTCATTCTTCCGATATTGGAAGGCCAGGGTGTCGATATCAACGAAGAAGGCGTGCTGGTACGTCGAGGCCCGGACCGCGATGCTCGCGACAGCGGCCAGTGGGGCGCGTCGTTGAAGTACATGTTCGAACCGCTGGACACCGAGTTCGGTGCCTACTTCATGAACTACCACAGCCGTGCGCCGATTTTCAGTGCCCAGGGGGCTGCGCAGCAGTTCTACACCGCGGGGCCAATCGCGGCACTGCGCCCTCTGATCGTGGCAGGTAACTCCAATTACTTTGTTGAGTACCCAGAAGATATCCGTCTCTATGGCCTGAGTTTCTCCACGACACTGCCTACCGGCACGGCGTGGAGCGGTGAGATCAGCTATCGTCCGAATGCACCGGTACAACTGAGCACCACTGACATTCTCTTCGCTGGCGTGACGCCGCTTCCCGGCTTTGGCGATGCATCGGTGCTCCAGGGCACGCCGGGCCAAGACCTGCATGGCTATCGCCGTAAAGAGGTCACTCAGTTCCAGACTACATTCACGCACTTCCTGGATCAGGTCATGGGCGCCAGCCGCCTGACGCTGGTCGGTGAAATCGGGGTGACCCATGTTGGTGGCCTGGAAAGCAAATCCGACGCGCGTTATGGTCGCGATCCGGTGTTCGGGCCGGGCAAACTGCCCAACGATTTCTGTGAGTCGCTCAACGGCTCTACTGCGGGGGGAGGCGGCCAGACGATCAACGACGTGAACAGCAATTGCAACAACGACGGCTTCACCACCTCCACCTCCTGGGGCTACCGCGCGCGCGCCATCTGGGAATACCCGGACGTGTTCGCCGGCGTGAACCTCAAGCCCAACGTGGCCTGGTCCCATGACGTCAAGGGCTACTCGCCAGGCCCTGGCGGCAACTTCGAAGAAGGCCGCAAGGCCGTCAGCCTCGGGCTGGATGCCGAGTACCAGAACACCTACAACGCCAGCCTGGCCTACACCAACTTCTTTGGTGGCGACTTCAGCACCGTGGACGATCGCGACTTCCTGGCGCTCAGCGTCGGCGTGACCTTCTAAGCACCGTATTTCAGGACGACACACTATGAAAATAACAAAGAATCTGATGCAGGCCGGTGTTCTGGGGCTATCCCTGCTGGCCGCCAGCGTCATGGCGGCGGTACCCGCGGCCGAGGCCGACAAACTGGGCAAGAGCCTGACGCCGATGGGCGCCGAGATGGCCGGCAATGCCGATGGCTCGATCTCGGCCTGGAAACCCATGGCCAAGAACGCCGGTGCCGTGGACAGCAAGGGCTTCCTTGCCGACCCGTTCCCGACTGAGAAACCGCTGTTCACCATCACCGCGCAGAACGTCGAGCAGTACAAGGCCAAACTCGCCCCGGGCCAGTACGCGATGTTCAAGCGCTACCCGGAAACCTTCAAGATGCCGGTCTACCCGACCCATCGCGGCGCCACCGTGCCGGACGAGGTGTTCGCCTCCATCAAGAAGAATGCGGTCAACACCAAGCTGGTGTCCGGCGGCAACGGCCTGGAGAACTTCGAGACGGCCGTGCCGTTCCCGATTCCCCAGAGCGGCGTGGAAGTGATCTGGAACCACATCACCCGCTATCGCGGCGGCAGCGTGACGCGCCTGGTCACCCAGGCCACCCCGCAGCCCAACGGCTCCTACAGCCTGGTGTACTTCCGCGACCAGTTCGTCTTCCGCGACAAGATGAAGGATTTCGATCCGGCCAACCCAGGCAACATCCTGTTCTACTTCAAGCAACAAGTGACCGCGCCGGCGCGCCTGGCCGGTGGCGTGCTGCTGGTGCACGAAACCCTCGACCAAGTGAAGGAACCGCGTTCGGCATGGGTCTACAACGCTGGCCAGCGCCGTGTGCGCCGTGCCCCGCAAGTGTCCTATGACGGCCCGGGTACCGCAGCCGACGGCCTGCGTACTTCCGACAACCTGGACATGTACAACGGCGCGCCGGATCGCTACGACTGGAAGCTGGAAGGCAAGAAAGAGCTGTACATCGCCGCCAACAGCTACAAGATCGATTCGCCACAACTCAAGTACGCCGACATCATCAAGGCCGGCCACATCAACCAGGACCTGACTCGCTACGAGCTGCGTCGTGTCTGGCATGTGACCGCGACCCTGAAGGAAGGCCAGCGTCACATCTACGCCAAGCGTGACTTCTACATCGACGAAGACACCTGGCAAGCCGCGGTGATCGACCACTACGACGGTCGTGGCCAACTGTGGCGCGTGGCCGAGGCCCATGCCGAGAACTACTACGACAAGCAAGTGCCGTGGTACGCCCTGGAAACCCTCTACGACCTGCAGTCCGGCCGCTACCTGGCGCTGGGCATGAAGAACGAAGAGAAATCGGCCTACGACTTCGGCTTCACCGCCACCACCGCCGACTTCACTCCGAACGCATTGCGCCAGGACGGTATCCGCTAAACCGCTCCACCCGAGGCCGCATCCTCGAAACAACGCCCCGACTGGTTCGGGGCGTTTTTTTTGACCCACACAAAACCCCTGTGGCGAGGGAGCTTGCTCCCGCTGGACTGCGCAGCAGTCCCAAAGCGGAGTACTCGGGGTATCAGATCAAACGGGGCGGCCTTGGGGCTGCTGCGCACCCCAGCGGGAGCAAGCTCCCTCGCCACAAGAGCGGCGGCTGCCTGGATTTTTCACGGCCATCAACGTGTAGTCTTTTTGTAGCCATTTGTAGCACTCCCTTCAATACCTCCTCGTTTACCGCTAGTCTGCGGACATCTGCAACGCCGCCACCCGCATTCCAACAAGAGCCGGCCATGACTGATTTGTCTTCACTTCCGGATTCTGCCCGCGCAGCCATCGCGGTACAGGACGGGCGTTTCTACCGCCCGCCCTTGCCCGACGGCCACGTCGTGCGGCCGCGGTTGTGCCAGCGTTTGGCCGCTGGGCTCGGGGGCAGGTTGTTGTTGGTCAGTGCGCCGGCGGGGTTTGGTAAAAGCTCCCTGGCGGTGGAGTTCTGCCAGAGCCTGCCGGCCTATTGGCAAAGCCTCTGGTTGGGACTCAGTGCCCGGGACAACGATCCCGGGCGTTTCCTGGAACGTTTGCTCGAAGGGCTCCAGGCCTTTTTCCCGCAACTGGGTGGCCGGGCACTGGGGTTGCTGAAAATGCGCCAGCGCCACCAGCCCTTTGCCTTCGAAGAATGGCTCGATGGCTTGCTGGACGAACTGTCCACGCACTTGTCGCCGCGCAATCCCTTGTTGCTGGTCCTGGACGATTACCACCTGGCCCAAAGCCCGGTGCTGGATCGCTGCCTGCAATTTTTCCTCAATCACCTGCCCGACGGTCTGCTGGTCCTTGTCACCAGCCGCCAGCGTCCGGACTGGCACCTGGCGCGCCTGCGCCTGTCGCGGCAATTGCTCGAACTCAATGAACAAGACCTGCGCCTGACCCATGACGAAGCCTTGACCCTGCTCCAGCATCACAGCAGCTCGTTGCGCGGTGAGGCGTTGGAAAACCTCATCCAGCGCAGCGAAGGTTGGGTGGCGGGTCTGCGGTTCTGGTTGCTGGCGGCGTCTGAAGCCGGCACCGAAGGCCTGCTGCCCCAGGCCTTGAATGGCGGCGAAGGGTTGATTCGCGATTACCTGCTCGAAGAAGTCATCGATTGCCTGCCCGCCGAGGTGCAGGCGTTCCTGTATGACACGGCCCCTCAGGAACGCTTCTGCAGCGCGCTGTGCGACGCCGTGCGCGAAGCCCATGACAGCGCCGAGATCCTGCGCTACCTGGCGTCCCACCAAGTATTCCTGGTGCCTTTGGACGAGCACGGCCATTGGTACCGTTACCACCATCTGTTTTCCGATCTGCTGCGCAGTCGTCCCAGCGCGCCGGCCATGGTCCCGGCCGCGACCCTGCACCTGCGGGCCTGCCGCTGGTTCAACGCCCAGGGCCTGATCGACGAAGCCGTGGAACAGGCCCTGCGGGCCGGCCATCTGGATGTGGCGGCGAACCTGGTGCAGAACCTCTCGGAGGAACAACTGCTGGCCGAGCAGAACGTCGGCATGTTGCTGCGCTGGAAAATGGACCTGCCCGACAGCCTGCTCATCAGCACGCCGCGGCTGATCGTGCTCTACAGTTGGGCGCTGGGCTTGGCCTGCCAGCTGGATGCCGCCGAAGAGCTGGCCGCGCACTTGAGTCGTTTCCTGCCGGCCCCTTCGGCCACTGCACAAAAATCCATGCTCGCCCAATGGCTGGCCCTGAGCGGCATCGTCGCCCGGGGTCGTGGCGATCGCGAGGCCACCGTGCGTTATTGCAGCGAAGCCCTGGAGAGCCTGCCGCAAAAACGTTACGGCCAGCGGCTGATGTGCCTGTCCACCTTGTCGAACCTGGCCATTGCCGACGGCGACCTGTGGCGCGCGCGTAACCTGAACCGCGATTCCCTGGAGCTGGCGCAGCGGGTCGGCAATCCATTGTTCGAGGCCTTGGCCCATTACGATCGCGCCCGGGTCCTGCAGGCGCGGGGAGAGATCTTGCGGGCACTGGATGAAGTGCACCATGGCCTGCAACGTTTGCACAAGCTGTCGCCCCAGCGGCTTTATGCGGTGCGGGCACGACTGATCATGTACGAAGGTTTCCTGCTGACTTTGCGCATGCAGCCCCAGGCCGGCCTGGCGCGGTTGCAGGCGGGCCTCACCGAAGCCCGCGCCTGCCGCGACATCAGCGTGCTGATCGGTCATTGCGTGGTCGCGCGGATCGAAGGCTACAGCGGCGAGTTCGCCCGGGCTTTTGCCGAACTGGCTGAAGCCGAGCGCCTGATGCACATCTGGGATGTTCCGCCGATCTACTACCTGGCGATGATTACCCTGGTCAAATGCGAACTCTGGCTGGCCCAGGGCCGTACCGACCTGGCCGAAGCCTGGCTGGCCCGCCTGGGCCAGACCTACACGGGTGAGCGGGCCGCCGCGCCTCCGGAATTCCACCCGCAACTGCCGCTGCATGTCGAACTGCAACAGGCGGTGCTGGAATCCATCCGGGGTCAACCGATGCTCGCCGAAGGCCGGCTCAATGCCTTGTTGGAGCACGGCCAGCAAACCGGCCGGCAGATGCTCAGCGTGATGGCGCTCAACCAGAAAGTCGCCTTGCTGTTGAGCCTCGGCCGCGAACCCGAAGCCCGCCGCACCCTGGCCCAGGCTTTCGAAGCCGCCAGCGGTGGGGTGTTGCAGCCGTTCGAGTGGTTGCTGGGCAAGCACTGTGAATGGCTGCGCGAACAACTGCTGAACGCGCCGCCCAGCACCTTGCGCGAACATCTGCTCGAACGCCTGCCCTCGGTGGCCCAACTGGTCGACCCTGCGGCACCTGTCGAAACCCTGAGCAGTCGCGAACGGGCGGTGTTGCAGTTGATTGCCCAAGGCTGTTCGAACCAGGAGATCAGCGAGCAATTGTTTATCTCCCTGCACACCGTCAAGACCCACGCCAGCCACATCAACAGCAAACTCGGCGTCGAGCGCCGCACCCAGGCGGTGGCGCGGGCGAAAGCGTTGGGGTTGTTGGGCTGAGCAAGATATTGCGGCTGGTGAGATCCCCGTGGCGAGGGAGCTTGCTCCCGCTGGGCTGCGAAGCAGCCCCAACTGATAATCTGACACACCGCAGTGCCACGTGTAGGGTCGCTTCGCAACCCACCGGGAGCAAGCTCCCTCGCCACAAAGGCTTTGACAAGGAATCCCTCGATGTTGCCCCTCTACAAAACCATCCCATCCCCCGTCGGCCAACTGATCCTCGTCGCCCGGGAGACAAGGCTGGCGGCCATCCTGTGGGAAAACGAGCGGCTCAATCGGGTACGCCTGGGGCCTTTGGAAGAGGACACCCGGCATCCGCTCCTCAAGGAAACCGAACGTCAGTTGCTGGAATACTTCGCCGGCCAACGCCGCCGTTTCGAGCTGGAACTGGATTTTGCCGGCACTGACTTTCAGGTCCGGGTCTGGCAGGCCCTGTTGACCATCCCCTTTGGTGAAACCCGCAGCTACCGCGACATCGCCCTCCAGATCGGCCAACCCACAGCGGTCCGGGCGGTCGGCGCCGCCAATGGCCGCAACCCTATCTCGATCATCGCCCCGTGCCACCGCGTCATCGGCAGCTCCGGCAGTCTTACCGGCTTCGCTGGCGGCCTGGCAGCCAAACAGTTCCTGCTCAGCCTCGAAGGCCAGGAGAGCCTGCAACTACCGTTCTGACCTGATACAGGGATTGGGGGGATGCAAAATTTATAATCAGACCCAAACCACTGTGGGAGCGAGCTTGCTCGCGATGACCTCGGCACAGCCTGCATCACCGGCAACTGACCCACCGCTATCGCGAGCAAGCTCGCTCCCACAGTTGATGTGAGGTGACTGTAAATTTTGCATTTGCTCTCACGAGTCTCAGGCTGACGGCGATTTGGGAGGACGCATACGCGTCGGTGGCAGGCCGTTGGCGTTGTGCTGGTAGATCTGCGCGGGCTGGCCCTGTTCGTTGAAGAACACCTGGCCGATGCCTGCGCTGTTCCACAACCGTTCGCCCGCTTCAGCGTGTTCCGGCGTGTGGGGGACGATGCGCATGCTGCGGCGCTTGGTGAACCAGTTCAGGGGCGAGCGCGGCGAGTAGAGCCAGCGGTTCAGGCGGTCGAACCATTCCAGCAGCACCGGTGGGAATTCATTCTTGATGCCGCTGCTGGTGATCTGCCAAATGCGCGGGCCGCCCTTGCGGTGTGGGATCAGCACCTCGTAGACGAAGGAATAATGCACATCCCCTGACAGCACCACGTAGTTACCGGGTGTACGCGAGTGTCGGAAAATGTTCAGGATCACCTGGGCGGCGCCGCGATGGGCCATCCAGTTTTCCGCATCCACCAACAACGGAAAACCGCACCAACTGAACACCCGCTGCACGGTCTCGATCAGCTTCACGCCGAAGATCGGTGCCGGCGAGACGATGATTGCCGAGGGGTGATCCAGCAGATCCTGTTGCAACTCGCTCAGGGCTTCCCAGTCCAGCAGGCCGGAAGGTTGCTTGAGGTTGTTCTCGCTGCGCCAGCGGCGGGTACGGGTATCGAGCACCACCAGGGCCGGGGTGCTTGGCAGCACGTAATGCCAGCGCTGGAAACCCAGCAGGGTGTCGATCAGTTGGTCCTGTGGCGCGCTGTCGAGGTAGCGGTCCCGGGCGGTGTCGCTCAGGGCCAGGGTTTGCGCTAGCACATCAGCAAAGGCATCCGGGTTGTTGCCCCAGCCCTGGCAGAGCATATAGGCGATCAAGGCGTTGCCGATGATGCGTTTGGAGAACGGATGGCCGTAGGCGGTTTCTTCCCATTGCGCGGACAGGTTCCAGTCGTCGGTGATGTCGTGGTCATCGAAAATCATCAGGCACGACAAGTGCGCAAACACCCGGGCCACGCCGTCCAGCCCGGTCTTGAACGCATCGATGCGTTGCTGTTCCAGGTCGTAGCGCTGGCGCCGTTCGACGGTCAGTTCGGGCGGTTGGACAGTGATCAGTGTCCAGGGCACCGGCGACCACACCAGCAGGTACATCGCCATGACCTCGGCGAAGGTCACCAGGTGATTATCGGCGCTGCTGCTGGTGAAGATCGGCTTGCGCGCCCCGCCAAAAAAGCGCTCGCGCAGGGTTTCGTTGCTTTCCAGGGCCGGTAGCAAATCGGCCCGATGGTAATAGCTGGCCGGGTGTTGGTAGAGCTTGGCGCTGTCTTCCACCACGGCACCGTCCAGGCGCTCCTCGAACAGCCCCAGGCGTTCGATCAGCCCATGAATCGCCCGCAGCATGGGCCCGGCGACGTCGTCGGCATACACCTGGTCGCCGCTCATCATCAGCAGCGCCGGGCGTTGCGCCGGGTCTTGCGCCAACAATCGGTCAACACACAGCAGGCCGTCGTTGGCCGGGTAGTGGGGTTTGCGGCAGGAGCCGTGGACCAATTGCTCGATGCGCGAATGCAACATGAAGTTCGGGCACTGTGCCCCGTCATACAACAGGTGCGGCGCCCATTCGGCGATGGGCGCGCCCTCTACCAGCAGGTCGTAGTCAATCGCTACGTCCTGGGGCAGGGGCGTGTCGAGCGTCACGTCGATCAGGTGCACAAAAGCGTGTTGCCCCACCGGCACCACGGTGCAACGCGACGCATCCAGCGTCAGGTCGCCGACCCCGTCAATACGCAGGGTTAACGCTAGCGCTCGTGTGCCCACCAGCCACATCACCAGGCGCACAGGTTCCAGCCGCCGTAACAGCGGGCCGACCAGGACGGGTGGGAGGGTAGAGGTGATGTCTGGGGTGGACGACAGCATTAGCGAAAAAAGCTCTATTCAGGGAGAGGCGGGGATCATAGCGCAATGTGCTTTGCAACTGGGGAGGGTTGGATTGAAGTGGAGGAATTGCGCCCTTGTGGCGAGGGAGCTTGCTCCCGCTGGGGCGCGAAGCACCCCCAAAACCTGACACCTCGGTGTGTCAGGCAAACATTGGGGGCTGCTGCGCAGCCCAGCGGGAGCAAGCTCCCTCGCCACAGAGAGTGTTGAGCCAAGGGCATCAATTTATCCACAGTCCTGTCACGCGCTTATTGAGCGACGTTGGAAGCCTGCGCCGCCTTGATCAAATCCGCCCCGATGTCCTTTTCAAACTTCGCCCACACCGGTTTCATCTTGTCGCGCCAGGCGCTGCGTTCCTGGGGCGTGAGGGCAATGATCTCGGTGGTCTTGGCGTCCAGGACTTTTTGTTTGTCCTGCTGGTTGAATCGTTCCGCTTCCTGGTTGGCATAGGCCGTGGATTCGACGACGATCTTCTCCAGTTCGCTGCGGATGTCCGGCGCCAGGCCGTTCCAGAAGTCCGACGTGGTGATCAACATGTAGTCGAGTATGCCGTGGTTGGACTCAGTGACGTATTTCTGCACTTCATTGAGTTTCTGGTTGTAGAAGTTCGAATAGGTGTTTTCCGTGCCGTGGACCAAACCGGTGCGCAACCCCTGGTACACCACCGAGAAAATCATTGGCTGCGCTTTGGCGCCCACCGCCTTGAATTGTTCGTCCAGCACGGCGGAAGTCTGTATCCGGAACGTCAGGCCGCGGGCATCCTCCGGGGTGCGCAATGGCTTGTTGGCCGACAGTTGCTTCATGCCGTTGTGCCAATAGGCCAGCCCGGTGATGTTCTTGCTTTCCATGGACTTGAGCAGCTCCTGCCCCTCGGGGCTCTGCTGGAAACGGTCCACTGCCGCGATGTCATCGAATAGAAACGGCAAGTCGAACAACTGCACGGTCCGCGTGTACTGATCGAACTTGGCCAGCGACCGCGCAATGATCTGCACTTCCCCCAGGAGCAAGGCTTCCATCTCCTTGTCATCGCCGTACAGCGTGGAGTTGGGGTACACCTCGACCTTCACTTTGCCCGGCAACCGCTCCTCCGCCAGCTTCTTGAACATCAACGCACCCTGGCCCTTGGGCGTTTGTTCGCCTACTACGTGGGAGAACTTGATGACGATTGGCTCGGTCGCCATGACCGTTCCCCATGCGCCGAAAGCCAGGGCGCAGGCGAGGGCTTTCCATACAGGTTTGAGCATTCAAGAGGTCCTTTTTTTGTCTGGAGGAATCGGGCCGACAGATCGGCCCGATACCTCCATGGCAAGGCAAAATCATCCTTTGCCCGCCACAGAGTGTTTGCCGGATTTAACTCATCCCCAACCAATTTGGCAGCGCCAGGGAAATCCACGGCACATAGGTAATCAGCACCAGGAACGCCAACAGGATCATCAACCACGGCATCGCCGCACGGATCGTGGCAGGCAAGGACATGCCGGTCACCGCCGAGGTGACGAACAGGTTCAGCCCCACCGGTGGCGTGATCAGGCCAATCTCCAGGTTCACCACCATGATGATGCCCAGGTGGATCGGGTCGATGCCCAGTTTCATGGCGATGGGGAACAGGATCGGCGCCAGGATCAGGATGATCGCCGAAGGCTCCATGAACGCGCCAGCGATCAGCAGCACGATGTTCACCACTAACAGGAAGGTCACCGGCGTCAACCCGGCATCGATCACCCAGGCGGTGATTTGCTGCGGCAGTTGTTCGGTGGTCAGCACGTGGGCGAAGAGCATGGCGTTGGCGATGATGAACATCAGCATGATACTCAGCTTGGCCGACTCCAGCAGCACCTTGGGCGTCTCGCGGAAGGTGAGGTCCTTGTAGACGAACAACGCGATGAACGCCGAATACACCGCCGCCACTGCCGCGGCTTCGGTGGGGGTGAACATCCCGGAGTAGATCCCGCCGAGGATGATGAACATCAGCAACAGGCCCCAGATCGCCTTGCGCGCGGTGGTCAACCATTCGCGGAACGTGGCGCGGGGCAGGGCTGGCAGGTTTTTCTTCACGGCGACGATGTAGATCGCCACCATCAGGAACAAACCCAACAGCAAGCCCGGGATGACGCCGGCCATGAACAACTTGCCCACCGAGGTTTCGGTCGCCGCGGCATACACCACCATCACGATCGACGGCGGAATCAGGATGCCCAGGGTCCCGGCGTTACACACGATGCCAGCGCCAAACGCCTGTGGATAACCCGAGCGGACCATCCCGGCAATGGCAATGGAACCCACCGCTGCCACCGTCGCGGGGCTTGAACCCGATAGCGCCGCAAACAACATGCAGGCCAGCACTGCCGCAATCGCCAGGCCCCCGCGGATATGCCCGACGCAGGCATTGGCAAAGTCGATCAACCGTCGCGCCACGCCGCCCGTGGTCATGAACGCACCGGCCAGCAGGAAGAACGGAATCGCCAGCAACGTGTAGTGCTCGGAGGTTTCGAACAGCTTGATCGCCAGGGAGCGCACCGAGTCGGGGCTGAAGAAGATGATGGTCAGCGATCCCGCCAATCCCAACGAAATGGCAATGGGCACGCCGATAAACATCAGTACGAACAGTGCAACGAACAGGAAGGCAATGGTCATGGCTTGTCTTCCTCGTGCTCGGTCAATTTGATGGCTTCGGCCGCTTCATCGGCCAGGCCAAGGCCGGTCTGGCGGTTCATCAGGATGCGCACGAGAATTTCTGCGAAACGAATGAACACCAGCGCGAACCCCGCTGGCACGATCAGCCCGATATGCCATTGCATGATGCCGAAATGACCAAGGTCCTCGGCACCGATCTCGGCAATCATCAAGGTGTTGATCCATTCGTAACTCGCCACCGCCAGCAGGCCGGCGTAGGCGAGGCAGCACAGGCAGGCGATGACGCCGATAAAACGCTGCACCGGTTTGCTCGCCAGCTTCACCAGCGCATCGACGCCGATGTGCCCGGCGGTGCGAACACCGTACGAAAGACCGAAGAAAATCAGCCAGCCAAACAGCGCCTTGGTCAGCGAGCTACTCCAGGTCATCGCCTGGGCCATGCCCATGACAGAGTCGCCGATGGCGAACATCGACTCGCTGGCGGCGGGCCAATGGTCGCCGAGGCTATAGAAAACCGCGTATAGATTATTGAGTACCACGTAGACGAACGTGACGATCGTCATGGCGGCCAGAAGGAAAGCGATGAAACCTTCCTCGAAGTGTTCCCAGGTGCGCCGGAGGGCGTTCATGGATGACATCTCCTGTGGGGGGACGACAGACCGGCACCGCCAGGGCGGCGGCACCGGCCAACCAATCACTGGGCTTTGTTGGAGGCTTCGGCGGCTTTGATCAGGTCAGCGCCGATATCGCCTTCGAACTTCTTCCACACCGGTTTCATCTTGTCGCGCCATGCGCCGCGTTCTTCTGGCGTCAGGGTGATGATCTCGGTGGTCTTGGCGTCGAGGATGCGTTGTTTGTCGTGCTCGTTCAGCTGCGCCGCCTCTTTGTTCACCTGGGCGGTGACTTCTACCAGGATCTTGTCCAGTTCAGTGCGGATGTCCGGCGGCAGGCCGCTCCAGAACTTGGTGTTGGTGATCAGCATGTAGTCGAGCAAACCGTGGTTGGACTCGGTGATGTACTTTTGCACTTCATGCATTTTCTGGCTGTAGATGTTCGAGTACGGGTTTTCCGCACCGTTGACCACACCGGTCTGCAAACCTTGGTACACCTCGGCGAAACTCATCTTGCGCGGGTTGGCGTTTACCGCCTTGAATTGCTCTTCCAGCACGGCCGATGCCTGTACGCGGAACTTCAAGCCACGGGCATCCTTGGGTTCACGCAACGGCTTGTTTGCCGACAACTGCTTCATGCCGTTGTGCCAATAGGCCAGGCCGGTGATGTTCTTGCTTTCCATGGACTTGAGCAGCTTCTGGCCTTCAGGGCTCAACTGGAAGCGGTCCACAGCGGAAATGTCATCGAACAGAAACGGCAAGTCGAACAACTGCACCGTCTTGGTGTACTGCTCGAACTTGGCCAGTGACGGCGCAATCATCTGCACGTCACCCAACAGCAAGGCCTCCATTTCCTTGCCGTCGCCGAACAGTGAAGAGTTGGGGTAGACCTCGACCTTCACTTTGCCTGGCAGCCGTTCTTCCACCAACTTCTTGAACAGCAGTGCGCCTTGGCCTTTTGGTGTTTGTTCGGCGACCACATGGGAGAACTTGATCACCACCGGATCTGCCGCCATGGCCGTGCTCATCGCACTCAGGGCCAACGTGCAAGCGAGCGCTTTCCAGATAGGTTTGAACATTACGGGCTTTCCTCTTGTTTTTAGTATTTTCGTGCGGGCTCATTCAAAACACGGCACGGCGGAACAATGATGAGTCTAGGCAGAAAAACAACTTGTCGGGGGCGGTCAATGGGAAAAACCGTCCTTTGGCTGTACGTCTCGCCAGCGCTTATTGAATCCATCGGGCGAGTGGGTCTGCTAGGCTATTCGTCCAGGATAAAAAACTCATGGAGAGGGCAGAATGTTTACATTCGACACGTTGTGGAAAAGCCATCCGCAGATATTTGGCGATGCCGCGCCTTGCAGAACGAATGGTGCCAAGAACTTCAGTGACCAATGCGCGATCAACCTTGGCGTGGCCCTGCGTCGCGCTGGTGCAGACATGAGCCAGCTCAAAAGCGTGCGACATTGCTGGCAACACCCCAAGAGCGACGGGCACATATTGGCCGCCGAAGAGCTCGCCAAGGCCTTGAGTCGCGCCAAGATTCCTGGCTTGCAGGCCATGAAGGCCATTAAAAGCGAAGAATTCGAAGAGACCCTGAGCGGGCAGCAGGGCGTTATTTTCTTCAAGGACTTCTGGCGTCGGGCAAACGAAACCACAGCCAACCGCAGCGGCGATCACATCGACCTGTGGAATGGCCGTCGCCTGACGGATTGGCTGAGCTACCCACGTATACAAATGGGTTTTTCGATCGAAGGCACGTTCTCGGACTTTCACGATTCCAAGGACATCTGGTTCTGGAAAGTCATATGAACGTCATCAAGGAAACTTTGTTCGTTCTCCTGATCATCGTGTTGGCGGTCGGCACATTTAATTTGGCGTTCATGGCCGTTGGTAGTTATTTCGGGCCGTTCTACGAGAGCGAAGCAGACCAGAGCCGCAACTTTGCGATCTGGTTGTTTGGCAATGTCGGGGTGGTGGTCGTGGCCGCGTCGGTGGGCATTGTCTGGAGACGACGCAAACCTCGGGTCTAGCCAGGCAGCCAAAACCTGCACAAAACCTGTACCAGGGCGTCCATCTTCCGCAGCCACCGCCTCCCACAGTTTTGATCCCGAGTGTTCACGAATTCTGCGACCACCACCGACCACCCTGTGGGAGCGAGCTTGCTCGCGAAGACGTCGGCACAGCCAACATCTCCGACGCAGACAGACCGCCATCGCGAGCAAGCTTTGCTCCCACAGTTTTTGATCCCGGGTGTTCACGAATTCTGCGACCACCACTGACCACCCTGTGGGAGCGAGCTTGCTCGCGATAGCGGCGGCCGATCTAACATCACTGTCTCAGGCACACCGCCTTCGCGAGCAAGCTCGCTCCCACAGTTTTTATCCTCCCGCCATCGTGGCCTTCCTGCGGCGAGTTGTATCTTTTTCGTCTCGTGGTATGACGACATTCTAAATATCGCTCAAGAAAAATAACCTCTTTTCACCAGTCCTCCCTCACGACTCCCTATTTTTATTGATTTTGTGGGTTGACAGCTCACGTGAAACCTCAGAATAATCTGTCACGTTGTATGACGACATACAAATAAACAATAACAACAGGGTGTTCCCTCTATGCGAATCACAGGCGTTCACGTCGAAGTCTTCTCCACACCTTCGCGCCGTGCCCAGGACAGCGCCGGTCACGCCCATCCGGGCGATGAGGTCATGATCAAGATGGCCTTGCTGCGAATCGGCTGCGACGATGGCTCCGAGGGTTATGCCTTTGGCCCGCCTGAGTTGATTCGTCCGCACATCATCGAATCCTTCGTGCGCAAAGTGCTGATCGGCCGCGATCCGATGGACCGTGAAAGCATCTGGCAGGACCTGGCGCACTGGCAGCGGGGCAGTGCCGGGCAGTTCACCGACCGGGCGCTGGCGCTGGTGGAACAAGCGTTGTGGGACCTGGCTGGGCGCAAGCTCAAGTTGCCGGTGCATAAACTGATTGGCGGTTATCGCGACAAGGTCCCGGCGTACGGTTCGACGATGTGCGGCGATGACTTGCCGGGTGGGTTGTCGACGCCGGACGAGTATGGCCAGTTCGCCGAGAAGCTGGTCCAGCGCGGCTACAAGGCCATCAAGTTGCACACCTGGATGCCACCGATCTCCTTCGCGCCGAATCCGCAAATGGACATCCAGGCCTGCGCCGCCGTGCGTGAGGCAGTAGGCCCGGACATCGCGCTGATGCTCGACGGTTACCACTGGTACAGCCGCATGGACGCCCTGACCATCGGCAAGGCACTGCAGAAGCTGAATTTCGCCTGGTTCGAAGAACCCATGATGGAAGACTCGGCGGAGTCCTATGCCTGGCTGGCCGCCAACCTGGACATCCCGGTGCTGGGCCCGGAGAGCATCGCCGGCAAGTTCCACAGCCGCGCCAGTTGGGTGACCCAGAAGTCCTGTGACATCCTGCGCGCCGGCGTGGCCGGGGTCGGAGGTATTGGGCCGTGCCTGAAAGTGGCGCACCTGGCCGAGTCGTTCGGCATGGATTGCGAGGTCCATGGCAATGGCGCGGCGAACCTGGCGGTGGTCGGGGCGATCAGCAATTGTCGCTGGTACGAACGCGGCCTGCTGCACCCGTTCCTTGACTATGAAGAGGTCCCGGCGCATCTCAACAGCATCGTCGACCCCATGGACGCCGACGGTTTTGTGCATCTATCCGACCGGCCGGGCTTGGGCGAGGACATCAACTTCGCGTATATCGAGGCCAACACCGTGTCCCGACATTGAGTCTGTTCCACGCCTGAGGCCGATGACGGCCCGGGCGACAAGTCTTTATAAATATAAGAAAGGACTGAACCATGAATCTCTGGCCCAAGCGCCTGACCAGGCTGCTGTGTGTCACCGTGGCCCTGTGCGCAGTGCAGGTGCCCGTCAGCCTGGCCCAAGGCGAAACGCCCCCCGACCAATTGGTGGTGGGCATGAGCATGATCAACCTGTTGTCCCTGGACCCTGCCGCGGCGACGGGCCTGGAGGTCGCGGAGGTCAACGCCAACGTCTATGACATGCTCCTGGAGCAGGACGCCGCGCAGCCCGACACGCTGATTCCGGCCCTGGCGAAAACCTGGGACATCAGCCCCGACCGCACGCGCCTGACCTTCCAATTGCGCGACGACGTACGGTTTCACTCGGGTGCGCCCCTGACCGCCCAAGACGTCGCCTGGTCGTTGCAGCGCGTCGTCACCCTCAACCGCGCCCTGGCCTCCACCTGGAAGGCCTACGGTTTCACCGCCGACAACGTGGTCAAACTGATGCGCGCCGAAGGCCCGCACACCTTTGTGATGGAGTTGCCACGGGTCACCGACCCGATGCTGGTGCTCAACACCCTGGCGACCTCACCCAGCGCCTTCATCATTGATCGCAGCATCGCTTTGCAGCATCAGGTCGGCGACGACCAGGGCGCGGCATGGTTGGCGACGCACACGGCCGGGTCCGGCGCGTTCAAGCTCGACATCTGGCGGGCCAACGATGTGATCCTGATGAGCCGTAATGACGACTATTGGCGCGGCGCGCCGAAGTTGCGCCGGGTGATCATGCGCAACATGACGGAGTCCCAGGCCCTGCGCCTGATGGTCGAGCGCGGTGACCTGGACGTCGCCCGCGGCATGGCGGCCACTGACATCAAGGCCTTGGGCAAGGTCGATGAAGTGCGCATCCAGAGCATTGCCCGCGGCACGCTGTACTACGTGGCGATGAGCATGCAGCAACCGCTGTTCCAGGACATCCGCGTGCGCCAGGCCGTCCGCCTGCTGATCGACTACCAAGGCATCAACGACGTGGTCATGCCGCACTACGGCGTGATCAACCAACGGCCCTTGCAGTTGGGACTGCCGGCTCGCCTCGACGACCCGGGTTATCGCCTGGACGTGGCCGAGGCCAAGCGTCTGCTGGCGGCGGCCGGGCATGCCGAAGGCTTCAAGGTGACGATTCGTTCACTGACCGATCCGCCGTTCATCAACATCGCCACCAGCCTGCAAGCGACGCTGGCCCAGGCGGGGATCCAGGCGACGATCATCACCGGCACCGGCAACCAGATCTATGGGGCGATGCGCGACCGTCAGTTCGACATCCTCGTCGGTCGTGGCGGCGGCGGGGCGGAGCGGCATCCCCATTCGAGCCTGCGGGCCCTGGTGTACAACCCGGACAACCGCAGCGAAGCCAAGCTGAGCAACTTCCAGGGCTGGCGCACCTCGTTCTTCGACCCGCAGCTCAATCAACTGATCGAGCAAGCCGAGCGCGAGCGTGACCCCGAGCGCCAGCGGGAAATCTATGCACAGATCCAGACCCTCTACGACCAACAGGCCGGGGCGATCATGCCGGTCTCGCAGATGGTCGACGAAGTGGTGATCCACGCGGATGTGCGCAACTACATCGGCCACACCGCCGCGACCACGCGTCTTCGCGACGTCTACAAGCAGCGCTGAAATCGACGGCCACAGGGCCAAGGCAGGAATGAACATGTCGACTGCATCCTTTTCAATCTGGACCACCCGGGCCGCTTCGGCGACCCGGCGCGGCGGCTCGGTGGCGGTGACGCTGCTGGGGTTGCTGCTGCTGACTTTCTTTATTGGGCGGGTGATGCCCCTGGACCCGGTGCTGGCCATCGTCGGCCCGGACGCCGACGCCTCGGCCTACGCCCAGGTGTACAAGGAACTGGGCCTGGACAAGCCGTTGTGGAGCCAGTTCGCGATCTACCTCGGCGACCTGCTGCACGGTGACTTCGGCATGGCCTTGCTGACCGGGAACCCGGTCATCACTGACATCGCCCGGGTCTTCCCGGCTACGTTGGAACTGGCCACCCTGGCCATCCTGTTCGGTGTGCTGGCGGGCCTGCCGCTGGGCGTCTACGCGGCGACCCATCAGGGCCGTGCCGGTGACCATGTCGCGCGGCTGATCACCCTGTTCGGTTACTCCACGCCGATTTTCTGGATCGGCATGATGGCCTTCCTGGTGTTCTACGCCTGGCTGGGTTGGGCCGGCGGCGTCGGGCGCATCGGCCTGGCCTATGACGGGTTGATTCCGAAACACACCGGGCTGTTGCTGATCGACACCGCCTGGTCCGGCGAGTGGGAAGCCTTTCGCAGTGCGCTGCGGCACATCCTGTTGCCGGCGGTGATCCTCAGCTTCAACTCGGTCGCCTACATCAGCCGCATGACCCGCAGCTTCATGCTCGAGCAACTGTCCCAGGAGTACATCATCACCGCCCGGGTCAAGGGCTTGTCCCAGCGCCGCATCGTCTGGGGCCATGCCTTCGGCAACATCCGCGTGCAGCTGTTGACCATCGTCGCCCTGGCCTATGGCGGCCTGCTGGAAGGTGCGGTGTTGATCGAGACCGTGTTCGCCTGGCCAGGCTTCGGGCAGTACCTGACGAGCAGTTTGTTGCTCGGCGACATGAACGCGGTGATGGCCTGCGTGCTGTTGATCGGCCTCATCTTCGTGACGCTGAACCTGATCAGCGATGCGCTGTACAAGATCTTCGACCCGAGGACTCGCTAATGAACCTGCCCCTTGCTTCCAGCGCCCCTGGCAGCGCCACGTTGCCGGCTTCCAGCACGGCGGCGATGGTCGCCAGCACCTTGCGCCTGTTGCGGTTTTTGCTGCGCAACCCGATGACCTTCGCCGGCCTGATCGTCGTCGCGACCCTGATGCTGGTCGCGGTCTTCGCGCCGTGGATCGCCGGCCACGATCCGCTGTTGCAGAACCTCGCCGGGGCCTTGCAGGCACCCAGCAGCGCGCACTGGTTCGGCACTGACGAATACGGTCGCGATGTGTTCGCGCGGTTGGTGTATGGCTCGCGCATCACCCTGTACATCGTCTTGCTGGTGACGGTGATCGTCGGCCCCATCGGCCTGTTGGTCGGCACGGTTTCCGGTTACTTCGGTGGTTGGGTCGACAGCCTTTTCATGCGCATCACCGACATCTTCATCTCGTTCCCCAGCCTGGTCCTGGCGCTGGCTTTCATCGCGGCCCTCGGCCCGGGCCTGGAGCATGCGGTGATCGCCATCGCACTCACGGCCTGGCCGCCGATTGCCCGGCTCGCCCGCGCCGAAACCCTGCCGCTGCGCAACGCCGACTTCGTCGTCGCGGTGCAGCTCCAAGGCGCGTCGAGCACTCGGATCATCCTGCGCCACATCATCCCGATGTGCCTGTCGTCGGTGATCATCCGCCTGACCATGAACATGGCGAGCATCATCCTCACCGCCGCCGCCCTGGGCTTTCTCGGCCTCGGCGCCCAGGCACCGTTGCCGGAGTGGGGCGCGATGATCTCCACCGGGCGCCGCTACATGCTCGAAAGCTGGTGGCTGGTGGCAGCACCCGGTGCGGCGATCATGCTGGTCAGCCTGGCCTTCAACCTGTTGGGCGACGGCTTGCGCGACGTCCTCGACCCCCGCAGCCAATCCTGAGGAACCGGCCATGACTGAGATAAAACTTGCGGTACAGGATTTGTGCGTGGAGTTTCGCAACGCAGGCAAAACCTCCCTGGCGGTGCGTGATGTGTCCTTCACCCTGGGACGTGAAAAGCTCGCCATTGTCGGCGAGTCCGGTTCGGGAAAATCCACCGTTGGCCGCAGCCTTCTACGCCTGCATCCGCCGACGGCGCGGGTCACCGCCAAGACCTTGCGCTTCGCCGATATCGACCTGTTGGCCGCCAGCGAAAAGCAGATCCAGGCGATTCGCGGCGCACGCATGTCGATGATCATGCAAGACCCCAAGTACTCGCTGAACCCGGTGGTGCGGGTCGGCGAGCAAATCGCCGAGGCGTACCTGGCCCATCACAAGGTGCCCCATCGCGAAGCCCGCGAGCGGGCGCTGGACATGCTCGCCAAGGTGCACATTCGCGATCCCCGGCGCGTCTATGACCTGTATCCCCACGAGGTCTCGGGCGGCATGGGCCAGCGGATCATGATCGCCATGATGGTGATCACCGATCCCCAGGTGATCATCGCCGACGAACCCACGTCGGCGCTGGATGTGTCGGTGCGCCGACAAGTGCTCAACGTGCTGGAGGAGTTGGTCAGCGAGCGTGACCTGGGGCTGATTTTCATCAGCCACGACCTGAACCTGGTGCGGTATTTCTGTGACCGCGTGCTGGTGATGTACGCCGGGCGCGTGGTCGAGTCGATTGCCGCCGCCGACCTGGATCACGCCACCCATCCCTACACCCAAGGCCTGCTGGCCGCACTGCCGAGCCTGGACCATCGGCGCGCCACGCTGCCGGTGCTGCAGCGCGACCCCCACTGGTTGAATGCTTGAGGAGCCTGTCATGAGCATGATTGAAATCGCCGGCCTGAACCTCAGTTTTGGCACCGGCGCGGCACTGAACGCGGTATTGCACGACGTCGATTTGAGCGTGGCCGAAGGCGAGGCGTTCGGCCTGGTGGGGGAGTCCGGTTCGGGCAAGACCACCGTGTTGCGCTGCCTGGCCGGGCAGTACCAGCACTGGACGGGAAGGTTGCACGTCGCGGGTCAGGCGGTGACGCGCAAGCTGCCGCTGAACCACTACCGTACCGTGCAAATGGTTTTCCAGGACCCGTATGCCTCGTTGCATCCGCGCTACACCATCGATGCCGCGTTGCAGGAACCGCTGCGTATCCATGGCATCGACGGGCGTGACCAGAAGGTCAGCGAGATCTTGCGCAAGGTCGGCTTGAACGACAGCTTTCGCTTCCGTTATCCGCATCAGTTGTCCGGTGGCCAGCGCCAACGGGTGGCGATTGCCCGGGCGCTGATCCTGCGTCCCCGGGTGCTGTTGCTGGACGAGCCGACTTCGGCGCTGGACGTCTCGGTGCAGGCGGAAATCCTCAACCTGCTGGCCGATTTGCGCCGCCAGGAAGGATTGACCTACCTGATGGTCACCCACGACCTGGCGGTGGTGGCGCATCTGTGTGATCGGCTGGCGGTGATGCAGCAGGGCCGGGTGGTGGAGACGCTCGACAGTCATCTGCTGGCGAGCGATGGCGCCACCCATGCGTACACCCGTTTGCTGGTGCAAGCCAGCCGCGACATACAGCGAATACCTATCGCTGTCTGAGGTAACTGTTTCGTAGCACGTGTTTTAACCCGAAGAAGACGTTGAACCGCAGGTTTCAATGCCGCGCACGCGCTCGCCTGTGATTTGGCGTTCAACCCAACTAAATCATTCAACTAACAAGAATAAAAAATATGAAAAAGACACTCGTCGCGCTGTCCCTCGCTTCTTTGTTCTCTTCCACTGTTGCCGTGGCCGACACCGGTTATATCAACGTACGCCACCAGTATGCGGAACAGACCCGCATGCACGCCGACCGCGCCAAGTTCGGTATGCGGCTGGACAACGGTGTGGGATTGGAAGGTGAACTCAAATACAAGACCGCCGGTGATCGCGAAGACGTCGCCTTCGACAACACCGTTGGCAGCGGCCATGAATTCACCGTCAACTACCAGCACAAGATCGATGATCGCTGGACACTGACGCCCTCGTTCGCCATGGAAAGCGATGAGGAATCCACCACCTACAAGATGGGCATGCGCCTGGGCTACAAGATCACCAAGGAGCTGAGCATCGCCGGACGCTACCGTTACGATTCCTCCAAGCTCGACCGCGACAAGATCGACCGTGACGTACCGGACAACGGCCAGGACGACCAGAAGATCCATCGCTACGACGTGTACATCAACTACGCCAACCAAGGGCCGTGGGCGTATGAATATCAACTGACGTACTTCGATGCCAACTACATCCGTTATAACGGCGGCACCGACGACTATGAGCAGAATGCCGTGGTCAAGTACAAATGGGACAAACGCTGGGCGCCGTTTTTTGAAGTGGGTGATATCAAAGTCAACTCCGTCGACAATGATCGCCAACTGCGCCTGCGGGTGGGTATTCAATACAACTTTTTCTGAGTTGTGGAGCGGGCCTACAGACAGCACTGCTGATTCAAGGAATAGATGAACCTGTGGCGAGGGAGCTTGCTCCCGCTGGGCTGCGCAGCAGTCCTTCTTTGTGGGCGCTTCGCGCCCAAGCGGGAGCAAGCTCCCACGCCACAGGGGGCAATGGGCGCTTATTCGTTGTAAAAGGCCTGGCGCTGCTGGGTTTCGCACAAACGCATGCGGCTGTTGCTTAGGTGCAGGTACATGGCCGCCCGCGCCGCGTCGACATTGCCGCTGGCGATGGCGTCGAAGATCTGCTGGTGTTCGGCGTTGATCCCTTGCAGGTAAGCACTGCGGTCACTTTGCCCGGAATAGGCGGAGTTCATGCGGGTACGTGGGATCAGCTTCGTGCCCAAGTGCTTCATGATGTCGATCAGGTAGTAATTGCCGGCGGCCTTGGCGATTTTCAGATGGAACTGGAAGTCGGCATTGATGGTGGTACCGGACTTTTCCGGCCCTTGCAGCAACGCCTCCAGCGCCTGGGCCAGTTCCGCCAGGGCTTCGGGGGTTGCGCGCTGGGCCGCCATGCCCGCGGCCTGGACTTCCAGGCTCAGGCGAAACTCCAACAGGTTGAGCACATCCGACAACGTCGCAATGGTCGCCGGCCCCAAGGTGAAGCCCTCTGGTGCCGGCATGTCGAGGACAAAAGTGCCGACGCCATGGCGCGTCTCCACCAGCCCCGCCGCCTGCAACCGCGACAGCGCTTCACGCACCACCGAACGACTGACGCCTTCGGCCTCCATGATATGCACTTCGGTGGGGAGCTTTTCGCCGCACTTGAGAATGCCGTCGCGCATGCGCTGGGCAAAGCGGTCGACCAGGGTTTCGGCGAGGCGGCGTGGCTTGTTCAATGGAGATAACGCTTGATCCGTCATCGGCGTGCTCTAGTGTGATCAGCGGGCATTATAGTGAGTTTTGGCGCAAGGTCGCGGCTATAATGCCGCGATCGTCTGGCTTTAATGGAAAGGTGCAATGGACCGTGTCACACCCGATCGACGCCTGAGCATGACCCAGCAACTGGTGGTCGACCTGACGCAGCAGATACTGGCCGGCGAGTTGCCCGCAGGCAGCAAGTTACCCACCGAACAAGTCATCATCAAGGAACGCGGCGTCAGCCGGACAGTCGTCCGCGAAGCCATGTCGCGACTCCAGGCCGAAGGCTTGGTGGAAACCCGTCACGGCATCGGCACCTTCGTGGTGGACACCGCCCGCCCCGGTGATTTCCAGGGCAGCAAACACGTCAAGGGCGGCGCCTACGATGCGCTGGCCGTCATCGAACTGCGCCTGAGCCTGGAAGTGGAAGCCGCCGGCATCGCCGCCCAACGCGCCACGCCGGAGCAGTTGCAGGCGATGCGCGAAATGCTCGACGCATCGAATGCCGTTGACCCAACGGATGACGAAAGCGCACGGCTCGATTTCGAATTTCACCGGCAAATCGCCCAGTGCACCGGCAACAGCTTTTTCATCGACGCCATGGCCCATGTGGGCAATACGCTGATCGCCGTCGTGCAACAGGCCGGACCGGCGGTGACGGGCGAAAGTCGGGCGCTGGTGGTGCGTGAGCGGGAGCAGATCTACGCGGCGTTGGCGCGGCATGACGGGGAAGCCGCGCGGGCGTCGATGCGGTTGCATTTGATCAACATGCAGCAGCGGGTCGAGGGTGCGGTGGAGTTGACAACGCAATAACCCCCACCGCAGATCCTGTGGGAGCGAGCTTGCTCGCGAAGACGGCCGCATATCCAACATCACCGGCCCAGACAGACCGCTATCTTGAGCAAGCTTTGCTCCCACAGTTTTTTGATCACAGCACCCAGTTGAAGCTCAGGGCTCCAACGCCGGGCCCTTCAACTCGATCTGGTTGCCATCCGGATCAAAGCAATAGATCGACCAGCCTTTGCCCTCCGCACCGTAGCGCATCTGCGCTTTCTCAACGGTCAGGCCGGCTGAGTTCAAATGAGCCAGGAGGGCGGGCTCATCAAACGGCTCGATACGCAGGCAGAGGTGATCGACATTATGCCCCTGCTTACCCGCCGCCGGCCCACCCTGGCGACCAAGAGGCCCGTCCACAGCCACCAGGTCAATCATCGAAACACCGGTGCCCAGATGAAGCATGCCAAGATCGTCCCGACGCTTCTTGAGCTCGCAACCGAGCACCGACGTATAAAAAGCCAGGCTGCGCTCAAGGTCTTTCACGCGCAGGACGATGTGGTCGATACGTTGAATCGTGAAGTTCTTCATACAGGCCTCATGTGCTCAGTGTCGCATCGGGTATTGCCCCAGGATCCCACACGCTATCAGGGCTTCTGATACCGTGCAAAAAACCTGATAGGGGAATGGCATAAGCATGAAGCCATCACGAATTTTCATGATTCACGCCGTTTCATTGGCAGTAGATGTGCTTCACTTTTCCTGTTGTGTAGTCACCATGAGCGTCTTGTTAACCCCCAAGGAATGCTTGCGCTTGCTTGAAAAGCTGCAGCAGATTAAGAGCTCAAGGCGCTGCGTGGCTATTGTCAGAGATGACAGTCGCCGAGGCTAAATTGAAATACCTGATATGAAATTTCGCCGGAAACGGTGATTAGAGCGTGCACATTCAATCGGCCAGCCAGGGACTCCGAGCCATGAAAAAACAAGAACAAGAAAGCCTTATCCAAACCCTGAAAACCCGCTTCGAAAAAAACCTGAACCGCCACCCAGACATTCCCTGGGCCGACGTTCAGACCCGGCTCGAAGCCAACCCCAACGCCCTGAAGTCCCTCCAAGCCATGGAAGCCACCGGCGGCGAACCCGATGTGATCGGCCTCGACCCAAAGACCGGCACTGTCACCTTCTGCGATTGCGCCAAGGAAAGCCCAACCGGGCGCCGAAGCCTCTGCTACGACCGCGCGGCCCTGGATGCGCGCAAGGAGAACAAGCCCAAAGGCAGCGCCATCGAAATGGCCGAAGCGATGGGCATCGCCCTGCTGACGGAAGACCAGTATCGGGCCCTGCAAACCCTCGGTGAGTTCGATGCCAAGACGTCCAGTTGGCTGGCAACCTCTCCAGCGCTTCGCGCCCTCGATGGGGCGATTTTTGGTGACTACCGCTATGGCCGGGTGTTCATCTACCACAACGGTGTGCAGTCGTATTACGCGGCGCGAGGGTTTCGCGGCGTGCTGAGCGTTTGAGCCCTGCCCCTGTGGCGAGGGAGCTTGCTCCCGCTGGGCTGTGTGTAGGAGCTGCCGAAGGCTGCGATCTTTTGATCTTGATCTTTCACTCCAGACTCAATTGTGTGGGACAAGATCGCAGCCTCGTTGCACTCGACAGCTCCTACACAGCTCCTACGGCGCAGCCGAGCGGGAGCAAGCTCCCTCGCCACAAAAGCGCCATGCTTTGGAAGTGTCTCCATGTAACGAAATCGCCTTACTGGAAATCCAAAACCTCACTCCCCTTGGCCTCAACCATCTCGCCAAACGCCGGCAACCGCGCCACAAACGCCGTCTCGAACGCCAGATACCGATCCTGCCCCGGCACATAACGAACCTGCGGCTTGACCCGCACAATATCCTTGGTCGACAGCTTCACCACCTCATTGCTGCCCTGGTTCCAGAACCACGCCAGCGTGTGGGTGCCGAAGGTATTGGCGCGGTAAGTCCAGACCCACCAATCGCCGTGCCCTCGCGAAACATGCAGTTGCCCATGAAACGTGCGCAACGTAATGACTTGCTTGGGCTGGGTGACGAGCAGGCGCGTGTCCTGGCGCAGTTCACTGCCGAAACCGTCCAGCATCGCCTTGGTCTTGGCCCCGGTCATGAAGTTGAAGCGCCACGCCAGCAGCACGGTGTCCTGATAACCCGCATGCTCAGCGTTCTGCCGCGCGCCTTCGCTGAACAACAGGATCTCGTCGCCCCCCAGGTAAACGGTTGATGCGCGCAACTTGTAGGCTTCAGCGGGCATCCGTTTGGCGACGACGGCCTGGTGCGGCGGGTCTTGGTGCCAGACCCAGCACTTCGGGCCGTTGTGCTGCATGAACAGCAAGCGGCGAGGGCCGATGGGCAGGATCGTCAGTTCATCGGCGCATTCGAAAATCACCTCGCTGCTGTCCGCCGTGATCCGCCAGATCCGGGTCAGATGCTCGGGTTCGTAGAGGCGCTGGCGTTCGAACACCTCCGAGTCCACCACCACACAGGGTTGTTCAAATTCTGGCCATTGCACCCCGGCAGGGCCGAACGCCGCGATCTCATTGCCTTGCCGAATTTCGTATTGGTAGCGGTCGTCCCTGCTGTAATCGCCACACACGACCCGACGTTTCCACAGGCTGCGCTGGGCATCGGCGTCGATGAGCTGCAAGTCTGCGCCGTCCACGCCATCGGTGCGGTGTTCGAGCATGTCCTGCTCGGCGGGCGGCCACTGGTTGTAATCGATCAGGAAGCACAACCACTGGTCTTCGTCCTGCTCGGTGATCGCGGCCCAACCGTTGCGGTAGTTGTCCTCATGCACATAGGTGTCGCCGGGGTAGTCATGGACTTCCTGCAGCCACTTCACCTTGCCGCGCTTGGGTTTGGCCGGTTTGCGCGCTTTCACCGCAGGGGGCTCGATCAACGTCGCCGTGAACCTCGGCTCCCCCTGCGAGCTTTGCCAATGCCTGGCAAACGCCTCGCGCTGGTCCGAGGGGAAAACCACCGGCCGATAATCATCGCCACCGGCGTCCAGGTTCCACAAGTCAAACCCCTGAGCCGCCAACAGCGGCGCCAGCGCCTCGAAGCAGACCTCGGGCATCTCGTTGGACAGCTCATCCAACAACGCCTCGAACCCCGGCCCGGCAAACACACCGATGTCGGGATAGTAGTGCTGCAACAGCCCGAGCACGTCGCTGCCCGGTGTTTTCCAATCGATATGAACCAATGGATCAAAACGAGCTGCCATCACGCCTGCCTTCCCCTGTGATTTTACTTGCGCCATCTTAGCCGTTCCTCAGCCACAGCACCCCGCCCAAGCAAGCCACCCAGTGTGGCGAGGGGATTTAGCGAAACGTCGCACCGCCCCGCTGGGCTGCGTAGCAGCCCCCAAACTCATCCAGCATTGCGGTCCACTGCCGATGCTCAAACGCAGGCACTGAGACAGCGTGAGCGCCGTCTATTCAGACTCTTCCATCCCCCCAGCCTGCGCTCTAAACTGCGCATGCCCAGTTGGGCAAACCAGCGCCGGCCTGTTCCGGTCAATCAGGGAAGAGAGTGATGAGAGTTATTTTTGTGGTGCTGTGGATGCTTAGCGGTTATGCCTTTGCCAACTGCGCCAACATAAACGACGACGACCAGCGTCGTTACTGCTATGCCAAGAACGGCAGTGGCAGCTGCAGCGCGATCTCCAGCAACGACCTGCGTCACGCCTGCGAGGCCGAGACTGGCAGCGGCAGTTGCGCCAGCATAAACGACGACGACCAGCGTCGTTACTGCTATGCCAAGAGCGGCAGTGGCAGCTGCAGCGCGATCTCCAGCAACGACCTGCGTCACGCCTGCGAGGCCGAGACTGGCAGCGGCAGTTGCGCCAGCATAAACGACGACGACCAGCGTCGTTACTGCTATGCCAAGAGCGGCAGTGGCAGCTGCAGCGCGATCTCCAACAGCGACCTGCGTGCTCAATGTGATGCCTTGAAGCCCTGACTGAGCGACTTGCTGAATGAAGCTGTCCCTCCTCGGCGATGCTCAAAACAACCGTGGCGAGGGAGCTTGCTCCCGCTGGGCTGCGCAGCAGCCCCAAAGCGACTGAAGTTCCCGCAGAAGCGTGGGGAACGGTCGACTGGCCGGGCACAGACCACTGTGGGAGCGAGCTTGCTCGCGATAGGGGCAGGCCAGGCAACATCGATGGCGACTGGTTGACCGCCATCGCGAGCAAGCTCGCTCCCACAGGTATTTTCAAAATTCTGGAAAATCACCTAAATAACAAACCGACGAACTCCCCTCGGCCCGCTTCTCCACCTCATCCTCCAACCACTGCGCCAACACCACCGCATTGTTCTCGACTGGCGACTTGGCCGCATACACCAACGTCAGCATCCCACCCTGTGCCACATCCACCAGCTTCCACCAATGCTCCGGCCGCGCCGCCAGCTCCCGCCGATAGGCCACGCTGAACTCGGCAAATGAAAGCGCCCCCGCCTTGAATGCCTTGCGTAACTCATGGGAAGGCCCAACCTCCGGCAACCACTCAGCAATCGCCAACGCGTCCTTGGGGCAATTACGCGGCCACAAGCGGTCCACCAAAACCCGTGCGCCATCCTCGGCGCTGGCGGTTTCATAGGCGCGTTTGCATTGGATCATCAAAGCCTGCCTGTCGGAGTAGGATCGCCTCAGCATAGCGGTCATGGACAATTCGGCATCTTCAAGTCTTCGCCGGACCTGCCGCTATTGGTGTAACGATTTTTACCGATCCATCGATTTTTGCGTTGCGATACCGTTGCTTTCCGGCAATTAATTGGCAAACGCACGATTAAGAGAACGTAGCGAATGGACGACGGACGATACGAAAGGCGCACGGCTATGGACGCAAGCGCGGCGGCGGCGTCCGAATCGCCGCATATTCTGCTGATCGACGATGTCCCGGAGGATATCCGCGCAACGCTTGTCCTGCTCAAGGCGCAACCCTGGCGCATTTCCCTGGCCAGTGATGCCCACCAGGGCTATCACCGCGCACTGGCCCTGCGCCCGGACCTCATCGTCCTGGACGTGCACATGCCGCAAATGGACGGCTTCAGCCTGTGTCGGCTACTGCGCGAGGCACCGGCCACCCGGCACACGCCGATCCTGTTCCTGTCCTCGGCCAACACCTCGTTAGAGCGATTGGAAGGGCTGACCGTGGGCGCGGTGGACTACATCCCCAAATCCTGCGCCCCCGAAGAAGTGCTGGCGCGCATCAAGATCCACCTGCAATTGACCTGGCGCGCGCCACCGGCCGTCCATGAAAGCCCCGCCGATCCGGAGCCGCAAGGCGATGAGATCGTGCTGCGCGCGGCGATGCGACTGATAGAAAACCAGCTGGACGACATGCCGTCCCTGGGCCTGCTCGCGCAAAAAGTCGGCACCCACGAAAAACGCCTCACCGCGATTTTTCGCGAGCACCTGGGAATGACCGTGTTTGCCTACATTCGCGATGCCCGACTGCGGCGCGGCCAGGACTTGCTCTGCGAAAGCGCCATGAGCGTGCAGGACGTCGCCGAACTGGTGGGTTTCCGCAACGCCTGCAACTTCACCACCGCCTTCCGCCAGCGAATCGGCATGACCCCCAGCCAGTTTCGCCAGCAAGCCCTGGGCATTGCCGAAACCGAGTCGGCCGGACGCGCGTGATGCGGCTTCTACAGTTTTTATGGCTGACGATAGCGTTGTTATCCACAGGCCTGGCGCGTGCGGCGCCTGTGGATATCTGCCGCACCGACTATCTGAACCTGATGCCGGTGGCGCAGATTGTCGAGGACACCCAGGCACACCTGAGCCTGGAACAAATCGCTCAACGGCCTGACACCGATTTCAAGGCCGCGACCCCAAGCTGGCCGACGCAGGGTTACAGCCGCTCTACCTTCTGGCTGAAATTACAACTGACTAACTCAAGCACTGCGGCGTGTTCGCGCTTGTTGGTGATCGGCGCGCCGCGCCTGGAAGACATCCGCGTCTACCAACCGGGACGGGTTGCCCACGGTGGAGCTGCCTATCCCTTGGTCGAATGGCTCCAGCCAGCGGCGCGTCAGCCGGCGTTCCCGGTCTCGCTGGCGGCGGGGGAGAGCACCACGGTATTCGTCCGCGTGGCCAGCCACTTCCAGATGTTGCTGGAGCCGGAACTGTGGTCCGAACCGGCGTTGCTGCGCAGTCAGCAACAGACCTACCTGAGCGACGGACTCAGCCTCGGCATTGTCCTGCTGGTGGTGCCGTTCGGCCTGATCGTCGGCTGGATCCTGCGCTCTCGACTGCTCACCGTGAACGCCGGCGCGGTCCTGAGCTATATCCTGCTGACCTGTATCCTCAACGGCTACCTGATCTACTGGCCCTCGGCGCTGGGTTGGACACGCGAGCTGCTGACCTGCGCCAGCGCATTCTCGTTCGTGCTGTTCCTGGCCTACTTCCGCGTGCTGTTGCAGGTTGCCCGATTGCCCATAATCATTGGCTGGAGCTATTGGGTGCCGCTGCTGGGCTGTATTTTCGGCCGACTCTGGTGGCTGAAAATCGATCCGGTCCAGGGCGCGCAAATTGTCCAGATGTCCCTGTTCAGTTTCTATGGCGTACTGCTCGCCACGCTGTTCATGGCCTGGCGCGCACGCCTGAGCTACAACTGGATGGCCTGGCTGGTTCCGGCGCTACTGCTTGGGCAACTGCTGATGCGGATTTTCTTCCCGCAAGAACAACTGCCCTGGCAAACGCCGGAAAGCAAATACAGCCTGTCGTCCACCTTGCCGGGCGTGGCGTTTCTGGTGTGCACTTTGATCATGGAAGTCGCCCGCAGCCGCAACCGTGAAAAACACGCCCTGTCCACCCTCGAACAACAACGCCAAGCCGAGCACGAACGCCTGGAAAGCACCGTGGCCCTGCGCACCTCGCAGCTGCGCGACTCCCTCGCGGCCCGCAGTGCATTGATGGCGCGCATCAGCCACGACCTGCGCTCGCCGCTGGTGCGCATCATCGACTACGCGCGTCTTCTGCATGCCGGGCCCAACCGCGACTATCAAGCGACGATCGAGCGCAACGCCCGCCAGCAACTGGAACTGATCGACGAGATGCTCGAGTTCTCCCGTGGCGAACTCGAGCAGATGCAACTGACCCTTGCGCCGGACTATTTGTACGGCTTCCTGCAGGAGATCGCAGACGAGGCAGGCTTTCTCGCCGCCCGCCAGGGCAACACGTTTGAAGCCGTGCTGGCGGATGACCTGCCGCCGCTGGTGGAGGCCGATTTCAAACGCCTCCGGCAGATCCTCATGAACCTCCTGGCGAACGCGGCGAAATTCACCCGCAACGGCCAGATCCGTTTCGAAGTGAGCGCAGGCCCCGGAGCGAGCGCCGACACCGTCGAGCTGCGCTTCAGCGTGATCGACAGTGGCATCGGCATCGACCCACAGGAATTCGAACACCTGCTGCAACCGTTCCGCCGCGGCCGCAATGCCCAGCGCTTCGAGGGCAGCGGCCTGGGCCTGTCCATCGTCACGCAACTGCTGGAACGCATGGACAGCCGCCTCGAACCCCAGGCCACCGGGCAGGGCAGCCACTTCAGTTTTCGCCTGCAGCTCAAATGCGCCCAGGAACACGACCTGGAAAACGGCATCGTCGACAACAACATCACGCCGCTCGATGGCCAGGGCAAACACGTGCTGCTGGTGGACGACATCGAGCAGAACAGCGAATGGCTCTACGACCTGCTGGCCGGCTACGGTTTCGACGTGAGCATGGCGGCGACTGGCGAAGACGCCTTGGCCTGTCTGGATGAACAACCGATTGACCTGCTGATCAGCGACCAGATGATGCCCGGCATGGACGGTTGGGAACTGCTGCGACAGGTGCGCGACCGTGAGCATGATCTACCGGTGATGCTGTATTCAGCGGTTCCGCCCCACAGGCCGGAGAATTACCCGCAAGACCTGGCCTTCGACGCGGTACTGCTCAAGCCCGCCGACAGCCGCGAATTGCTGGCGCGGATCAAGACGCTGGTTTGCCCGGACACGGTGGTGCATCGCGCAATGGCCCGGGAGTTCTAGCATGCCGGGTCTGGATTATCGGCTGCTCTTGCTCGGCAGCCTTTGCGCGTTGCCCTGGGTCTCGGCCGATGCCGGACTCGAGGCACCCAGCGCCCTGACGCTCGACGAAACCACCGTCACCGCTCGCCGCCGCGAAGAAGACCCGCAAGACGTGCCGATCCCGATCAACGTCCTCTACGGCGATCAACTGGACGAAGCCGGCCTGCATCGACTGCAAGACATCCAGCAACGGGTTCCGGGCCTGGTGGTCTCCGGCCACGATGCCCGTTACGCCGGCTTCGGCCTGCGCGGCTTCGGCGCCACCGCCTACAACGATGGCCTGGAAGGCAGCGTCGGCACCTACGTCGACGGTGTTTACCAGGCGCGCCAGGGCATGGCGTTCACCGAGTTGATGGACATCGAACGCATCGAAGTCCTGCGCGGGCCCCAAGGCACTTTGTTCGGCAAGAACACCACCGCCGGCGCGTTGAACATCATCACCCGCCAACCGACTTTCCAGCCCGAAGCCAATCTCGAAGCGACTTACGGTGAGCGCGGTCTGCGGGAATATCGCGGGACGCTTTCCGGGCCGTTGCAAGACGACGTACTGGCCGGGCGACTCAACGTATTCGACGGCGCCAGCGAAGGCGCCGTGGAGAACCTGCAAGACGGCAGCCGCCTCGGCGACTCCGACAGCCAAGGCCTGCGCGGCCAATTGCTGTGGACGCCGAACAGCGACTTCAGCGCCCGCCTGATCGCCGACTACGCCGAGCAGAACGAAGCCGGCAACGTCCTGCTGGTCAATCACTACAGCGAGCAAACCCGCAAGCGCGCCAAATTCCTTGGCTATCCGCTGGCGGAGCCCGACCCTTACCAACGGGAAAACCGCATCGACGCGCCGGGGCGCCCGCGAACCCTGCAGAACGGCGTGTCGTTGGAATTGAATTGGGATCTGGACGAGGCCATGCGTTTCACCAGCATCACCGCCTACCGCGACTGGGACTACCACGCCAGCCGCGACGGCGACAGCACCGCGCTGTCGGTGGCCGAGTCCGAAACCGAGCTCGGTCATCTGCAGTTCAGCCAGGAATGGCGGCTGTCCGGCAGCGCCGGCTCGTCCGTCGATTACGTCGCCGGGCTCTATTACCTGCGCCAACAACTCGACCGGCAGATCGACGCCGAGTTCGGCCCGGACGCGGCGCCCTGGTTCGTCGGTGACCAACTGGAGGCACTGCAAAAAATCTTCGGCGTCAGCCTCGCCGATCCGAGGCAGGTGCCTTCGGTGCTGCTCGATGGCGCCCGGCAACGTTACGACGGCGAACAGAAGGGCGACAGCCGCGCCATTTTCGGCCAGCTCTCCTGGCGCCCGATCGACCCGTTGGAATTCACCGGTGGCCTGCGCTACAGCCAGGAGCGCAAGGACGGCTGGGTCTCCCGCGACGTCAGCAACCTCGCTCCGCTGACCGGCTTGCCCCCGGTGTTCCAGGCCGGTGGGCAACTGCTCCGCGACATCGCCCTCGGCAGCGCTTATTACCGCGAAGATTCGATCAAGGAAAACAACGTCTCCGGCCTGCTCAGCGTCAGCTATAGCTTCACCGACGCGGTGATGGGCTACGTCAGTTGGTCGCGGGGCTACAAGGCCGGCGGCATCAACTTCGACGTGGTCGGCCCGTTCACCGCGCCGACCTTCGAGCCGGAGCGGGCCACGTCCCTGGAACTGGGCATGAAGACGCGCTTCTGGGACGAACGCGCCTTGCTCAACCTCGCCGTCTACCAGACCGACGTCGACGATTACCAAGCGCTCACCTACAGCCCGCCCACCTCGCTGTTCGCCCCTCCCCTGCGGGACAACCTGATCAACGTCGGCAAAGTCCGCCTGCGCGGCATCGAACTCGATTCCGCCTGGCAACTCACCCCCCGACTCACCGGCCGCCTGGGCGTGGCCTGGAGCGACGCCCGCTACCGCAGTTTCCCCAACGCCCCGTGCCCGCCCGCCTCGGGCCAATGGACCTGCGACCTCAGCGGCGAACGCCTCTACAACGCCCCGGAATGGAACCTCAGCAGCGGCCTCGACCACACCCACCCGCTGCCCTACGGCCTGGAAGCCTTCAGCGGCATCGACTACAGCTTCCGCACCGGCTACTACGGCACCCTCGAAGGCGGCGAAGGCAGCTATCAACCCGGCTACGGCCTCACCAACCTGCGCCTGGGCCTGCGCAGCCAGGACCGCGCCTGGGAAGTGGAAGGCTGGGTGCGCAATGTGTTCGACCGTAACTACATCACCGCCGTCTACTCACTGCTCGGCGCCGGCGACTACGGCGTCATGACCGGCAGCGAACGCACCGTCGGCACCACCGTCAGGCTTCGCTATTGAGCGAAATAAACCGCGTCGGACAAAACGCCAAGCGATTGCCGCCGGCCTTCTTCGACAGATACATCGCCTGATCCGCCTTACTGATCAACCCATCGATCTCCTGCCCATGCTCAGGAAAAAACGCCACCCCGATACTCGCCGCGATCTCCACCGTCTGCGCCCCAATCAGAATCGGCGCATTCGCCGCCGCCAACATCCGCTTGAGCAACGGCTCGCTGTCCTCCACCGCCTGCAAACCCACCAGCCCGGCGACAAACTCATCACCCCCAAGGCGCGCCAACGTATCGCCCTCCCGCAACGTCGCATTGATCCGCGCCGCGACAATCTGCAACACCCGATCCCCCCAGTCATGCCCATAACTGTCGTTCAACGCCTTGAACCCATCCAGGTCGATAAACGCAATCGCCACCTTCTGCTGATGAATCCGCGCCTTGCCCAACGCCTGCCGCATCCGCTCGGCCAACAACAACCGATTGGGCAACTGCGTGAGCGCGTCATACCGCGCATCCCGCTCCAGCAACTGCAAGCGCTGCTTCATCTGCGTCATGTCGCCGAGCAGCGCCACGTAGTGCTGAACATTGCCGTGCCGGTCATGCACCGCGCTGATGCTGATCCGCGACGTCATCTCCCGGCCGTCCTTGTGGTTGCTTTGGATTTCGCCGGACCAGTGGCCGTGGAAGTCCAGGGCATTCTTCATCGGCGCGTAAAAAGCGGTGAGGCGGCGGACCATGCGGTGGGCATTCAACTCGCGGCCCTGCACCTCTTCCTGGCTGTAACCGGTGAGGCGGGTGAAGGCTTCGTTGACGGCGATGACCCGACCGTAGGGGTCGACGAGGATGATGCCCTCGCGGGCGTGGCTGAATACGGTGGTGGCCAGCTCTGGGCAGAGGGTGCTGATACGAGGGGCCAGTGCGGCTTCGTCACGGGTGGCCGGCCATAGGTTGGAATCGAAGCCTTGCTGGGCCAGATAGGCGGCCAGGGAGGAGAGGGATTTGTGCAGGCGGGTCAGGGCATTCGTGGCGAGCCTGGCGTTGAGGCAATAGCTGCGAATGAAGGTGCGTAGGTTCATGGGAGGTACACGGGTGCTCGGTTGCAGCGCTTGGGTGAGTGAAGCGGGCATTATCGAGGCGGGGAGTGGGAGGGGCGTTTGCTGGAGGGGATGGAGGCTTTGCGGGAAGGGATGGAGTGGAAAGAATTTTTGAGGGGTTTATAGCCAAACAGAATTAACGGCTGCTTACTTGTGGCTAGTTGTTATTAATTACTGTCATTTCCAACAGGTGCGCGAGAAATTTTGAGGGCCGTATGCTGAAGGCGATATCGCGAGATTTCGCTCGAAACGTGTCGCGCTATCACGGTGCTTGATTTCGTGAGGTGCGATATGGAATTCGTAGAAAACTACAAAGGCTGCGTGATCAACAAAAAATCGGTGGGCGGCCGATGGGTCGATGGGGTTTGGGTGGGGCCTCGTTATGATTACAGCGTCTTCTTTCCAGATGGAACAGTCTGCGCGCTGACTTATGACAGCGCAGAGGGGGCGAGATCCGAAATCGATAAGGTGGCTGATGCGTTTGTGCGTGTGCGTAGGAAATTCGAGTGGGCGTTTTTTCTTGAGTTCTTGGGCGTGCGAAAAGGGGATGGGATTGTTCGGAGAAGGTGATGGAAAGTCTTGATCATTAATCACCGTGACAAACGACTGCTAATCGCGCTTTAGCGGGAAAAGGGGTCACGCTCAGCATCTGACGCCTGACCTTGTGCTAGAGAAAAAAATTCCCTAGCATGCCTGGCATGGCTACCGTACACAGCGACCGTAACTGGAAAATAAAAATCTACCCGGACGATCATGCGCCGCCGCATTTTCATGTGCAAACGCCCGATGGTGAGTCACTGGTAGAGATCGACGGGCTCAAGGTGCTTGGTAAAGGGGCCAACTCTAAATCCCTGAAAGCCGCCTTGGCGTGGGCGGCAGAACATACGGCTGACCTGCAGCGTGTGTGGAACGAACAGAATCGGAGGAGCTGACCCATGATCAGCAAAGCCAGAATCAGCAGCGTGAAGCCTGTCCCCGGTAAACATGCCTTGCAGGTGGAGTTTGCCAACGGTAAGCGCTACGACGTTGACCTGCGGGAGTACATCCGACAATTCCCGGTGCTCAAGCCCCTGGAAGACCTGTCGTTGTTCGGCACCGCCCAAGTGGGAGAATGGGGCTTCGATGTGAGCTGGGGGGATGACCTGGAACTGGCGGCCGTCACTTTGCATCGGTTGGCGCTGGAGCAAGCCGGTGAGGTGATGCCGACCCAGGCCTTCAAACGCTGGATGGCTGCCAACAAACTCTCGTTGACCACCGCCGCGCAGGAGCTGGGCTTTACCCGTCGCACTATTACCGCTTACAGCAGTGGGACCTCAATGATTCCCAAGCATGTGGCCCTGGCTTGTAAAGGATGGGAGTCTGAGCACAAGGGCAAGAAAGTGACAAAAGCTGAAAGCAAAAGGACCTCGCAAATAGCTTGATGAAACAAAGCCTCTGCCCCACTACTGCCTGAATGATTAGGGATGCTGCGCAGCCCGGCAGGAGCAAGCTACCTAGCCACGAGAATAACTGGATGCCCGTTGAGTCCCAGGCGCAACAGTCCCTTGTGGGAGCGAGCCTGCTCGCGATAGCGGTGCGTCAGTCAGCAGATCCATTTCACTGACTAACCTGGTCACCCACCATCAACACAACCCGCCCAAACCTGGCGTTCTTATCCAACGGCGTAATCGCCAATAAACGGTCAAGACGAATCTCCTGACGACCGTCCGCCGTTTCGATTTCGAGAAACTCTTCCCGCGTGGAAGCGGTCCGCGTAGTAATCGCCCGAGCCGTCACGCGTTGGCCGTCAGTCAGTTCGATGTCCAGCGTATAGCCGCACAGACAGGCAATCTCCAGGTAGTCGTGCAGGTCGCAGTGCAGCGGTTTATAGGTGTCCATCTCACGCCTCGCAGTCTTGCAGTTTGAGAATGAAGTGAAGCGACCGACAGGTTGACGTTTTGAGTCGCCACCCGCCGGGCCGCAGGGCAGGGCGAATCAGAGCAGTTGCTTCAGCATCGCTTGCAACCGGTCATTCCCCGACTCGTCGAGCGGAAACACCGGCAAGCGCGGGTCGCCGACCTCCAGGCCGAGGGTGCGCAGACCAGCCTTGATGGTAGCGGGCAAGCCGCCCTTGAGGATGAAATCCAGCAGTGGCAATTGACGATAGAACAGCGCCCGGGCTTTGCTCAGGTCGTTGGCCAACACTGCCGCGTACAGGTCGAGATTGAGTTGCGGGATGAGGTTAGGCGCGGCGGTGCACCAGCCCTTGGCACCGGCCGCGAAGGCTTCCAGCGCCAGTGGATTACAGCCGTTGTAGAACGGCACCTGGCCTTCGCCCAGCAGTTGCAGCTTGTGCATGCGCTGGATGTCGCCGGTGCTTTCCTTGACCATGGTGACGTTATCCACCGCGTTGAAAATTCGCAGGATCAAGTCCACGGACATGTCGATGCCGCTGGTGGCCGGGTTGTTGTAAAGCATGATCGGCACATCGATGCTGGCGCCGATGGTCTGGTAGTGCCTGAGGATTTCCGCCTCGCTCAGTTTCCAGTAGGAAGCCGGTAAGACCATCACCACATCGGCGCCGTGATCCTGGGCAAAACGCGCGCGGCGCACCGCTTTGGCGGTGGTCAAGTCAGACACGCTGACCACGGTCGGCACCCGGCCGGCGACGTGGGCGATGCTGAACTCGCTGACCTGGTCCCACTCCGCGTCGCTCAGGTAAGCGCCTTCGCCGGTGCTGCCCAAGGGCGCGATGGCATGCACGCCGCTGTCGATCAGGCGGTCGATGGACCGCCCCAATGCGTCCAGGTCCAAGCCTTGGCCGTCGGCGGAAAAGGGCGTGATGGTGTAACCGATGATGCCGTGGATGTTGGGGGTAGACATGGCGTCGCTCCTATTGGGTTCAGTTCAGGCAATCGGCGTGTTGGCGCAGGTTCTGCCGGGCGTAATAGTTGAAGGCGGCCGCGTGACGCTTGGGACGGGCGATCCAGTCGTGAGCTTCGCGGCCCAGGTGCGGCAGGATCGGCTTCACCTCGCCGGCGGCCATGGCGAGCAATTGCAGCTTCGCGGCGCGCTCGATCAATTGGGCGATGTTGCAGGCTTCTTCCACGGTCTCGCCGGTGGACAATTGACCGTGGTGGGAAAGCAGAATCGCTCGCTTGTCACCCAGGGCGCCGGCGATCAATTCGCCTTCCTCGTTGCCCACGGGCACGCCCGGCCAGCCTTCCAGGAACGCGCAGTCTTCGTACAACGGGCAGAGGTCCATGTGGGAAATCTGCAGCGGCACTTCCAGCATCGACAGCGCGGCGATGTGGGTCGGGTGGGTGTGGATGATGCAATTCACATCCGGCCGGGCGCGGTAGACCCAGGTGTGAAACCGGTTGGCCGGGTTGGGAATGCCGTGTCCCTCCAGGACCTCAAGGTCTTCGTTGATCAACAGCAGGTTGCCGGCGGTGATCTCGTCAAACCCCAGGCCCAGTTGCTGGGTGTAGTAAGTGCCAGGCTGCGGCCCGCGCGCGGTAATCTGCCCGGCGAGGCCGGAGTCGTGACCGTTCTCGAACAAGATGCGACAGGTCAGGGCCAGCTTTTGTCGCACAGTCCACGTATTATCCGGCAGTGATTTCTGCATCTGGTTTACAGCGTGCTGGACCAATTGGTCCTTGGGCGTCGCCAGTGTCTTGCTCATGTCAGTTCTCCTGATTCGTTCTTTGACCGTTCTTGATCCGCGTCATGGAAGCGGTGGGATGAAGGTGCTAATGACACTAAATAGGCTATATGACACAAAGTGTCATTTGCAATCGCAGATTGTCCGTTTCCCTGGAAATGTGGGTTACCTATGTCCATTCGCTTGAAATTGCTCAGAAAAAAACTCGGTGTGACGCTGGACGTCCTGGCTGAAAAAACCGGGATGACCAAGAGCTACCTGTCCAAGGTGGAACGGGGTCTGAGCACGCCCTCCATCGCCACGGCGCTCAAGCTGTCCAAGGCGTTGAACGTGAAAGTCGAGGAGTTGTTCTCCGAGGAAAACGTCTCGCTCGACAGCTACAGCCTGGTGCGCTGTGAAGACCGCCAATCCCTGGCGGCGAACCCTGGCAGCGCTGAATACGCCGTGTTGGCTCACCAGGTTTCCGAGCGAACCTTGCTGCCCTTCATCCTCTACCCCCCGGCCGAATTCGCCGCGCATCATGCGTTCAAGGAACACACGGGCGAGGAGTTCCTGTTCGTTCACGAAGGCCAGGTGGAAGTGGACTTCATGAACGAGCGCGTCGTGTTGAATCGCGGCGATGCGTTGCATTTCAACGCGCAAAAACCCCATCGCCTGCGCTCGGTGGGGGATGTTCAGGCGCAGTTGTTGGTGGTGGTGCACAGCGCTGAATCGGCAGAGAAGGGCGAAGACGCCTAGCACCACGTTGCTCACTGGGTAAACACCAAACCCCGTGGCGAGGGAGCTTGCTCCCGCTGGGCTGCGCAGCAGCCCCCTTCCATGAGCGCCTTGCCACAGATCTTTCGACAGCCTCAATTGAACGGCATCGGACACCTGCTCGGACCAGTCGAGTGACGTCCTGTCAGTAAAGACCGACAGACACTAGCGACAAGGCCCGCCAAGCCACAGCGCCTTGCGCCTTTGCCTACAACTACGCCAGAATCCGCCGGCTTGTGCGCCTGGGGTTGCGTCGGTAGTTTGGGACCTGTCACTGCTCATCAGTGATCGGGTTTAGCAGCTCGTGGTGAAACAGGTTGTGCAAGGCGTCATCCAGTCAGGAATCTCCTTCCTGCACTTGATGGTGGCTGTGCGCAGGGCGTCCCCGGACGCGCCGGTTTCTTGTTTCCCCGGTCTGCTAACCTGCGTACAGCTGCCTCCCATCGTTTAGCAGCGAGCGGGTGATGGCTCCAACTACAGGAAGCAAGACGATGGTAAAAGAGACTCCGAATCCTCCTGATACGAACGAGCATGTCTCCCGTGCTCAGTCTGCTCGCAACAAGAAAATCGATGACGCGGCTACGCGAGCGTTGGATTACTACCTGAAACCCAAGCCTAAGAGCGAAACGTCTGACAAGACCGATTCCATTTTTCGGATTGATCCGGGGGTGGATTCTGAGTGTTTGCTGGCGAATCTCAGTGAGAACCTGGCTTCGGCGAATGCCATGATCAGTGATTTGGCGTTTGATCTGGATGGGTCAAGGCGGCGTGTTGCGATGGGGATTTTGCAGGTGATTGAGGTGAGTGAGCTGTTGGCGAATCGGGCGTTGGATATTGTTGAGGTGAGGTGAGGTGAGGTGAGGTGAGGTGAGGTGAGGTGAGGTGAGGTGAGGTAGGGCGGCAGCGGTACGTGTCGCCTGGATCGAAAAAAGGTCTTGCTCAGCAAGGCCTTTTTTGTGCCCGAGGGAGACTCGTGCGCTCCATATAAACCGTGCCTTGTAGACGGATCTTTCAGTTAGGGATACAGATAGGGATACAGGGTGCAAGCCCCTACCGAGCCTGCAAGCGGTGCAGTAGTCTAAATTAGACTCCATTCTAACCCAAGCCAACAAGGATGACAGGCGATATGCCCTATAGCAGAGCAAGGTTGGTAGCCGACGCAAAATTTGTGATCGCCGAGTGCAACCGTATTCAGGAGCAACTAAATCGTGGCGGCATGAGATCAATAGCCCGAACGGATCATATGTCGTTCCTGCCCCATCCTAGTGGGCAGGGGGAAATGGTTTGTGGAAACGCTGCTTCATCCATCATCACAGATTTTGCTAAGGAGGCTGCAGAGAGAGGGGGGATATCGAAACGAGTAAGCCTGGGCAGCGTGCGAAAAGAATTGGCAAGGCTATTCGTATATCGATTCTTTAAGGAAGGGCGAGAAATTGATATGAAACAAATTGATCGGCTATTTAATGCAACAATTAAAGTCTCTCAAAAATACTTAGATCAAATTACTCACTTTATTCCTTGTCACCTTATGAATGTCAAAGATCCCGATTCCTTCACGCTCGGACCTGTCACATTTCACAATAAGTTAAGTATGGTTCGAAGAGTTTTGATCCAAAGCCGCTCTAGTACTAAATCTGCCAAAAATACTGCTCAGGGTCGACATGAGCGTGATTTGCTCGTAAGAGCACTTCGTTATTATCGTAATTTTCGTTGGGTCGCAGAGGTCTCTGTTCCAAATTGTGATGGCCCGACGTCTAATAGAATTGCTGAAGAGGCTGTTACAGCAAGTCTTAACTGTTTGCACTTGATGCTGGGTGTGGCGAATACAAGTCGAATGCAATTAGGAGGTCTTGATGTAAGCGGTGATAGTAGAGCGAAACTGACAATAGGAAGCGATGGCCTACTCGAACCATCATTGTCTTTCTCGTATCTGGGCGAGGTCATATATCAGGACGGTTGGTCTGAAATGTTATCAGAGCCACGGATGCTTTATTGGAAAAAACTATTCGATGTCGTACTTGAGGTGACGGTTGATCCTGAATTAGATAGGCCAATCAGTAGGCGATTTATCGACGCCGCCCAATGGTTTGGTGAGGCAGCCCGTGATAACAGTTATGCAACCAAGACAGTCAAGTACGTTACAGCTCTCGAGCGGTTGTTGATGACTGATGAAAAAGACGATATTTCCTTACTCGTGTCTCAACGAGTGGCGGCCTTATGCTTTAGTGCTGAAGTAGGGCGTAATGAATGGATAAAGAGAGCAAGAGACGCCTATGATCTTCGATCTCGTTTGGTGCATGGCTCAATATCACCTGCTTCCCTAGATCTTGAGGAAGGCGCAATAAATGCTGCTCGGGTAGCAGAAATGGCATTGACTAGGGCAATCGAAGCTTTTGGAGAAGAGGACCTACGTCTCGGTGGGCTTAGATCCGACCAATTAGCAAAATGGTTTGGGGAGTACATGAAGTGGGCTGATAGGGAGGAAGAGGCGATGCTTGCCCACATCGCCAGCGGTGCTAACTAGACTACGACACATTGATGACGCGCAAACCTGCCGGGGCCCCTGGACGCGCTGTATAAACACGGGGTCGGAAACCCGCGGGGCTTCGTTAGTGGGAGGACTCAAGAGTTACTGAAATTTCAATCATTGAAATTGAAAGAAACACATCGAAAAACAGCCACCATTACCGTTCCGGTAATGGTCACCTCAGATAGGCCATTCCATAGGGCTAATGCACAGGTGAACCGGCAGTTCACCTGTTCACTAAGCTGGGAGTTCTCCCGCTAACAAGGTCCTGCGGGTTTCCGACCCCGTGACTGTCGAATCTTGCAGGGACCCCGGACATCCTTGGCGACGTGTTCATTAGGTATCGCTGATGGAATTGATGCCTCCGGGGCGGGGGGAGGAGCCCTACAAAAATCCGGTGTTACTCCAGTTACGGGTGTAACAAATCATTCTAACTAATTGAATTTGAAGATTGTTTTTCTCGTAACACTGCATGGGCACCTCTGGGCTAGGGGTGTTACCAAATCCACTGGTGTAACGCATCTTAATAGAAGGGCGGAAGGTCTGGGGGGGCGTAGAGGATCAATGGTAAGGAGCCGCATAATTCAATCTACGTAATTTCTACGAGTCGATAAATTCGAGACTTGGACACAATTGCGTAGTAGTTATTCATTCGACCTATAATTACAGCTATAAGTGGAATGCCGTGCTCGCTACTCATCCCCTTCCAAGTGGCTAAGTCTGTAAATGATGGTTTAGGAAAGTCCTCGGGATGAGTGTGCCACTCTCCTAAATAATTATCTTCCCCATTGCTTTGGTGCCAATATTGGCTAAGTATTTTGTCATGGCCAAACTCTTTACGATCGAAACGGCAGCGAGACCTCCTGTCTTTGAGTTGGGGGGTGGTTATTGCTACTACCTCAATGTTGGAACTTCGTCGCTTGCCGATTATTATCCCTCCTGCCTCCGTGTCTCTGGACTTTACTTGCTTGTTTTGCTCTAGCTCATCGATAAGTGTTGTCGGAAAAATAACGAAAGTGCCATCCTCGATTGTCATCATGGTTTTATATTGCATATTGGGCACAGTGCTCTTTTTTTCGGTGAAATGGGTTTAACTATTTTTCCGTTGTCGTAATCTATGAGGATGCTTCTTAGTGTAGGATTGGGTTTTCCTCCTGCCCAAGCTACCGCCAACTCAGCAGCAAGCCCCGCCGCATGTATGGCGGCAGGAACAGAGAAAGGAACTAGCCACTCACCGCAAGAACCAAGATGTTTATACTTAAGTTCATAACCGGCTCGCATCAACGAGAAGGAAGATCCTGGAGTGGCATGGTCTAAGCAATGGAGACATGCATTTGTGTCTTGGTCCATTAGGTATGCCTGAGCCCCGCACCCTGCTCCAGAAACCCATGAATATAATATCGGTGGTAACCTTGTAGATATTTTTGCTGCGCTCAGGAAATGCGATAGCCCCTGGTTTCCGGTAGCATCGATAATTAGATCATAATCTTTTATTGAGTCTGTCTTTTTAATGCGGCCTGTCGAAGACAATACGTTTATTTCAGGATATTTCCCAGATAGTTCACGTTTTAAAGCATCAGACTTAAACTCTCCGACTTGCCCGAATCCGAGGTAGTGCCTACCTAAATTTCCAACTGACAATCGGTCATGGTCTATCAGAGCGAGTCGGCCACCCAGAAATCCAGCCCCTTGTTTCGCCAGTAAGTCACTTAGAAATCCGCCAACTGCGCCACAGCCAATCAAAGCAATATTTTTTCCGGAAAGACTGCTCCTATAATCGGTCAGGTTTCGAGTTATCCAGGACTCGGGATCGGAAGGTATAGGTGTGAGTCGTATGATCCGAACGTTAATTGCGTGAGCTTTCATAACTGCACGCATAAATCTATCAGGGCTAGAAGATTTGAGTAGTTTGCGAACTAGCGCTAGGTCGAGAAACACCGCGCAGGAAGTATTGATTGCGCGGACAAGAACAAAGACGTTGTTTGATTTGGCTCTAAAGGCGTCTTTTATCGCTTCGAGTACGCCATTTCGCGCATCATTATCTACAGCGGCCAACCACTGAGATAAAGACTTAAGGCTTTGAGGTGGCCAATCTAATGGAAGTGCTCCAAGGGGAGAGTTGATGTCGACTATGCGCAGGAGAACGTCCGAGAATAGATCCTTGGAGCCCCAAGGTTTATAGCGCTCGGCAAAGTTAGAGGCATCTTTTCCTAATATCCATATGACCTCCTCCCTATTATCCGTCTTGGGAAGCTCGACAATGCAGGCATTCTTATGGAGGCCGGGTTTTATACTAAAAGGTATGTCTAGAAGTACGTCCAGTCCGTCCCAGTAAACAGGAAACTCATCACGAGTGTCCTCAAGAGTCTTATTGTCAATAATTTTTTCAATGAGCTTTTCCGCAAGAACTAGACATCCTAGTACACCCGCGCCTAACTGGTTACGTGGTAAATAAGCTTGGTCTCTGCCTATGTAGCATAGGAATCCTTCGCTACTAAGATGTGCGCAGGCCTTGGGGAAATTTTCAGGGCGCTCCAATAATTGAATCAATGGAAGCGAGACTAGAGTTTTGTCCTGGATATAAACTCTAGCTTTAATTGATGTTTTTCCGGCAGAAAGAGTACCCGAATAGATGGGGAGAGGAGAGCTTCTGTCAAGTTTAAACCCCCGCTCCCGAAGTGCTTGATGAATATCACTAAGGTCCATCTCTAAGCTGATGTCCTGTTACCCACAGGAAGAATCGCGGGTGTTCTGTCGGGGGAGTCCGTTTTCACCGTTTCTACGACAACTCGTGTAGCGTCGTTTGGGAGTCTTGCGCCAAACTCCGAGATCAAAAGATTGCATGACTCTTGTGGAGAGCTAGAGCCTTGAATAGCTTGCTTAATTTTTAACGCCAGGTTTTTGAAGCGTTGGATGACTTCTTCCCGAATGCCATCTTCATCTAGACGTTTGGCGAGATCCTCTTGTTCCCCGTCAGGCTTATTAATGGTGGTCGGATTTATCAGCTGGCCAGATAAAATTTCAGGGAGTTTGCTAACTACTGCAAGCAGAGCCAAGTCATCTCGAGCATGAATTTGTGTATCATAAGCCTCCGCTGCGGCAACCATAAGTAAAATAGACTTGGGGTCACCTTTGGCCCATGTCTGGTGATCGCGCCAACCTTTTAGGTAGCGCATAATGTGCCTCAGTTGCTCCGACTTTACCGCGATCTCGTCGTTTACCCAATCCTTTACGGGGCGGGGATCATTATCTCGCCACCCTCGATTTTTAGTCGCCATCAGAACGCCATGAGTAGGCATTAGGTCCCAGTTGTCATCCTCAGGCTTTTGATCCGCTGCCAAAGAATCCATGCCGGCCTTCAGCAAAAAGTTTCGGGCTTCGCGGAGTTTCTCGAACTCGTCATCTGGGATGCTATATACAGGTACGTCAATGTGCTTATCAGGCGCGATCTCAATACGAGTACAGTTAGGGTTATCGTCAAATAGAGTCCACCCCTCTGTTTCATCAGCGAGCTCCCTTAACACCTTCTCAACGCTATTAAATAATGCCGTACTGACAACTGATGGGGGTTCTTGTTCCAGGTAGCTGAATGGGAGATAGGTGCCATCGTCTAAGTCAGCTTGTTGGGGAGTTCGGCACGGGGCATTTAGCGTCTTATATGCCCAAGAACCCTGAGTGAAAAAGCGAGGCGCACGAACCCGCTCGTCAGTCTGGAGCTCTTTCTGAAGCACACCGGGAAGTCGTGTTCTCAATCTATCGCGGATGCGCGTGCGTGCGCTCTGCATCTGCGCTCGGTCATCCTCTTCAAGCGTCAGCTTAGCGAGGTAGGTATCGTCGTAAACGGTGCTACGGAAAAGGCTATGAAGGTTGAACGTGGCCATCGGAGCAAACCCTTGAGGGGAGGTTGGATCCACTATATGCTGTGATGGCACTTTCTGTCCAACACAACATAGGGGGAATTTAGTCAATTTTTCGAGTTGTTTTGCTGAGGGCACTTGATGATGGGAGATGTATCGGGTTGTAAGAAATTGGCGAAACACCGCAGTCCGGCTGTCATTAAAAAAGGACTCTATAAAACGATTGTGATTTATATTGGAAAGGGGACGGTCATTTGTTAAATCATGAATATGCTTTGCTGGGTGGGATAAATCGGGCATTTATCGGTCGTTATATTGGATTGGCTGCTAGTATTATTTCAGGTGTTATCGTTTTTTTGCTGCTATCTTTGATTGATTTAGCTTCGACTTTTGGTGTGGCAGTGAATCTACCACCGACTGCCCTTTCATTGGTTGGCGCTGGCGTGGTCTTCTCTGTTTTATATATGTTATTTGATAAATTTGTATGGCGTTGGAGCATTGCAACTAAGTGGCTCAAGGTCGCTGATCTCTCTGGTGACTGGGTCTGCACTGGGCAAACCCTGAGCGAAAGTGGAGAGGTCCGATATGAGTGGGACGCAGACGTCACCATTTGCCAGACGTGGGATAAAATTCGAGTTAGGCTAAAAACTGAACAGTCAGGGTCTAATAGTATCGCCGCAGCTTTACTATATGACGAAGCTGAAGGGTATCGCCTACTTTATAACTATAGAAATGATCCAGGCATAGATCAACCTGAGTTGCGTAGTCATGTTGGATGCGCCAATATATTATTTGATAAAGATTTATTGGTTGGTCGTGGGGAATATTTTAACGGTCATGGTCGACCTACTTTTGGTAAGATGGAGTTTGCTAGAAAGTCTCAGAAGTAGCGAAAAAGCATTGCATTGATTGATGCTCGGCGGTAACCAGTGAATTATTTTATTGAACTTAGGAAAGTCCATGCAGTGGGTTGATAGGATGTTGTCCGCGCTTGTTGAAAGGCGAGTGAAGGATTTCTCGGGCTTAGGTATTGTTTTCTATAAGAATCTGATGGTTCTTCCTTCTCATTCCATGGGAGGGATACTTCCAGTAGGGGTTCAGCTACCAATTTCAGATTTCGAGAAAATTGTAGAGTGTTTAGTGGATGTCTCTAGTTATCGAAGTCAGTGGCACGATGGGTTTCATCTTATTGATTTTGATACGCAATCTTTAACTCATATGTGTCAGTTCTTAAGTCCTTCATCTGAGCTTATTTTTCCCCCGGCGAAAGGTGCAGTTCCTGTAGGCTCTAGGTATTTTACTGCGCAAGCTGTGTCTAGGTTGTCTAGTGTATCCTGCTGTGCTGTTATCAATGCTCAAGGTGCGGTAAATATATTCATTGGTGGGGAGGTTAGAGTTTGGAAAATCTGACGTTAACATCCAAAGAGCTCAGCTTGTTAGTTAGATTTATATTTTGGGCGACGGTGGTTATATTTACTTCTTGGTTAGTGCTTCAGCTTGCCATTTTTGACGCCGTGCTAACTTGGCGGCGACTGCTGTCAATGGTGTCAAGTTCGTTTGCTTTAACCAGTGGGATGTTTTTCGTATTCTGCAAGTGGGGGTGGAAGTTTTCTATTTTACCAACAATTATAGGGCGTCCGGTTCTTGAGGGCGTTTGGATTGGCGAGCTTGTTTCAAATTATCAACCTTCTCCTGGTGAGTCGGTACCACCAGTTAAAATGGCCTTCATAATAAAGCAAACCTATCTTACTTTGTCGCTTCAGAGTTTTTCTGCTCTCCAAAGTGGGAGTTCGGAAGTTGAGGCGATACTCAACAATCCTAGAACTGGCTCGCTTCGGCTGACATATATATTTGAGCTTCGGAGTCCGTACAAGGGTGAGGTTAGATTGATCAAGGGGGTGGGCGACCTAAGTGTTGTTTCTAAGACACTTCTGAAAGGTGGCTATTGGACAAATAGTCCAAGTAACGGGGAGTTAAAAATGAGAAGGGTTTCAGCTACATCCAAAAATTTAACATGTTTCGCAGATGTTAGGGCTAGATGGAGTAATGATCGTGACTGGAGTGTGATGTGAAGCCGGTTGAGTCGAAATTACATGGCTTCTACGTTGTTTTCATTATGCTGCTGATTTATGGTTCGTGAATAAGTTGTGTTGAAAAGCTATTGAAGTATTTTTTGTATGATATTAAAAATATCAGAGCGTTCACTGTTTTAGTATGCAGCCAAGCATTTACTGCGGGGGATGCAAAGCCAAGGTGCAAAGTAACCGCTCGCGATCACATATGTTTTAACTCTGTCCCGTGCGTTGGTAATTCAGAGGCACGAAAGTCTGACGTCAAAAACTAAATTCAATAAGGAAAAGGGGACGGATTTATTTTCCTTGGCTGTCCGTCTCCTTTGTCTTCTAGATTGACCCCGGCACAAAACGCCCGGCCCCCAGTGTACCTACCGATAGAAGCTAGTCCCGCCGTGCTATCCCCGTTTAAGCAGCTTCGATACCCGGAGAGCGGCGAGCCATGTTAATTGGCCGAACCCGACCAGCATGCGCTTCAGCACCCGAGCGCACTGCCCCAGCCTCTGCCGTACAACCCTCAAAACCCGACGCCTATCAGCCGCAGGCCTCACATCAATCAAGCACAGCTTGGTAGTCGCCAAGGCCACCTTCGCTCCCACCGCCACAGCAACAGCAAGAAAATACAACCAACGGTGATTCTTGGCTTTGTCATGCTTGCCGACCAGCGCCATCTGCTGCTTCAAGGTGGGCTTGACACCCGCAAGCCAGGGAACGATGCATTCGCTGGCCAAGGCTACGGTGTGACTGCTGATGTTGTTGTCCACAAGGCCGGGTGGGCCATCAGGATTGTTCAAGCAAAAGCCACGGGGGACGTACTCGCAGGTGCTGGAGAGTGGCGATGAGCGCGACATGCCATTGGAAAAGTGCTTCACGGGGCACAACCGTTGGTTGTAGTCGTTGATCTCTTTGCGGATGGCGATCACATCCTCGTCGCTTATGGTTCTTCTCGTCTCGGCGTAGAAGCCTTTGGAGTCGTTCGGTGCGAAATCCATGAAGTAGCTGGCTTCACCTTCCTTGATATGGGTGAAGGTCCACTGTGAGTCGCTGCTCCACTGGCAGGACTTCAGGCTATCCAGGCCATTCGCCCTGCAGTAATCATCGTAGCGCCTGATCTGGCTCAGCAGGAACGCGCTGGCCTCCTGGATGCTCGCTGTCGCCTCCTTCAGCATTGCGGTGTCTTCATTGGCGCCGTTGTCCGCCACGAAGAACACCGCGGCGACCAATGCCAATGGAAACCAGAAGTGATCGTATATCTGACGGAAGCGTTCGGTCAGGTTGAGGTTGTCATAGATAAGCACCATGACGGCCCATCCGGTGATGGCGCAAAGCATCAACAAGGGGATGAGCCCGATCTCGCTGCCCAGTTTCCCCACGCCATTGATGGCGTAACGGATGGGCAGGTAATTGATGTTGGGAAAAAGGCCGAGGCAGTTCAACGCTCCTGGTAGGAGCAAGAGCGCGAAGAAGATGAGCACGCCTCGCTTCTTGCCCACCGTATAGGCGGCTGCTGCTAGCAAGGGGATCAGCAGCAGTGACAGCATCATCAGACAGCCAAGCGTGTTCACCATCGCTTCATCGGGCGACCAGTAGGTTCCGATGATTTGCCCGGCGTCGTTACGCCCGTTGAAGGTCGATGAGACGACGCCAAGCCCCTCCAGGATCTGGTGCAGGTTGTAGGCCGCGCCGTGGAGAAACTTTAGGTAAGGGTAGAAGAAAGTCCCTATGGAAATTGACATCAATCTGAGTCCTTTAATGCGGTAGACATTCCTTGGTTACTTGCAGCGCTTGTTGCCTGAAGGGCCAGGAGGTGGGGAAGGGGTAACCGATGCGAACGTGCTATCCATCTCTGCACGGTCATAGTCCAGCAAATATTCTTGATGCTGACAGTACAACTGCCTGAGTAGCGTTTCGTTAGGCCCAACGACATCCAAACCCCTGTCGTCATAGGGAAAGACCATAACGCCCTGCGGCAGGTTGAAAAGATACAAAATGCAGTTGAATTGCGGTTGGATCGGCGCGAGGTCTTTGGCTAGGGCTCCCCATAGCAACGTCTCAAGGCGGGAGATGGGGAGTTTGAAAGCGAGATTGATCCAATACTCTGGCTGATCTGCGCTGTACCACTCGTCAGCGGCTATATCCTCGCGCCAGATTGAACGCGTAGAGGGAATGAGTATCCCGGCTGATCGCAGCGCGCGAAGTTCTGGCCTGTGGATGAAATGGCTTGCGTCAGCGTAGGCGCGCAGACAGACGACAAGCTCGTCTTCGCCGTGGAAGATGTCGTTACAGATCTTTGTAGCCTTGCGGTGCGCGGTTAGAAACTGATCGATCACGCCGCCGGGTTCGGAGAGTTCAAAGCGCAGGCCGCCGGGATAGGAATAGAACAGTGGTCTGGCGAACGTGTTGTTGCCAAAGATTCGTTCGATTTCGATTTGTAGATTCACGTGTGTCCTTGGCCGCTCTTCAACCGTTTCCATGGTTTGGGTGGTGCGATGGGATGTTACGACGCCTCGGATAGTGGGTCGATGACCTTGGGTGTCGCACCGCCAGCCGTCGCCGCGTTCTTGCGTTCAGTCGAACTCTACGTTTGACGCGAACGATGGATACCCAAGGCTCAGGTCTTCGAGGCATTTTTGCATGAGCTCAGCATCTTTGGGTAAGCGCCTGGATAACGCATCCCACCCGGAAATTTTCAGGTGCACGGGCATTTCCACCAGTCCTGTGATTGCGTCCCAGAAGGCATCCCAGTTACAGCCGTACCGGCCGGGGAAGCCGAGCGCATCGCTCAGGGTGGAATGGAGTTCGTTGGCACTCATCACTCCGTTTAGATCAATCTGCACAAGCTGTGGGCGGGTCACTGTTCAAGCCTCGAAACGTTCGACAGCTATAACAATCTGGCAAGCGGGAATGACTGTCTAGGTTATTACGGAAAGCGTTAATCGCAGTAATAGATGTAAGGTTCGTTTACCCGCCATGTGCCAGTCACAGAATATCGGGAAAATTTCTGAGCATGATCGCCGGAGCATGAAGCCCCTACATCGCCTGTGCGCCTCGTCGATGACACCACGGAAACCCACGTCGGATACAAGCCAATTGAGAAGGGTAGATGAGGCCTGTCCCCTATGGTGCTTCCACACTCAGCTTGTCATCCCCTGAACCTTACAGAGGGTCATGGGGCTTTATGACATCACTCAATGCCTAATTCGTGGCTCCATGGGGTGCATTCCGATGGAGTAAGCGAGCCTGGGAAGCTAGGTTTCGCATCAGGATATGCATAAATGCATATTTTTGTTGATTTCACGACTGTGTTTTTGTACAGTCTTTTTGCCTTGTTCGATCCCAGCCCCAACAGGCTGAGGGGAACACAGACACGGAAGCCGCAGGTCTCGATAGAGACCTTAACAGTGCTGATATCCCACTGATCAACAGTGTGATCTCATATTAGGAGAACATGATGTCTACAAACGGAACCATGGAATTACCCCCAATCATAATCACACCTAACCCGCCGCCGCCGCAGCCGCCCAAACCGATACCAGGTGGTGGTTATGTTGCGAAACCCCAACCATGGGTTAAGGGAGTCGGACCCATCACTAAGCTTAGTGACCTGGGAATAAATCTAAATCACGACAGTGCGGGAACGACCATATTTGTGGTGGCTGCCGGCTCCTTAAAAAAAATTGAAGATGTATACAAAGCCAGTGTGCCAAATATTCCCGCCAGTCTTGAAATGCAAATTAACGCAACCACTGGATCAAATACTAATGAGTCGCTAGAGGGGCTGAAGAAAAAAAAGGCTTCGATTGACGCCCTTTTACTGGCCAAGCAAGCTGAGATTAAGAGTGATACTGTAAAATCCAGTGCTTTTTTTGGAAGGGCTTTTTTAAGTAAGGATTTTAAGCAGAACGGAGTAGACTTTGTTAATAGAAGTTACTCTCATCGTGATAAAGATGCATACTATAATCTTTTTATCGCGGCTGGTACTGCGGCTTACAATGTTAAAGTTTTAACTGAGGAGATTAGAATTCTCACTGCGAAAACTAAAGCTTTCACGACGAAAATTGCCGTAGCCCAAGCGGCAGAAAATAAGGCCAAAGCCGAAGCTAAGCGGCTGGCGGAAGAGAAGGCCAAAGCCGAAGCTAAGCGGCTGGCGGAAGAGAAGGCCAAAGCCGAAGCTAAGCGGCTGGCGGAAGAGAAGGCCAAAGCCGAAGCTAAGCGGCTGGCGGAAGAGAAGGCCAAAGCCGAAGCTAAGCGGCTGGCGGAAGAGAAGGCCAAAGCCGAAGCTAAGCGGCTGGCGGAAGAGAAGGCCAAAGCCGAAGCTAAGCGGCTGGCGGAAGAGAAGGCCAAAGCCGAAGCTAAGCGGCTGGCGGAAGAGAAGGCTAAAGCCGAAGCTAAGCGTTTGGCAGAGGAGAAGGCCAAAGCTGAGGCCGAAGCTAAGCGTTTGGCGGAGCAGAAGGCCAAAGCAGAAGCTGAGGCTAAGCGGTTGGCAGATGAGAAGACCAAAGCAGATGATGAGTTAAAGGGCGCGATTAAATTTACTGCTGATTTTTACAAAGATATTAGTGGGAGGTTTGGCACACAGATGTCAGCTTTAGCTCAGCAAATGACTGATGATGCGAAAGGTAAAGTACTGCGAAGCGCTGATGAAGCTTTACGAGCGTTCGATCAGTACAAGGATAATCTGAACAAAAAATTTAGTGTCGCTGATCGGACGGCAATTGCTAACGCTCTTGAGTCGTTAGATAGGGGCGAGCTGGCAAAGAACCTAAATGTTTTTAGTAAGGCTTTTGGGTACGTGGGGAAAGCTATTGATGCCATGGATTTGCTCGTCGAAATCAAAAAAGGCTATGAGACGGGTGACTGGAACAGTACGGTTTTGAAAGTTGAAACCCTATTTGCCGGCGCGGCGGCAACTGGACTGATAGCATTTGCGTTCGGTCTAGCAGTTACCACACCTATGGGTATTATTGCATTTGGTCTAGTTATGGCGTTGGTTAGTGCGTTTATTAATGATGCGCGTGTAAAAATGTTCAATGATGCTCTTGATTCTGTTTTGAGTCGATAAGAGCAAAGGAGAGTGGTCTATTTAGACCACTCTCTTCAATCCAAGATATATTAAAAAGCTGCCCCCCAAAGGTATTGCTGTAATCATGCATATGAAAAAATATATGACGTACAGTCCGTTTTTTCCGGGGCTTTCAGTCAATAAACCAGTTGTCCAAAATTCACGGCTTGTAAAGCGCAAGCATGTATTTTCAATAAGCTTTCTGGAGAAGGGGAAAAGAAAAGTGCTGCAGAGGCATGTGATTAGATAGAACAGGTTTGTTGTTTCGTATAAGGGCTCTTTGTAAAACCAAACGATTAAACCCAGTGCGAGTAAGCTGAGTGAGATTAATAGGTTGCTAAAATAATATTTTTTGTTCAAAGAGTACCTCGAGTATCATGCTGGGGGGGCTACTTGAAGTCTTGCTTGGGGGGTTTAATGTTTGCAAGTTTTGAATGCTGAGTTTGATGCTGTATAAGTATGCAGTTATTAAGGGGTGGCGTCAGTTCCTTCTGGTGTCTATATGGTGTCGCTATTCTACGCGGGGCACCCTAACAATCTCAAGACTCAAACTGGCGGTATTCATGCTCTTGGTCCACCGCAGGCGGCATATATCGAGAAAGGGAGATGGTTGAATTGTGGGCTTATGGATGCTTCATTTCTTCTAAATGTATCCGAATGCGATGGTCGGAGCACGAAACTCGTCTCTGAGCGCACGGTATGAATCCACATGCACGGCATTTTCAGTGTTTGAAATCCGACAAAACAAACGAAGTACAGCTTGTAAGATAAACCTCAACCTTCTCCAGCGACGGCATCACCTCGCTACACGACTCGGTACGCTCCCCGTCAGTCTCTCGAATCAGGCTGACGGTATACCCGCCCTCAACCCGCCGCAGGGTGCCAACGAATTTAACCGCACGACCTTGTTCGTCACTCAACAACGTAGCGCTCAGCTCCTTCTCTGGCAAGGCTTGCTCCGTTCGCCTCATCAGTGCCTTACGCTTCGCGGCGTAATCTTTCGCGGCGATCGCGCCGAAAATCGCGGCGGCGATCCAGAAGAGCATTTCCAGGTTGCTCACCATTCGCCGTTTCGCTTCATGGGTTTCGGTTAGCCAACTGCCTATCGCTGTGATGATGTCGTCCCTGGTTGCCTGCGTAGGAGCGTGTTTTGGCTGTTGGATCTGCAACGCGGAGCATCGCGGTATGCGTTACCACGCGGAACGTGCGAGCGCTGGGGTTTATAGAATATCTTTCACGTAACCGTTAAGCGCGATGAGCGGAGCGTAAAGATCGTCCATTTTCTGCACTGCGTTGAAGTCCGCAGCCAAACGATGCAGCTCTCGGCCCAGCACTGTATCCACCCCACCAATCGCCCCCAACGCTAAATCCAGGCATCGGCTGATTTCGCCCTGAATCCCGGCCACATCGCCCCGCCGTATCAGCAACTCAAAAATCTCCCGGTCGCAACTGCCCATCAATGGATCATCCCGCAGGATCGGGCTGTGGCCTTCTGTCTCATAGGCCAGTTTGAGGGAGTAGAGAGCGACCGTTTCCAGTAGCAATTCCATGGGGTGAAATCCTTTGTCAGCGGGTGAGGAGGGGGCGGTGGGTCAACTGGGCGTCGCAAGGCAGAGGATCGGTGGGGGCTGTGACATTTTTGTGAGCGCTTCGCGCTCAAGCGGGAGCAAGCTCCCTCGCCACAGGTTATTCCTCACCATAGGATGGGTATTTGGGGGCTGCTTCGCAGCCCAGCGGGGATAAATCCCCTCACCACAAAAGGGATCGCCGTCAGGTGAGATCTGCGTTGATCACAGCAAAACCACTTTCTAGCAGACGAAAAAAAAGACCTTGAATTTCAAGGTCTTTCTTTAAGATGGTGCCCCGAGGGAGACTCGAACTCCCACTCCTTTCGAAAACGGATTTTGAATCCGCCGCGTCTACCAATTCCGCCATCAGGGCTCAATGGCGGCGAAGTATAGAGAGGTGCCTACCGTTGGTCAATCACGTTTCATGGTGAATTTTTAATATTTCCGCTAGACTTTCCGGCCCTGCTAGACGAACCCCATCATGCGTGTTGCTGACTTTACCTTCGAACTCCCGGATTCGCTGATCGCTCGCCACCCGCTGGCCGAGCGTCGCGCCAGTCGACTGTTGACCCTGGACGGGGTCAGCGGTGCCATGGCTCACCGTCAATTCACTGATTTGCTCGAGCATTTGCGCCCGGGCGATTTGATGGTGTTCAACAATACCCGCGTCATTCCCGCGCGTTTGTTCGGCCAGAAGGCCTCCGGCGGCAAGCTGGAGATTCTGGTGGAGCGGGTGCTGGACAGTCATCGCGTGCTGGCCCATGTGCGGTCGAGCAAGTCGCCCAAGCCCGGTTCGTCGATTCTGATCGACGGCGGCGGTGAGGCGGTGATGGTGGCGCGGCATGATGCGTTGTTCGAGCTGGAATTCGCCGAAGAGGTGTTGCCGCTGCTCGACCGTGTCGGGCACATGCCGTTGCCTCCTTATATAGACCGCCCGGACGAAGGTTCGGACCGCGAGCGTTATCAGACCGTGTACGCCGAGCGCCTGGGGGCGGTGGCGGCGCCGACGGCGGGGCTGCATTTTGATCAGCCGTTGCTGGAGGCGATTGCGGCCAAGGGCGTGGAAACCGCGTTCGTGACGCTGCACGTCGGCGCTGGCACGTTCCAACCGGTGCGCGTGGAGCGCATCGAAGACCATCACATGCACAACGAATGGCTCGAAGTGAGCCAGGAAGTCGTTGATGCCGTGGCGGCCTGTCGCGCCCGCGGTGGGCGGGTGGTGGCGGTGGGGACCACCAGCGTGCGGTCTTTGGAAAGCGCTGCGCGCGATGGCGTGCTCAAGCCGTTCAGTGGCGACACCGATATCTTTATCTACCCGGGCCGGCCGTTCCATGTGGTCGATGCCCTGGTCACCAACTTTCATTTGCCTGAATCCACGCTGTTGATGCTGGTTTCGGCGTTCGCCGGTTATCCCGAAGCCATGGCCGCCTACAAGGCCGCCGTCGAGCATGGGTACCGCTTTTTCAGCTACGGTGATGCGATGTTCATCACCCGTAACCCCGCGCCACGCGGGCCCGAGGAAACCGTATGAGTCGCACCTGTCGCATGTCCTTCGAGTTGCTTGCCACCGATGGCAAGGCTCGTCGCGGACGCCTGACCTTCCCCCGCGGAACCGTGGAAACCCCTGCGTTCATGCCGGTGGGCACCTACGGCACGGTCAAGGGCATGCTGCCGCGTGACATCGTCGCCACGGGTGCGGAGATCATTCTCGGCAATACCTTCCACCTGTGGCTGCGCCCAGGCATGGAAGTGATCAAGGCCCACGGCGACCTGCACGATTTCATGCAGTGGAAAGGCCCGATCCTGACCGACTCCGGCGGCTTCCAGGTGTTCAGCCTCGGTGCGATGCGCAAGATCAAGGAGGAGGGCGTGACCTTCGCTTCTCCGGTGGACGGTTCCAAGGTGTTCATGGGGCCGGAAGAGTCGATGCAGGTGCAGCGTGACCTGGGCTCGGACATCGTGATGATCTTCGACGAATGCACGCCGTACCCGGCCGATGAAGACGTGGCGCGGGTGTCCATGGAGCTGTCGTTGCGCTGGGCCCAGCGTTCGAAGAATGCCCATGGCGAAAACACCGCGGCGCTGTTCGGCATCGTCCAGGGCGGCATGCACCGCGACTTGCGCATGCGCTCCCTCGAAGGCCTGGACAAGATTGGCTTCGACGGCCTGGCCATTGGTGGCCTGTCGGTGGGTGAGCCGAAGCACGAGATGATCAAGGTGCTCGATTACCTGCCGGGCGAGATGCCCGCTGACAAACCTCGTTACCTTATGGGCGTTGGCAAACCGGAAGATCTGGTTGAGGGTGTGCGCCGCGGGGTGGACATGTTCGATTGCGTGATGCCAACCCGTAATGCCCGCAATGGGCATCTGTTCATCGACACCGGTGTGCTGAAGATCCGTAACGCGTTCCATCGCCATGATGATTCGCCGCTCGATCCGACGTGCGATTGCTATACCTGCCAGAACTTCTCCCGCGCTTATCTGCATCATTTGGACAAGTGCGGCGAAATGCTCGGCAGTATGCTCAATACCATCCACAATTTGCGCCATTATCAGGTGCTTATGGCTGGTTTGCGCGAGGCTATCCAACAGGGTACATTGGCCGCCTTTGTCGAGGCCTTCTATGCCAAGCGCGGGTTGCCTGTTCCGCCTTTGGACTGAGTTTTCCGATCCCTAGATTCAATACTTGCAACTGGAGTGCTAAATGAGCTTTTTTATCTCTAACGCCATGGCTGACGCGGCTGCACCGGCTGCCGGCCCTATGGGCGGTGGTTTCGAGTGGATTTTCCTGGTCGGCTTCCTGGTCATCTTCTACCTGATGATCTGGCGTCCACAGGCCAAGCGCGCCAAAGAGCAGAAGAACCTGCTCAGCAGCCTGCAAAAAGGTGATGAAGTGGTCACCACCGGCGGCATCGCTGGCAAGATCACTAAAGTGGCTGATGACTTCGTGGTACTGGAAGTGTCCGACACTGTTGAAATGAAGTTCCAGAAGGGCGCCATCGCGGCCACGCTGCCAAAAGGCACGCTGAAAGCGATCTAAGTAACCACTTCTTTTCAATCGACGGGGCGCGCAAGGCGCCCCGCGTCATAAGCGGGCGGCGTGATGCTGAACAAATACCCTCTGTGGAAATATGTACTGATCCTGGCGGTGCTGGCGGTCGGTGTGATTTATTCCGCTCCCAATCTATACCCGGATGACCCGGCCATTCAGGTCAGTGGCGCAAGCACTGCGCTGCAGGTCACCCAGGCCGATCTGGACCGTGCGAGCACTGCGCTCAAGGCGTCCAATATCGATGTGAAGGCTGCGTCCATCGCCGAAAACGGCAAGGGCGGCCTGTTGCGCCTGGTCAAGGCTGAAGACCAGCTGCCAGCCAAGGATGTGGTGCGCAAGGCGTTGGGCGACGATTACGTTGTAGCCCTGAACCTGGCCCAGACCACGCCGCAGTGGCTGCGCAACCTCGGTGCGCATCCGATGAAGCTGGGCCTGGACTTGTCCGGTGGTGTGCACTTCCTGCTGGAAGTGGACATGGAAAAAGCCCTCGACGCACGCCTGAAAGTCTATGAAGGCGACGTCAAGAGCCTGCTGCGTAAAGAGCGCCTGCGTTATCGCAGCCTGCCGCAGTTCGAAGGTGCCATTCAGCTGGGCTTCAGCGATGAAGATGCCCGCGAACAGGCCCGTGCGCTGGTCCGCAAGAACTTCAACGATTTCGACATTGTGCCGGCCGATCTCAACGGTCAACCGGTGCTGCGTCTGGCGATGACCCCGGCCAAGCTGGCGGAAATCCGCGAATACTCCATCAAGCAGAACTTGACCACGGTACGTAACCGCGTCAACGAGCTGGGTGTGGCCGAGCCGATCGTGCAGCGCCAGGGCGCCAACCGCATCGTGGTTGAGCTGCCAGGCGTGCAGGACACGGCCGAAGCCAAGCGTATCCTCGGCAAGACCGCCAACCTGGAGTTCCGCCTGGCCGCTGAGCCGGGTGCGTCCAAGGCCACTTCCGAGAGCTTCGAGTTCCGTGAAGGCGGTCGTCCGGCGGCGCAGATCGAGCGTGGCCTGATCATCACCGGTGACCAGGTGACCGACGCCCAGGCGGGCTTCGACGAGCAGGGTCGTCCACAGGTGAACATTCGCCTGGACGGTCATGGCGGCGAACTGATGAGTCGCGCCACGCGCAGCAACGTCGGTCGCAGCATGGCGGTGATCTTCATCGAGCAGAAGCCGACCACCACTTACACCAAGCAAGTGGTCAATGGCGTCGAGAGGGACGTGCCGGTCCAGACCTTCAAGGAAGAGAAGAAGATCATCAGCCTGGCGACCATCCAGTCGCCACTGGGCAGCCAGTTCCGCATCACCGGCCTGAACGGCCAGGGCGAATCCTCGGAACTGGCCCTGCTGCTGCGTGCCGGTGGCCTGGCCGCGCCGATGTACTTCGCTGAAGAACGCACCATCGGCCCGAGCCTGGGTGCCGACAACATCACCAAGGGCGTCGATGCCTCCCTGTGGGGCATGCTGTTCGTGTCGCTGTTCATCATCGCCATCTACCGCTTCTTCGGCATCATCGCCACGGTTGCGCTGGCGGTGAACATGGTGCTGCTGCTGGCCCTGATGTCCTTGCTGGGCGCCACGCTGACCCTGCCGGGTATCGCCGGTATCGTCTTGACCATGGGCATGGCGGTGGACGCCAACGTGCTGATCTTCTCGCGGATACGTGAAGAGATCGCCGCGGGCATGTCGATCCAGCGGGCAATCAACGAAGGCTTCGGCCGCGCATTCACTGCGATTGTCGACTCCAACCTGACCACGTTGCTGGTCGGCGGGATTCTCTTTGCCATGGGCACCGGCCCGGTCAAGGGCTTCGCAGTGACCATGTCCCTCGGGATCTTTACCTCGATGTTCACAGCCATCATGGTGACCCGTGCAATGGTCAACCTGATTTATGGTGGTCGTGACGTCAAGAAGTTGTGGATTTAAGGGGCTGCCATGTTACGTACAATCAACTTCATGGGCGTTCGCAACATTGCGTTCGGCGTCACATTGTTCCTTACCGTCCTGGCGTTGTTCAGCTGGGCCACCAAGGGTCTGAACTACGGCCTGGACTTCACCGGCGGTACGCTCATCGAGCTGACCTACGAGCGTCCGGCCGACGTCACCAAGGTGCGTGAGCAACTGGCGTCGTCGGGCTACAGCGATGCCATCGTGCAGAGCTTTGGCGCCACGACTGACCTGCTGGTGCGCATGCCAGGCGAAGACCCGCAGTTGGGTCACCAGGTAGCCGAGGCCTTGCAGAAGGCTGGCGGCGACAACCCGGCCCAGGTCAAGCGCGTGGAGTTCGTCGGCCCGCAAGTGGGTGAAGAGCTGCGCGACCAGGGTGGCCTCGGCATGCTGTTGGCCCTGGGCGGCGTGATGCTCTACCTGGCTTTCCGCTTCCAGTGGAAGTTCGCGGTGGGCGCCATTATCTCGCTGATCCACGACGTGATCGTGACTGTGGGCATCCTGTCGTTCTTCCAGATCACCTTCGATTTGACGGTGTTGGCGGCGGTGTTGGCGATCATCGGTTACTCGCTCAACGACACCATCGTGGTGTTCGACCGGGTGCGTGAAAACTTCCGCGTGCTGCGCAAGGCGTCCTTGATCGAGAACATCAACATCTCGACCACCCAGACCCTGCTGCGGACCATGGCGACGTCGATCTCCACCTTGCTGGCGATTGTCGCGCTGCTGGTGTTTGGTGGCGACAACCTGTTCGGTTTCTCCATCGCGCTGTTCATCGGTGTGATGGCGGGTACTTACTCGTCGATCTACATCGCCAACGTGGTGTTGATCTGGCTGAACCTGAGCTCCGAGGATCTGATTCCTCCTGCGGCCACTGACACCGAGGTGGACGACCGCCCGTAAGGCTCGGTTTTCCGTCTGTCACCGCTGAAAAGGCGCGAGTTGAACTCGCGCCTTTTTTTATGCTCCAAGGCTGGGAGAAGCGCGGATTTTTCCGCTTGTGATGGTCAGGAGGTTCAAGTGAACAAATCGATGCTGGTTGGTGCGGTATTGGGTGCTGTCGGTGTAACAGCCGGTGGTGCGGTCGCCACCTACAGCTTGGTAAAAAGTGGCCCTGAGTATGCGCAAGTATTGGCCGTGGAGCCGGTCAAGACCCAGATCAAGACCCCGCGTGAAGTGTGCAAGGACGTCACCGTGACTCGGCAGAAGCCCGTCCAGGACCAGCACCAGATCGCCGGCACCGTGCTCGGCGCTGTGGCCGGTGGCCTGTTGGGCAACCAGATCGGCGGCGGCAACGGCAAGAAGATCGCCACCGTGGCGGGTGCGGCCGGTGGTGGTTATGCCGGTAACAAGATCCAGGAAGGCATGCAGGAACGCGACACCTACACCACCACCCAGACTCGCTGTAACACCGTCAATGACATCAGCGACAAGGTTGTGGGCTACGACGTTCGCTACATGCTTGACGGCAAAGAAGGCAAGGTCCGCATGGATCGCGACCCGGGCAACCAGATCCCGGTGAGCAAGGAAGGCCAACTGATCCTGGGTCAGAACGAACCGGCCCAGTAATTGGAAGATGTACAAGAAGCACCCTTCGGGGTGCTTTTTTCATGCCCAAAGTTCACGCGCCACCCCGAAACCCCCTGTGGGAGCGAGCTTGCTCGCGATAGCGGCGGGTCAGCTTGCATCGATATTGAATGTGCCGGCCTCTTCGCGAGCAAGCTCGCTCCCACATTGGATCTGCGGTGGGCACAAATCCTATGCCTACCCCGAATCCCCCTGTGGGAGCGAGCTTGCTCACGATAGCGGCGGGTCAGCTTGCATCGATATTGAATGTGCCGGCCTCTTCGCGAGCAAGCTCGCTCCCACATTGGATCTGCGGTGGGCACAAATCCTATGCCTACCCCGAATCCCCCTGTGGGAGCGA